>CAZKSE010000072.1:0-16797 GCA_964555305.1 uncultured Rhodobacter sp. | reverse complement strand
CTGATTTCTCCTCGGCCGGGGGGCATTTCAATCCGGACGGCGCGGACCACGCCGATCACGCGGGGGATCTGCCGAACCTTCTGGTGATGGCCGACGGAACGGCCAGCATGCGCGTCGCGACAGACCGCATGACGGTCGCGGATCTGCTCGATGGTGACGGTGCTGCCGTCATCATTCATGCCGACCCCGACAATCACGCGCATATCCCCGAACGCTACGCCGACCAACCTGACGAGGATACGCTGGCCACCGGGGATGCGGGGGCGCGGGTTGCCTGTGGGGTGGTGACCGAATAGGCGCCGGAACGGCCGGCTCGATGCGGTGGTTCCCGAAGCCTGCGGATAAATAATAGACTGGATATTATTTATCGCCGAGCAACCGGTCCACCCAGTCCGGCACGACCCGGCTTGCCGGTCCGAGCAGATGCGCGTCGAAATCGCCCGACACGTCGGTCCGTGTAAGGTTCATCTCGGTGCAATGGGCCCCTGCGGCGTGGGCTTCCATCACGAAGCCAGCCGCCGGCCAGACCTGACCCGAGGTGCCGATAGCCGCGAAATATGCGCAGTCGTCCAGTTCCGCCGCGATCCGCTCCATGTGATAGGGAATCTCGCCGAACCAGACCACATCGGGTCGGGTGGCCGGGCGGCGGCAGTCGGGGCAGGGATCGTCGGGTGACATTTCAAGCGGTGCGTCCCAGACATGGTCGCAGGCCGCGCAGCGCGCCCGCATCAGCGCGCCGTGCATCTGGATCACGTTCTTCGACCCGGCGCGGTGGTGCAGGTCGTCGACATTCTGCGTCACAATCAGCACCTGCCCGGGCAGTGCCGCTTCCAGCCTGGCGAGGGCTGCGTGCGCGGGATTGGGCGCGGCCTCGGCGCAGTACTTGCGGCGGGCGTTGTAGAAGGCATGGACAAGGGCGGGGTTCCGGTGAAAGCCTTGTGGCGTTGCCACCTCCTCCAGGTCGTATTCCGTCCACAGTCCGCCTTCATCGCGGAATGTTCCGAGCCCGCTTTCGGCCGAGATCCCCGCCCCGGTCAGCACCACGATCCGCGCCATCCTGTCCCTTATCCCCTTTGCAGTTTGACCGGCTCGGTCCGCGCCAACCGCAGGACATGGGCCATGAAGGGTTTGGTCGTATCCTCGTCACGGGTCGCGGCATAAAGCCGCTTGGTCATGCCCGTCTCGGTCAGCGGCCGGGTGACATAGTCCGAGGAATACTTGACCTCGCGCAGGACCCAGTCGGGCAGCACCGCCACCCCGCGCCCCGAGGCGACCAGCAGCAGGATCACGGCGGTCAGCTCCACCTGGCGGATGGCGCGGGGTTCGACCTTGGCGGGCGTCAGCAGCCCGGTGAAGACATCCAGCCGCGCGCGTTCCACGGGATAGGTGATCAACACCTCGGCGCGGAAATCCTCGGCCTCGATAAAGGGTTTAGTGGCGAGGGGGTGATTGGCGGCGGCAACGAAGCGCGGCTCATAGTCGAAAAGGGGCGTGAAGGTGACGCCATCGATCTCTTCGGGGTCGGAGGAGACGACCAGATCGACTTCTTCACGCACCAGCGCGGGCAGCGCGCCGAACGCGAGGCCGGGGCGAATGTCCACGTCCACATCCGGCCAGGCATGGCGGAACTTTTCGAGCACCGGGAAAAGCCATTCGAAACAGGCATGACATTCGATGGCGATATGCAGCCGGCCGGACTTGCCCGAGACGAGGGCGCGAAATTCATCCTCCAGGGCGTCGATCCGGGGCAGCACGTCCTCGGCCAGGCGCAGAAGCTTCATGCCGGCTGCCGACAAGCGCAAGGGCTTGGTGCGACGAACGAAAAGCTCGACCCCGCACTGGTCCTCGAGCCCCTTAAGCTGGTGGCTGAGCGCGGATTGGGTGATGTTCAGGATCTCGGCCGCCTTGCCGACGCCCCCGGCCTGATGGATCGCCCGGATCGTGCGAAGATGGCGAAATTCCAGATGCATTATGCGTCCAGCCTCATGGAGATGATGAGAACAATGAATTTGTCTCACATTGCTGCACATGCAACAAGAGGGGGTCAACAGGAGCCGACCCATGCCCGCACCGCGCGTCTCGTTCGAATTCTTCCCGCCGAAGTCGCTGGAGGCCAGCTTCCGGCTGTGGGACACGGTGCGCATGTTGGCCCCGCTGTCGCCCGAGTTCGTATCCGTCACTTATGGCGCGGGGGGCACGACGCGGCAACTGACGCACGAGGCCGTCACCACCATCGGCCGCGAGTTCGGTCTGAACGTCGCCGCGCATCTGACCTGCGTCGATGCCACCCGGGAGGAGACGCTGGCCATTGCCCGCGCCTATGCCGAGGCCGGCGTGCGCGAGATCGTCGCCCTCAGGGGCGACCCGCCAAAGGGTCAGGGCCGGTTCACGCCGCATCCCGAAGGCTTTGCCGATTCGGTCGAGCTGATCGCGGCGCTGAAGGGGGCGGGCGACTTCAACCTGCGCGTCGGCGCCTATCCTGAGCCGCATCCCGAAGCCGCGGATGCCACAGCCGACATCCATTGGCTTAAGCGGAAATTCGAGGCTGGGGCCGACAGCGCCATCACCCAGTTCTTCTTTGAACCAGAGACATTCCTGCGCTTCCGCGATGCCTGCGTGCGCGAAGGGATCGACGCCGCCAAGATCGTGCCCGGCATCATTCCGATCGAGAACTGGTCAGGGATCCGGCGCTTCGCGCTGGCAACGGGGGCAACCGTCCCCGCCTGGCTGGACGACGCCTTCGACAAAGCTGCGCGCGACGGACGCGAGCAGCTTCTGGCTACGGCGCTCTGCACCGAGCTTTGCGACACGCTGATGGGCGAAGGGGTCGAGCAGCTGCATTTCTACACGCTCAACCGTGCTCAACTGACCCGCGATGTCTGTCACGCCTTGGGGGTGACCGCGCAGACCCAGCTTCAGAACGTCGCCTGATCCAAACGCCACGCGAAGCGCTTTCAGATCGCGGGACCGGCCTGCATCCGCGCGTGCAGCGCGGCCAGAAGCGGGCGGCGACGGCCACTTCGCTCGGCCTGGCCGGCGGCGGCGATGAGGCCGGCATCGTTCAGGCTGCGGGCGATCCCGCCGACGAATTGCCCGGCGTAGCAGACGCGCCGACCCTCCATGAGCAGCAGATGCGCGCGGCGCAGGTCGTCATGCAGGGCCATTGGATCGGCGGTGACGTCTCGGCCATTGCCCGCGCCGCTGGTGCACTCGGCATCGCGCCTCAGAAACCGGCCCGGGGGGGGCGTCGCACCAAGGATCACGTCCAGTTGCCCCGTCAGATCGAGCGGTTTGGCGCAGAACGCGTCTGCCCCCGCGGCCAGCGCCGCTTGTTCCAGCCCGCTCTCCCCGGAGGTTCCGACGATGCGCGGCCGCCGCGGTTCAAGCGCGTCGAGCTCGGCGATCAGGCCCAGGCCCGATCCATCCGGCAGGCCCAGATCGATCAGCGCCAGTTCCGGCTGATACGCACGCAGGTGCTGGCGCGCGGCCTCCAGCGTCTCGGCGCGGCGCAGGCGGATCCCGGCACGCCGGCAGATCAGCCGCACGACTTCGGCGGCGAAGCGGCTGTCCTCGACCAGAAGCATGGTCTGGGGGCGGGCGGAAATCGCCAGAAGCGCGGGCAGCGCGGCGGGGCTGGGCAGGTCGGGTGGGCCGGTCGGTGGCATGGCGCAGGCTCCAACGAAGCTGGGAAAGCCTGCGGCGTTTTCCCTAATGCGCCGTTAACACGCTTGCCGCGGCTTGCCATGCGGGCGCTTGCGTGCCTATCACCGGGACAAAGTTGGAAAGGAGGCCGCCCATGATCGGACGCCTGAACCATGTCGCCATCGCCGTGCCCGATCTGGAGGCCGCGGCCGAGCAGTACCGCAGCACGTTGGGCGCCCAGGTCGGCGCCCCGCAGGACGAGCCCGAGCACGGCGTCACGGTGGTCTTCATCACCCTGCCCAACACCAAGATCGAACTGCTCTACCCCTTGGGCGAAGACAGTCCGATCAAGGGCTTCCTGGAAAAGAACCCTGCCGGCGGCATTCATCACATCTGCTACGAGGTCGAGGACATTCTGGCCGCGCGCGACCGGCTGAAGGCGCAGGGCGCGCGCGTCCTCGGCACCGGCGAGCCGAAGATCGGTGCGCATGGAAAGCCTGTCCTGTTCCTTCATCCGAAGGATTTCAACGGCTGCCTTGTTGAACTGGAGCAGGTCTGATGACGCTTTTCTCGGCCTTTGTGCTTTACGCGATCGTCTGGTTTCTGACGCTCTTCGTGGTGCTGCCGCTGCGTCTGACCACCCAGGGCGAGGCCGGCCATGTCGTGCCCGGCACCCACGAATCGGCCCCGCACGACCCGCAGATGCGCCGGAGGCTGAAGGTCACCACCGGCGTCAGCCTTGTGATCTGGGCGATCATCGCGGCGATCATCCTGTCAGGGCTGATCGGCATCGACGATATCGACATCTTCTACCGCGCCACCCGCGGCTGAGGGCTCAGCGCTCGGCCCAGGTGGTGATCGAGCCGATATCGGGGCGCGGGCGGTCCGGCGGGCTGGCCTCTGTTGTGCCGATATGGATGAACCCGGCAACGCGCTCATGCGGCGCCAGCCCCAGGCCCCGGGCACCGAATTCGGCGTCATGCGCCGCATATCCCGAGAGCCAGCAGGCACCGTATCCCTGGGCCAGCGCCGCGTTCACCAGGCTCAAGCAGACCGCCCCGGCCGACAGAAGCTGCTCGATCTCGGGGATCTTGTCCGAGGGCTTGGGCGAGGCGATCACCGCCACCGCGAAGGGCGAATCGCGAAAGGTGGCGGCGGCCTTCTCGATCTTGTCGGGCGCTTCGGCCAAGGCGGTTCCCCGGTCGGCGCAAAGCGTGGCCAGACGGTCGAGCGCGGCGCGTTCGAGCACCAGGAAGCGCCAAGGCTCCAGCTTGCCGTGATCGGGGACGCGCGCGGCGGCGGTCAGAAGCCGCTCCAGCGTCGCGCGGTCAGGCCCGGGCGCGCGCAGCATCTTGGCGGGCCGGGAGCGGCGGGTCAGCAGGAAGTCCAGCACCTCGGGGCGCGTCGGGGCAGGTAGGTCGGTCATGATCAATCCGTCTCTGTGTGCGCCTCTAGATCTGACACTTTGCGCGCCGCTGGCAAGGGCGCGTTCTCCGTGGCCGGCTTGCCCTTGGCCGGGAAAGCCGTCAGACAGGTCGGCGCAGCCCCGTGCGATGGAGGATCTTCATGCTGATGGCCGATCTGGGCGATCTGCGCCTGCACTACCGGATCGACGGGCCCGAGGAGGGAGCGCCGGTGGTCTTTGCCAATTCGCTGGGCACCGATTTGCGGCTCTGGGACAAGCTCGTGCCGTTCCTGCCGGCGGGATTGAAGATCGTGCGCTATGACATGCGCGGGCACGGGCTGTCGGATGCGCCGCCCGCGCCGTACTCGATGGGGGCTCTGATCCGCGATCTGGAGCGTCTGCTCGACCATCTGCGCCTGCGCGAGGTGCTGCTCGTCGGCCTGTCGATCGGGGGCATGGTGGCGCAGGGGCTGGCGGTCAAGCGCCTCGACCAGGTGCGCGCACTGGTGCTGTCGAACACGGCCGCCAAGATCGGCACGCCCGCGATGTGGGAAGATCGGATCGCAACCGTCGAGACGCAGGGCGTGGCAGGCTTGTCGGATGCGGTGATGGAACGCTGGTTTCCGCCGGCCTTCCGCGAGAGCGACGAATGCCAGGCCTGGCGCCACATGCTGGAACGCACCCCGGCGGCGGGCTACGCCGGCTGCTCTGCCGCGATAGCCGGCACGGATTTCTACACGCCCACATCGGGACTGCGGTTGCCGGCGCTCGGCATCGCCGGGTCCGAGGACGGCTCCACCCCGCCCGACCTGGTGCGCGAGACGGTGGACCTGATCCCCGGCAGCCGGTTTGCGCTGATCCGGGGCTCTGGCCATCTGCCCTGCGTCGATCAGCCCGAGGCCTATGCCGCGATCCTGAACGCCTTCATCACGGAAACCGGGCATCTGGGCTAAGCCGATGAGCAGGTCCGACACGCCGCTTCTTCTAGTCCACGGCTCCTGTCACGGGGCCTGGTGCTGGCGCGATCTGTTGCCGGAACTGGCCGCTCGGGGGATCACGGCGCGGGCCATCGACCTGCCGGGCCACGGCGAGGACCGAACACCGCTGCCCGACGTGACGCTCGACGCCTATGCCGATGCCATCCTTCGCGCCATCAACGAGATGGGCGGGCGTGCCGTGCTGTTGGGGCATTCGATGGGCGGCTACCCGATCACCGCGGCGGCGCTGCGGGCGCCCACGGCGGTGGCGAAACTCATCTACCTTTGCGCCTATCTGCCGGTGCCGGGACAGTCGCTGGCCGACATGCGCCGGGCCGCGCCGAGCCAGCCGCTCATGCCCGCGATCCGCCGCAACGACGACGGGATCAGCTTCACCATCGCCGAGGACTGGCAGGAGCGCGTCTTCTACCATGACTGCCCGCCCGGCACGGCGGAGTTCGCGCGCGCGCATCTTTGCGCCCAGGCGGCCGCACCGCAGGAAACACCGCTGGAGCGCGCGCCCGACCATGATGCGCTGCAATCGCATTACATCGTCTGTGCCGATGACCGGACCATCCCGCCCGACTATCAGCGGCAGATGGCGCGCATCCTGTACCCGGCGCGCGTCAGCGAACTGTCCTGCGCGCATTCCCCCTTCTTTGCGCAGCCCGCCGCCCTTGCCGACCGCATCGCCCGGATTCTGGACACCTGAGCCGACCCCGATTGGCAGGCGTGCGCGCCGCTTGTCGCGGCAGATTTCGCCAACTACTGTCTGGAAGAGCCGGCGAGACTGGCCGTTTCGTGACCCTGCACGCGGAGCCGCGCTGGTAAACGGACTTGAAGTTTCGCCCGATTCTTCGCAGCCTTCGGCTGCAACGAAAAGCTGCGCGCGGCCGCCGCGCCGGCATGAACAGGGAGACTGACACATGACGAGCCGCAAGGCGATCTTCCTCAATTCCGCCGCTGTGGCGCTGGTCGCGCTGGCCGGATCCGCGCAGGCGCAGGGGGTGGTCAACGTATTCAACTGGTCGGATTACATCACCGACGAAGTGTTGCAGCAGTTCACCGAGGAAACCGGCATCCGCGTCGTCTACGACGTCTACGACAGCAACGACACGCTGGAAGCGCGGCTTCTGGCCGGCTCCTCGGGTTTCGACGTGGTGGTGCCGACGGCGACCTTCATGCAACGGCAGATCGCAGCGGGGGTCTATCAGCCGCTCAACCGCGACCTGTTGCCGAACCTGTCGAACATGGATGAACGCCTGATGGCCGCAGCGGCCAGCCATGACCCCGACAACGAGCACGGTGTCATCTACATGTGGGGCACCACCGGCATCGGCTACAACATCGACATGGTCGCCGAACGGCTGGGCGAGGATTTCGAGGTCGACACCTGGGCCATGGTCTTCGATCCGGAGATTGCCGGCCAACTGGCCGATTGCGGCATCGCATGGCTCGATTCGCCGACCGACATGTATCCGGCGGCGCTGGCGTGGATGGGCCGCGACCCGCAATCGACTGCTGCCGAGGATTTCGAGGCGGCGACCGAGATGATGATGGGGGTGCGCGACACGGTGCGCTACTTCCATTCGTCGCAATACATCTCGGACCTCGCGAACGGCGAGATCTGCGTGGCGGTCGGCTGGTCGGGCGATGTGCTCCAGGCCGCCGAGCGGGCCCACGAGGCGGGGCGAGACGTCAATGTCTGGTATGCCATCCCCGAGGAAGGCGCGATGCAGTGGTTCGACATGCTGGTCATCCCGGCGGATGCGCCGAACCCCGAGAACGCGCATGCCTTTATCAATTTCATCATGCAGCCCGAGGTCAGTGCGGCGATCACCAACTATGTCTGGTATCCCAACGCCAATGCCGCGGCGCTTGAATTCGTCGACGAGGAGATTCGCGAGGACCCCGCGATCTACCCGACCGACGAAGTGAGCGAGACGCTGTTCACCGGTGTAACCTATGACGGGCGGACCGACCGGCTGGTCACCCGGCTCTGGACGCGCGTGCGCACCGGGCAGTAACCCAACCCGCCCCGCCGGCCCAGCCGGCGGGGCTTTCTCATGGTCGAGCCCCGCATGCCCCAGTCCGCCCCGGCCGCCGCCCTCGCCGCCGACACGCGCCCGTGGCGCGACCCTGACGCGCGCCCCTTCATCTCGATCCGCGGGATCACCAAGCGTTTCGGCGCCTTCACCGCCGTCGATAACGTCAGCCTCGACATCTTCCGGGGTGAGCTTTTCTGCCTTCTCGGCGGTTCAGGCTGCGGCAAGTCCACGCTTCTGCGGATGCTCGCCGGGTTCGAGGCCCCGAGCGAGGGGCAGATCCTGATCGACGGGCAGGACATGGCCGGCGTGCCGCCCGACAAGCGCCCGACGAACATGATGTTCCAGTCCTACGCGCTCTTTCCGCACATGACGGTCGAGAAGAACGTGGCCTACGGTCTCTTGCGCGAGGGCAAGTCGAAGCGCGAAGCCTATGCGCGTGTCGCCGAGATGCTGAAGCTGGTGAAGCTGGAGACGCTGGCCAAGCGCAAGCCGCACCAGCTGTCGGGGGGGCAACGGCAGCGCGTGGCGCTGGCAAGGGCGCTGGTCAAGCAGCCGAAGCTTCTGCTGCTGGACGAGCCACTGGGAGCGCTCGACAAGAAACTGCGCGAGGAGACCCAGTTCGAACTGATCCGCATTCAGGAAACGCTCGGCGTGACGTTCATCGTCGTCACCCATGATCAGGACGAGGCGATGACGCTGGCCACCCGGATCGGCGTGATGAACGACGGCCAGATCCGCCAGGTCGGTGAGCCGCGCGAGATCTACGAGGAGCCGAATTCGCGGTTCGTCGCCGATTTCATCGGCTCGGTCAACCTGTTCGAGGGCCGCGTGGATACCGCCGCGCCCGATCTCATGCGCATCCGGACCGAGGAACTGGGTCCGGTCGTCACGACGCCACGCCCGGGCCTCAGTCGCAACCAGCAGGTCTGGCTCGCGCTGCGCCCCGAACGCATCCGCCTTGGGCGGGAACGTCCCCAGAATGCCGCGAACGTCCTGCCTGCCATGGTCGAGGAGGTAGGCTATATGGGTCACATGTCGAATTTCCGGGTGCGGCTCGAGAGCGGGCGCGTTCTGCGCGTGACCCAGTCCAACCAGTTGCGCGACGAGGATCCGATCAGCTGGGACGAGCCGGTGTTCCTGAGCTGGACGCCCGGCGCGGCAAGGGTGCTGACCGAATGAGCGCGCTGACCGACAGTGCGCTCTGGCGGGGCACCGCGCGGGGGCTGGGATGGCTGGGGATCACCGGGCGTACGCTGGTCGTCGCCGTGCCGATGCTCTGGTTTCTGGTCTTCTTCCTGGTCCCCTTCTTCGTCCTCGGCCGCATCTCACTGGCCGAGGCGATCATCGCCCGCCCACCCTATACACCACTTTTCGAACGCGGTCCGGACGGCGGGCTGGAGATCATCGCGAGCCTTGAGAACTATCGCTTTCTTCTGGAGGACGCGCTTTACCGAAATGCCTATCTTTCCTCGATCCGGATCGCGGTGATCTCGACGATCTTCGCGCTGCTGTTCGGCTATCCCATCGCCTATTACATCGCCCGCTCGCCCGAGCCGCGGCGTTCGATCCTGCTTTTGATGGTGATCCTGCCGTTCTGGACCAGCTTCCTGCTACGCGTCTATGCTTGGATGGGGTTCCTGCGGCGCGAGGGGGTGATCAACAACATCCTTCTCAGCACGGGGATCATCGATCAGCCGCTGGTCATGCTGCAGACCGATTTCGCCGTCCTGATCGGGATCGTCTACACCTACCTGCCGTTCATGATCCTGCCGCTCTACGCCAATCTGACGAAGCTCGACAGCGCGCATCTAGAGGCCGCTGCCGATCTTGGCGCCTCGCCGATGGTGACGTTCTTCACGGTGACGCTGCCATTGTCGGTGCCCGGGATCATCGCGGGCTCGATGCTGGTCTTCATCCCGGCCATCGGGGAATACGTCATCCCAGCGCTTCTGGGTGGGCCCGACACGCTGATGATCGGCCGGGTGCTGTGGGACGAGTTCTTCTCCAGCCGCGACTGGCCGGTGGCCTCGGCCGTGGCCATCGTCATGCTGTTTCTGGTGGTGGCGCCGATCATGTGGCTGCAATCGGTCCAGAATCGCCGGGAGCTTGACTGATGCGCCGCGGCTGGTTCCTGCCCTTCGCAGTTCTGCTGGGCTTCGTGTTCCTCTACGCGCCCATCATCTCGCTTGTGGTCTTTTCCTTCAACGAAAGCCGGCTGGTTACCGTCTGGGGCGGTTTCTCGACCCGCTGGTATGGCGAGTTGATCCGAGACCGGCAGATCCTGGGCGCGGCCTGGATCAGCCTGCAGGTGGCTTTTGCCTCGGCCACCGTGGCGACGGTCATCGGCACGCTCGCGGCTTTCGTGCTCACCCGCTTCGGCTCCTTCCGTGGCCGGCTGTTGCTTACCGGCATGGCGACCGCACCGTTGGTCATGCCCGAGGTCATCACCGGGCTCTCGTTGCTTCTGCTGTTCGTATCGATGGAACTGATCCTGGGCTGGCCGGCGGGGCGCGGGCTGATCACGATTATCATCGCCCACACGACCTTCTGCGCGGCCTTCGTGGCGGTGATCGCCCAGTCCCGCCTGCGCGACATGGACGAAAGCCTGGAAGAGGCCGCCCGCGATCTGGGGGCAGGGCCGGTGCGGGTCTTCTTCGACATCACGCTGCCGGTGATCGCGCCTGCGCTGGTCGCGGGTTGGCTTCTGGCCTTCACCCTCTCGCTGGATGATCTGGTGATCGCGAGCTTCGTCTCGGGCCCCGGCGCTTCGACCTTGCCGATGGTGATCTTCTCCAAGGTCCGCCTGGGGGTCAGTCCGGATGTCAACGCGCTGGCCACGATCATCATCGCTATCGTGGCGCTATCGGTGCTGATCGCCGGGTTGATGATGCGCCGTCAGGCAGCGCGCGGCGGCTGATACCGTCACGCCGAAGCGTCGAGACGCAGTTCCGTATGCCGCGTGATCGCCTCGGCCAAGGCGGCCTTGCGAAAGGGTTTGGCGACGTGATCGGCAAAGCCGGCCGCCAGATACTGCGCGACCTGATGCTGCATGGCGTTCGCGGTAACCGCAATCGCCGGCGTCGGGTGCGTCCCCGCGGCCCGTTCGCGGTTGCGGATACGGTCTAGCGCCTCGATCCCGTCCAGCTCGGGCATGGCGATGTCGAGAAGCAGAAGATCGAATGCCCCGGGTTGGAACGTGTCGAGCGCTGCGCGGCCGTCATTGACCAGCGTGACCTCCAGCCCAAGCCCGCACAGCATTCCCTCAAGGATGCGCCGGTTGGTCATGTTGTCGTCCGCCACCAGCACGCGCAGCCCCTGAAGATCGCCGATCGCCGGGGCAGGGCGGGCGCGGTGATCGGTCGCGCGCGAAGCGGGGATGCTCACCTCGACAAGCGTGCCTTCGCCCGGGGTGCTTTGCAGAGCGATCTTGCCGCCCATCAGCTGCACAAGCCGGCGGGTGATCGACAGGCCCAGCCCGGTCCCGCCGAAGCGCCGCGCGGTCGAACCCTCGGCCTGCTCGAATTCATCGAAGACGCGCGCTGCCTGCGCGGCGGTCATGCCGATCCCGGTGTCCTGGACGCGCAGCTGCAGCATGTCCTCCGGCGCCACAGAAACATCGACACATACGCGGCCGGTTTCGGTGAATTTCAGCGCATTGCCGATGAGGTTGTTCAGGATCTGAAGGATGCGGTTCCGGTCACCCAGTCGCATCGATGCGCTTTCCGGGCCGGCGCTGACTTGCAGGTCCAGCCCCTTTGTCTCGGCATGGGCGCCGTAGAGCGCGGCGACGCGTTGCGCGAGGTCCGCGGGCGCGAAGGGGTAGCTTTCCAGAACCAGCTTTCCCGCCTCGATCTTGGCCAGATCGAGGATGTCGTTCAGGATCGCCAGCAGCCCTTCACCCGAATCGCGGATCGTGTCGACCATCCGGCGCTGCTCGTCACTGATCCGGGTGTCGCCCAGAAGTTCCGCCATACCCAGAACCCCGGTCAGCGGCGTGCGCAACTCGTGGCTCATGTTGGCAAGGAAACGGGATTTTGCGCGGCTCGCCGCTTCGGCCCGTTCGGTCGCGATGACCAGGGCGCTGACGTTTGATCCGACACCGCGATAGCCAAGGAAGGTGCCATCCGCGGCGAAATGCGGTGCCCCGCTGACCCGGATCCAGATGGGCCGGCCATCGGCGTCGTTGCCGATCCGGTAGATGAAATCGGCATAGCTTTCGCGCGCCCCGGTGCGCCGACGCAGTTCTTCCCAATCGGCGCTCAATCGCGCTTCCGAATTGGCGTTCAGCTCGTGCCGGGTCCGGCCAAGGATTCGGTCTGCCCTGACCCCGGTGGCGCGTTCGAAGCCGCTTGAGACGTAGCTGAAGCGCAGCTCGGCATCCTGTTCCCAGAACCAGTCCTCGCTGACATCCGCGATATCGGCGATGCGTTGCTCGGCTTCCTGCCGGGCGGCAAGGGCCTTTTCCAGTTCGTCCTTGGCTTCGGCCAGCGCAAATTCGCGTAGCTTGTGTTCGGTGATATCCAGCAGCACCCCGTTTTCGCCCGCCGGCGCCCCCGGCCTTGCCCAGCGTGTCACCTGCGCTTTCGACAGGACCCAGATCCAGTGACCGTCACGGTGGCGCATGCGGAATTCATGCGAAACGCTGCGCTGACCCGATGCATAGAGATTGGCGACATTCGCATAGAGTTTCGGCAGATCGTCCGGGTGCACCAGTGCCTCGAACTTCGCCTGGGTCATCACGCCCATCTCGGCGCGGGTGTAGCCCAGCGTGGCGGCATATTGCTCGTCCACCAGGACCTCGCCGGTCAGGTTGTTCAACTCCCATACCCCGACGGCTGTTGCCTCGAGGATCTGGTGGAGCTTTTCCTCGGCCGCGCGCTGACTGGTGAGATCGATGGTCACCCCGCTGAGGCGCCGAGGGCGCCCATCGGCATCGCGGCGGCTGACGCGACCGCGTTCGAGCACATGAACCCAATGTCCGTCCGTGTGGCGCAGCCGATACTCGGCCTCGAAGCTGTCGCAGTCGCCTGCCTTGATCCGCAAGATGCCCGCCATGACGGGGTCGCGGTCTTCCGGGTGGACCAGGCTGTCCCACATTTCCTGGCTGATTTCGGTCAAGGTTCCGGGTTCAAACCCCAGCATCTCGGCCCAGTAGCTGTTGACCACTTCCTGATCGGTCTCCAGATCCAGCTCGGACGTGCCGATCCGGGCACCCTGGATGATTTCGCTCAGCCGGCGCTCGGCCTCGCGGATGGCGGTGACATCGATACGCAGGCCGACATGCCCGCCATCGGGCAGCCGCTTGCCGCAGAGCCTGATGCTCCGCCCATTGCGGTAGGACAGCTCGAACTCGACCGAATCCTCCTGCATCGTGCCGAGGAACCGCTGCCTCTGCGCCTCCAGCTCGTCGGCGGTGCAATCGTACATGCCGCGTTCATAGCCGGTCTCGATGATCTCGGTCAGTGAGACGCCCGGGATGAGGATATCGGCCACCTCGGCATTGAGTTCGCGGTAGCGCGAGTTGCACAGGACCAGCCGGTTGTCGGCATCGAACAGGACAAATCCGTCCTGCAACGCCTCAATCGCCTGTTCGACGCGGCCATGCGCTTCGGCGGCTTCGCGGCCCAGCCGCTCGACCTCGGCGTCCTTGCGCTTGCGCTCGGTGATGTCGGCGGACAGGATCAGGTATCCCTCGAAACTGCCGTCGGCGGCAAACAGCGGCTGGAAATCCACATCGACCCAATAGAGCTGCCCTTCGCGGTCCCGTCGCGGGATCTCTGCCCGGATCGACTCGCGGCGCGTCAGGGCCTCCTGGATCGACTGCGTCTGCGCGGGGTCGTGGTCGGCTGTTTGCAGGAAATCGGCGAACGACATCTGCTGCAATTGCGCCAGGGTGATCCCGGTGCGCGCTTCCAATGCCGGGTTGATCCAGCGGGGGCTCAGGTCGGGGTCGGTGACGACCGCGGCGCTGTGCATTCGCCGGACGACCTCGCCCAGCATGGTGTTTTCCTCCGCACGCGCCTGTTCTTCGGTCACGTCGCGAATGCGGAAGACAAAGCCCGCGCCGCTTCGGCCGACCCGCTGGCGACGCGCGACCGTCAGGTGAAAGGCGCGCAGCGCGCCGCCGGTATGCAGCCGGTAGATCGGTGCGGTGGCGATGCCGTTCGTGCGTGCTTCGGCCATGGCCTGCCGCTGAAGGGCCGCGACATCGGCGGGAAGCGTTTCCTCCAGCGTCTTTCCCACGATCTTCTGCGGCGACTCGCGCAGCAGATCGGGGCGCGAGACGTGGAAATCGATGCACCGGCCTTCGTCGTCTATCTCGAGCACGATTTCGGGCATGGCGGCAAGGGTGGCGCGCAGCCGGTCCAGTGTCTCGGCCTGATCATCGCGCGCTTCCTGCAGCGCCGCCTCGGCCCGCTGGCGCGAGATTGCCGACATCAACCCATCCGACATGGTCCGCAGAAGCCAGACATCCGAGGTGGAGAAAGGCGCGGCGCGGCGAACTCGATCAAAGCCAATCAACCCCCTGAACGCGCCATCGCGCGACAGCGGCACCACCAGCATCGACAGGATCCCCTGCATCTGCAGCAGATCGCGCAGCGGCTCGTCGGGCAGATCGGCGACCGAATCGATCTGCAACATGCGACCGCTGCTCATGATTTCGGGGACCGGGGCGGAATCCTGCAGCGGAACATTCTGCATCAGTTCCTTGACCGGCTGGACGCCCGCGGCGCACCACTCGTGCGTGTTCGACCAAGTCAGCCCGTCTTGCAGGAAAAGGTACGCGCGGCAGGCGCCGGCCAGCATCCCGATCTGCGCCAGCACATGATCGATCGCGCCGTCCAGCGCGGTCGGCTCAGCCCGCAACAGTCGGCCCAACGCGTCGACGACGATCGGATACACCCCGACCGCGGCGTCCGGCGAAAGCGGGCTCAGGTTTTGGACGACCTGCATGCACTCACATCGGTTGGATCGTTCAAGTCCAGGCTCCAGACACACCCGCTAGAGTTTAGATTTCGTTAACCGGGACGCGGTGGAGTTGTCACCCCCCTGTACCGGCTTCACCTTGACACAGCGGGGCTGGCGCACTTTTCTGGCCACAGTCTGTGCCCACAGTTTCCCGCGACACGGAGTGTACATGACACATCCGCCAGCCGATGCCGATGCCCGCCGCGCGGTGCCCCCGGTGATCTGCTACCCGACCGACACCTTGCCGCTGCCCGACCTGACGCTCTATCATCAGGCGCGCACCGGGGCGCGGCCGATTGACGCAGTCACCGTAGCCCCTCGCAGCGCCGCGTGCTTCCGCGTGCCCGCCGGTGGCTACTTCCGTATTTCCTGCCCCGAGGGCGCGCAGGTCGGCGATCTGAACCTTTTCAACGCCGCAAATCCTCATGAGCGCTTCTATTCCGGCAAAACCCGGGCACTGCACGGCACGCATCTTTCGGTGGGCGGGCGGATGTGGTCGAACTTTCCCTGGTTGCGCCCGATGGCGACGGTGATCGCCGACAGCCTGGACTGGTACGGCGTCGATGCGTTCGGTGGGCGCGTGCATGACGTGATCGGAACGCGCTGCGATCCCTACACGCACCACCTTCTGTCCGGCGGGGCGCAGTATCACCATTGCTGCCATTCGAACCTGACGCGGGCGCTGGTCGCGGAGGGATTCGCCGCCGCGCGGGCCGAGGCGATGGTTCATGACGTGCTCAACGTCTTCATGTGTACCGGGTTCACCGCCGATACAGGCCAGTACTTCATGAAGGCCAGTCCCGCCCGGGCCGGCGATCATATCGAATTCTTCGCCGAAATGGACCTGCTGGGCGTACTCTCGGCCTGTCCGGGCGGGGATTGCGGGGCGGAGCATTCTTCGGACGCGGCGCGCTGCCATCCCCTGCGGGTGGAGGTCTTCGCCACAAAGCCCGAGGCGTTGACGGGTTGGGTACCGACGCCCGCCAGCGGCTATGACCGCAGCCACGGCCTGCCCGACGGCGACTGACACCGCGCGCCCGGTGCTCTTTGGTGACCCTTTGAAGCGCTATCTGCGCTAACACCACTCTACGGTATCGCTTTCGCCGCCTTCACGGTTGCGGGGCTGTGATAGCTCTGCTAGAGACGCGCCGATTTCCGGGTGCCGCGCCGTCGTTTGCACCCTGCTGCCCGGGCCAGGCGCGTGGCCGTTGGGCGACCAGACATCGGAAGGATGGACGTGTCCGAATCAGCTTCGATTTCGTCCGGCATTGCCCAGCGCTATGCCACCGCCGTGTTCGATCTCGCCCGCGAGGAAAAGGCGCTCAAGGCGCTCGAAGCGGATGTCGATGCACTGGAGGCCGCACTCACCGAAAGCGAGGATGTGCGAGGCATGATGACCTCGCCCCTCTATTCGCGGGATGAGCAGCGCAACGTGATGTCTGCGCTGGCTAAAAAGATGGAGCTGTCGCAGACGATGGCCGGCACACTGGGCCTGATGGCGCAGAATCGCCGCCTGTTTGCAGTGCCGCAGCTTCTCTCCGCGCTGCGCCAAATGATTGCGGACGATAAGGGCGAGGTTTCGGCCGAAGTCACCTCGGCCACGGTCCTGACCAAGGCGCAGGCAGATGCGCTGGCTGCGACGCTGAAAGAGCGTTTCGGCAAGAAAGTTAAACTGAATGTCGCCGTCGATGAATCGCTCATTGGCGGTCTTATTGTCAAAGTGGGCTCGAAGATGATCGATACCTCGATCCGCTCC
>CAZKSE010000071.1:0-16807 GCA_964555305.1 uncultured Rhodobacter sp. | reverse complement strand
ACTGGCCGCGCGTCCGCTCTGGGTGGAGCGGCTGGAACTGGTCGCGCGGCCCGATGCCGACAGCGCCGAGTTGGAGATGGTCTGCGGCAAGGGCGGTTATGTCCGCTCGATCGCGCGCGACCTGGGCCGCGATCTGGGTTGCCACGGCCATGTCACCTGGTTGCGGCGCAGCTGGTCGGGGCCGTTCCGCGCCGAGAACGGCCTGACGCTGGAGCAGATCGAGGCGCTGGCCGGCACGCCGGAGCTGGACGCGCATCTGCTGCCGATCGAGGCCGCGCTCTCGGATCTGCCCGAAGTCACGCTGAGCGCTGAGGGCGTCGCACGGGTGCGCAACGGCAATCCCGGCGCGGTCGTCCGGTCGGCGGCGGAATTTGGCGAGACCTGCTGGGGAAGTTACCAGGGAACGGCCGTGGCAGTGGGAACCTACATGGCGGGCATGCTGCACCCAACGAGGGTGTTCGTCCAATCGGCGCATTAAGGGGGCATCGCAACGCTGTTCGACAACCGATTGATAAGTTGCGTGAATGAATGCGCAGCTAATCCTCTCTAGCATAAATATATTACATAATACAGATTATCGGAATAGCGGATGCGTGCGCGTGACGCCCCGTTGCGGCTTTGATATGGACGTGCTGCCTGCTTTGGCGTAGTCCGGCGGCGACATCTCTGGCCAGCCACAGCCCCAGCTACGGACCCCTGCCATGCCCTTCGACCGTGCCATCAAGATCGCCCCGTCGATCCTGTCCGCCGACTTCGCCGCCTTCGGCGCAGAATGCCGCGCGATCGAGGCTCAGGGCGCGGATTGGGTGCATGTCGATGTCATGGACGGCCATTTCGTTCCGAACCTCACGTTCGGCCCGGCGATGGTCAAGGCGATCCGGCCGCATGTGCGCACCGTCATGGACGTGCATCTGATGATCGCTCCGGTCGATGCCTATATCGAGGCCTTCGCCGAGGCTGGCGCCGACATCATCACCGCCCATCTGGAAGCCGGCCCGCATATTCACCGCACGCTGCAAGCCATTCGCGCGACTGGCAGGAAAGCCGGCCTTGCGCTGAACCCCGGCACCGGGATCGACGCGGTCGCGCATCTGCTGGACCTGACCGACCTTGTCTGCGTGATGACGGTGAACCCCGGCTTCGGCGGGCAGAAGTTCATCGACCTGAGCGCCAAGATCCGCGCCCTGCGCGCGCTGATCGGCGATCGCCCCATCCATATCGAGATCGACGGCGGCGTTACGCCCGAGACAGCACCTCTGGTCGCGCGCGCCGGTGCGGATGTGCTGGTCGCCGGCTCTGCGGTCTTCAAGGGCGGGACGGTCGACGCGCCCGAAGCCTATGGCGCGAACATCGCCGCCATCCGCCGCGCGGCCGAACTGTCGGCCGGTGCCAGCCTTGCCTGATACGGCATTATACATTCATTACTTGAAATATATAGACTGAGGCGTATATAGGCCCCAACGAGCCAATCTCCGAGGCCTTCGCCATGTCCGCCCTTCGTTCTTCCCTGTCCTGGCAGGGCCGCGGTTATTCGCGGCACCAGCTTTCCGGCGACCTGATCGCCGCGCTGGTCGTGACCGTCATGCTGATCCCGCAGGGCATGGCCTATGCGCTGCTGGCGGGTCTGCCGCCGCAGGCGGGGCTTTACGGCGCGATCCTGCCGCTTCTGATCTATGCCGCGCTCGGAACCTCGCCGGTGCTGGCGGTCGGGCCGGTGGCGGTGGTGGCGCTGATGACCGCCGCCGCGGCCGGCAGCGTGGCCGAGATCGGCTCGCCGGGCTACCATCTGGCGGCGCTCTGGATCGCGCTGATCTCAGGTGCGCTCATGCTGGTGATGGGCGTCCTGCGGCTGGGTTTCGTCGCGAATTTCCTCAGCCATCCGGTGATCTCGGGGTTCATCACCGCCGCCGGTATCCTGATCGCCGCCAGCCAGTTGCGCCACCTTCTGGGCATCACCACCACCGGCAAGACCCTGCCCGAGGTCATCCCCTCGATCATCGCCAACCTGGGCGGGCTGCATGGGCCGACGCTGGTGCTGTCGGCGTTGGTGCTGGGCTTTCTTTTCTGGTCGCGCAAGGGGCTGGCGCCGCTGCTGCGTCGGCTGGGGTTGAAGGGGGATATGGCCGCCCTTCTGGCGCGTGGCGGGCTTTTCCTGGCGGTGCTGGTCTCCACGCTCGCGGTCTGGGCGCTGGGGCTCGACGCGCAGGGCGTGCGCATCGTGGGCGCCATCCCGCAGGGCCTGCCGGCGCTGGAGCTGCCCGCCTTCGACCGCGACCTGATCACGTTCCTGCTGGTGCCAGCCGCGATGATCGCGCTGGTGGGCTATGTCGAGTCGATCTCCATCGCGCAGACGCTGGCGGCGAAGAAGCGCCAATCCATCGACCCCAACCGTGAACTGATCGCGCTTGGCGCGGCGAACCTGGGCGCGGGCGTCATGCAGGCGATGCCAGTCACCGGGGGGCTCTCCCGCTCCATCGTCAATTTCGAGGCCGGGGCTGAGACCCGCGCGGCCGGGGCGCTGACGGCGCTGATGATCGGGGCGGCACTGCTGGCTCTGACCCCCCTGCTCTACTACCTGCCCAACGCGACGCTGGCGGCGATCATCATCGTGGCGGTCGCCTCGCTTCTGGATCTCCGCGCCCTGCCCCGCGCCTGGGCCTATAGCCGGGCGGATGGCGCGGCAATGGCGGCGACGATGGCGGTGACGCTGACAATGGGCGTCGAGCAGGGTCTCTTGGCGGGTGTCGGCCTGTCGCTGGGGCTGCATCTGTGGCGCACTTCGCGCCCGCATGTGGCCGAGGTGGGTCAGGTCCCCGGCACCGGTCATTTCCGCAACATCAACCGCTACGAGGTTGTCACCACGCCTGAGGTTCTGACGCTAAGGGTCGATGAAAGCCTCTATTTTCCCAATGCGCGCTATCTGGAAGACCTGGTGCAGGAGAAGATCGCGACCAATCCGGACCTGCGCCACCTCGTCCTGATGTTCTCGGCGGTGAACGAAGTGGACGCCTCGGCGCTGGAAAGCCTGGAGATGCTGCGCGCCAAGCTGCGCGACGCCGGCGTCAGCCTGCATCTGTCCGAGGTGAAGGGCCCGGTGATGGACCGGCTGCGGCGCAGCGATTTCCTGGACCATGTCGATGGGCTTTATCTGACCCAGTTCGACGCGATGGAGGCATTGGCCCCGGCCCTGACCCGCGCCACGCTCGCCCGACCGCGCCACGAGGTGCGTAAGCCCGGCGCCTGACCGGATTGCCGATCGGGCGCGCGGGCCGCGCCGCCCCGTCAGTCAGGCAGGAAGCGAAGCACCCCGGCCATCTTCGGCCCCGCCTGCGTGTCCGACGGATGCGCGACGCCATCCAGCACCGGCACCTCGGGAAAATCGAAGGGGCTGACGCCGGCAAGGCAGGCGACATTGACGCCGTATTGCCCGGGGTCGGAGCGGCGCTGATGATGCGTGTAGATCCCGCATCGCTTGCAGAAATAGTGCTTCGCGGTGCCGGTGTTGAACTGGTAGAGCGTCAGCATGTCCTGGCCGGCAAGGATTTCGATGTCCGGCAACTGCGCCGAGACCGCGATCGCGCCGCGCATACGGCAAAAGCTGCACGAACAGCGGCGGGCGGTGCGGAACCCGTCGCTCAGCCGCACCCGGAACCTCACCTCGCCGCAATGGCACGCCCCTTCATGCCAGGGTCGTTGGTCGCTCACGGTGCCGTCTCCTTCAGATCCTCGACAAGGGCGAAGCGCTCCCAGATGAGCTCCATCTCCGGCGCAAAGCCGCCGTTGCGCGCGAAATATGCACGATGGTTTTCTTGCCAGCCGGCAAGGCTCTCATCCTCGCCCTCAGCCAGTGCCATTTCTTCAGTGACCTCGCAAAAGCGGCAGGGCACCACCTCCAGGGTTTCGATGACTAGGGCCGGCGCGCCGTCCCAGTCCAGCGCGATATCCCGCCGCCGGGCATGGCATGGATTCTCCGTTCTGGATATCACGCAGCGCGTTGAAGGTGGCGAGTTTGCGCCCCGCGCGGACCAGCGAAAGCAATTCGTCGCAAAGTGCCGGATTGTCGCCGAAGCGAAAGGTCACGGCATCGGGATAACGGCGCCTGAGCGCCTCGATTGCGTCGGACATGAGGTCACGCTCCTTCGGAATGACGGCGAGTATACCGTATCTCGGCGTCGCCGCCATGCGTCCCTGGGGCCGGCGGCCGACACGGGCGCATAGAAAGACACGGGCGCATGGAAAAAGGCGCGCCATCCTGCGATGACGCGCCCCCGGTTTAGTCGGTCGATGGCTTCAGCCAGCGAGGGTCTTGGCGACCTCGGCGGCGAAATCCTCTTCCTTCTTCTCGATCCCCTCGCCCACGGCCATGCGCACGAAGCCCAGGATCTCGACCCCCGCGTCCTTGGCCGCCTGCTCGACGGTGATGTCGGGATTGATGACGAATTTCTGGCCCAGAAGCGTCACTTCCTCCAGATACTTCTTCATCCGGCCGGGGATGATGTTGTTGTGGATGACCGCGTCGGGCTTCGGCTTGGCGGCGGTGGCGTTTTCTTCCAGCGCCTTCTGCGTCTGCACTTCGCGCTCACGCTCCAGCACCGCCGGGTCGAGGTCGGCTTCCGACAGCGACATCGGCGCGGTGGCGGCGATATGCATGGCGATCTGCTTGCCGATCCCGTTGTCGGCACCCTTCAGCGCGACCAGCACGCCGATCTTGCCCAGACCGTCGGCTGCTGCGTTGTGGACATAGGCCGCAACCGTGTCGCCCTCGATCTTGGTCATGCGGCGCAGGGTCATGTTCTCGCCGATGGTGGCGATGGCGCCGGTCAGCGCGGCCTCGACGGTCTTGCCGCCCATGTCGGCGCCCTTCAGCCCCTCCAGGTCATCGGCCCCCAGCGCGGCCTTGGTGACCGAGCGGACGAGTTGCTGGAAATCGGCGTTCTTGGCGACGAAATCGGTTTCCGAGTTCACTTCGACCGCGACGCCGCGGCCCCCCTCGACTTCAACGCCCACAAGGCCCTCGGCGGCGATGCGGTCGGCCTTCTTGGCCGCCTTCGCCAAGCCCTTGGTGCGCAGCCAGTCAACCGCGGCTTCCATGTCGCCATTGGTTTCGCTCAGCGCCTTCTTGGCGTCCATCATGCCGGCGCCGGTGGAATCGCGCAGTTCCTTCACCTGTGCAGCGGTAATCGCCATGGTGAGTCTCCTCTACTGAATTGCGGCGGGGCGAGCCTGGGCCCGCCCCATGACGTTTGGGTGACGGCGGGCTCAGGCCTGCGCGGCTTCCTCGGTCAGGGTTTCCTCGACCGGGGCCTCTTCCAGGGCACCCAGATCGACACCGGCGGCGCCCATCTGCGCCGACATCCCGTCGAGCGCGGCGCGGCTTACCAGATCGCAGTAAAGGCTGATGGCGCGCGCGGCGTCGTCGTTGCCCGGGATGATGTGCGTCACACCTTCGGGCGGGCAGTTGGTGTCGACGACGGCGACGACCGGGATGCCCAGCTTCTTGGCTTCGGCGATGGCCAGGTCTTCCTTGTTCACGTCGATGACGAACAGCAGATCCGGCACGCCGCCCATCTCGCGGATCCCGCCCAGGCTGGCCTGAAGCTTCGCCTGCTCGCGCTCCATCCCCAGGCGTTCTTTCTTGGTCAGCCCTTCGGCGCCGCTGTCGAGCTGTTCATCGAGCGCCTTCAGACGCTGAATCGACTGCGATACGGTCTTCCAGTTGGTCAGCGTGCCGCCCAACCAGCGGTGGTTGATGTAGTACTGCGCGCATTTCTCGGCGGCCTCGGCCACCGGTTTCTGCGCCTGGCGCTTGGTGCCGACGAACAGGATGCGGCCGTTCTTGGCGACGGTGTCGCGCACGACCTGCAGCGCCTGGTCCAGCAAGGGGACGGTCTGCGTCAGGTCGATGATGTGGATGCCGTTGCGTTCGCCGTAGATGAACGGGCCCATGCGCGGGTTCCAGCGCTGGGTCTGGTGGCCGAAGTGAACGCCAGCTTCAAGCAGCTGACGCAGGGAAAAATCGGGAAGCGCCATATCGTTTTCCTTTCCGGTTTGCGCCTGAGCGGGGCCTCAGGGCTTTCGCCCAACCGGTGGACCGCTGCGGGATGTCTCCCCGCATGGGCCCTGCCCCGCCTGTGAAGTCCGCGCGCCATACCCCGTTTGTGCGGGGCGTGCAAGTGGCTTCAAGGCTTGAACCCCGCGCCGCGACATGGCCTAATCGACCCATGTCCAGACCTGACCTTTCGGGCGCCTATGCGCTCAAGACCCCCGAGGATTGCCTGAAGCTCTATGCCGACTGGGCCGACAGCTATGATGCCGACTTCGCCGCGGACATGGGTTATGTGCTGCCTGCGCAGGTGGCCTCGGCCTTCATGGACATGGGTGGCGAGGGGCCGGTGCTGGACGTGGGCGCGGGCACGGGGCTTCTTGGCGCGGCGCTGCGCGGGCTTGGCTTTCAGGGGCTGGTCGACGGCATCGACCTGTCGCCCGAGATGCTGGAGCGCGCCCGCGCCAAGGGCTGCTACAGCACGCTTATCGCCGGCGACGTGACGCGGCATCTGAACCTCTCGCCGGTATATCGCGGCATCGTCAGCTCGGGCACCTTCACCCATGGCCATGTCGGTCCCGAGGCGCTGCGCCCGCTGCTGACGCTGGCCCTGCCCGGCGCGCGCGTCGCACTTTCGGTCAATGCCGGGATCTGGCAAAGCCGCGGCTTTCCCGCCGCCCTTCAGGCCCTGGGCGAGACAGTGCGCGACGTCTCGCTCGACGAGGTGCCGATCTACACCGGCGATGCCGCCCGCCACGACCCCGACCATGCCGACGACCGCGCACTGATCCTGCGCTTCGTTCGCAGCTGACGGGCCGAAACCGCTTGCCGCAGGGCCGGGGATGGCCCTATCCCTGTCGGGTCCTGCACACGGAACCGGCATGAACGCGCCCGCGCCCCACCCCGATATCCTCTGCGTCGGCTCTGTCCTGTGGGACGTGATCGGCCGGTCGGCGGCGCAGATGCGGCTGGGCTCGGACGTGCCGGGCCGGATCAGCCGGTTGCCCGGCGGCGTCGCCATGAACATCGCGATGACGCTGGCGCGTTTCGGCCTGCGCCCGGGCGTGCTGACCGCGATCGGCCGCGATGCCGAGGGCGACGAGCTGATCGCCGCGGCCGAGGCGTTGGGCGTGATCACCGCCTTTGCCTACCGGTCCGACGACCTGCCCACCGACCGCTACATGGCGATCGAAGGCGCGAACGGGCTGATCGCCGCCATCGCCGATGCCCATTCGCTGGAGGCCGCGGGCGCCAAGATCCTTGCCCCACTCTCGGACGGGCGGCTGGGCCACGCGGCGGCGCCCTGGGCCGGGCCGGTGGCGCTGGACGGAAACCTGACCGTGGCGCTGCTTGATCAGATCGCGTCCTCGCCGGTCTTTTCCGCCGCCGATCTGCGCGTCGCCCCCGCCAGCCCGGGCAAGGCCGAACGCCTGCTGCCCTTCCTGCGCCATGCCCGCGCCACGCTCTATGTGAACCTTGAAGAGGCCGGGATCCTCTGCCAGGCGCATTTCACCGAGAGCCGCGCGGCGGCCGAGGCGCTGGTGGCACGCGGCGCTGCCCGCGCGCTGGTCACCGACGGGGCGCGCGATTCGACCGATGCCTGCGCCGACGCTGCACCCCTGACCCGCCCCGCGCGCGAGGTGCAGGTGGCGCGCGTCACCGGCGCGGGCGATACGTTCATGGCCGCGCATATCGTGGCCGAGACGCGCGGCGCGGACCGTATGGCCGCCCTTGCCCAGGCGCAGGACGCTGCCGCCGCCCATGTCGCCGGAGAGGTTGCCTGAATGCACGATCTGCTTGCCCTGTCGCCCGATGTCGCCGCCGCGCTGAAAGCCGGCCCCCCCGTCGTCGCGCTGGAATCGACGATCATCACCCACGGAATGCCCTGGCCACAAAATGTTGAAACCGCCCGCGCCGTCGAAGAGGCGGTGCGCGCAGCCGGCGCTGTTCCCGCCACCATCGCGGTGACGGGTGGCCGCATCCGCGTCGGGCTGACCGATGCGGAACTCGACGCACTCGGTCAGGCGCGCGATGTCCTGAAACTCAGCCGCGCCGATCTGGCGGCCTGCCTTGCCACCGGCCGGACCGGGGCCACGACGGTCGCCGCAACGATGATCTGCGCGCATCTCGCAGGGATCGCGGTCTTTGCCACCGGCGGCATCGGCGGGGTGCACCGCGGGGCCGAACTCAGCTTCGACATCTCCGCCGACCTTCAGGAACTGGCGCACACCCCGGTCACGGTGGTCGCCGCCGGGGCCAAGGCGATCCTCGACCTGCCCAAGACGCTGGAGGTGCTGGAAACCCTGGGCGTGCCGGTCATCGCTTTCGGGCAGGACGCCTTCCCGGCCTTCTGGTCGCGCGATTCCGGCCTGCGCGCCCCGCTGCGGATGGACCGGGCCGAGGACATCGCCGCCGCCCACCGGATGCGCACGACGCTGGGGTTGTCCGGCGGGCAACTCGTTGCCAACCCCATCCCGGCCGAGGCCGAGATCCCGCTCGAGGACATCGTCCCCGCCGTCGAGGCCGCGCTCGCCGAGGCCGCGGTGCAGGGCATCGCCGCAAAGGAGGTTACTCCCTTCCTGCTGGACCGTATCTTCGCCATCACCGAGGGGCGGTCACTTCAGGCCAATATCGCGCTGGTGCTTTCGAACGCCCGCCTTGCCGCCGCCATTGCCCGCGCGCTGACCGGCTGAGGGCGTGCCGAAGATGTTGATTTCAGGTTAAGATCACGGATTTTATTCCAAAAATACAAACTCTTGCCTTTCGGTCCACATGCGGACCGTTGCCCTTTTCGCCCGGCTGACCGCATCGGGGGGGCCGCGTCTCCGGCTTGCAGCCCCTGCCCCGCCGGTCTATCAGGCCGCCATTCCAGCCCGAGAGGTCCGCGATGATCCCCCGCTATTCCCGCCCCGAAATGGTCGCCATCTGGTCGCCCGAAACCAAGTTCCGCATCTGGTTCGAGATCGAGGCCCATGCCTGCGACGCCATGGCCGAGCTGGGCGTGATCCCGCGCGCGAACGCGCAGGCCGTCTGGAAGGCGAAGGACACCGAATTCGATGTCGCCCGCATCGACGAGATCGAGGCCGTGACCAAGCACGACGTTATCGCCTTTCTCACCCATCTGGCCGAGATCGTGGGCAGCGATGAGGCCCGCTTCGTCCACCAGGGCATGACCTCCTCGGACGTGCTCGACACCACGCTCAACATCCAGCTCGTCCGCGCCGCCGATCTGCTGCTCGCCGGGATGGACCGCGTCCTCGCCGCGCTGAAGTCCCGCGCCCATGAGCACAAGGACACCGTCCGCATCGGCCGCAGCCACGGCATCCACGCCGAGCCGACGACGATGGGCCTGACCTTCGCCCGCTTCTACGCCGAGATGGCGCGCAACCGCCGCCGTCTGGAAGTCGCCCGCGACGAGGTCCGCACTGGCGCGATCTCCGGCGCCGTCGGCACCTTCGCCAATATCGACCCCGCGGTCGAGGCGCATGTCTGCGCGCAGATGGGCCTCGAGCCCGAGCCGATCTCGACCCAGGTCATCCCCCGCGACCGCCACGCGATGTTCTTCGCCACCCTCGGCGTCATCGCCTCGTCGATCGAGAATATCGCGACCGAGATCCGCCACATGCAGCGCACTGAGGTGCTGGAGGGCGAGGAATTCTTCTCGGCCGGGCAGAAGGGCTCCTCGGCGATGCCCCACAAGCGCAACCCCGTCCTGACCGAGAACCTGACCGGCCTCGCCCGGCTGGTGCGCGGCATGGTGATCCCGGCGCTGGAAAACGTCGCCCTCTGGCACGAGCGGGACATCAGCCATTCCTCGGTCGAACGGATGATCGGCCCCGACGCCACCGTGACGCTCGATTTCGCGCTGCACCGACTGGCCGGCGTGATTGAGAAGCTGGTCGTCTACCCCGAGAACATGCTTGCCAACATGAACAAGTTCCGCGGCCTTGTGATGAGCCAGCGGGTACTTCTGGCGCTGACCCAGGCCGGCGTCACCCGCGAGGACGCCTACCGCCTGGTCCAGCGCAACGCGATGAAGGTCTGGGAAGAAGGCAAGGACTTCAAGACCGAGCTGCTCGCCGATCCGGAGGTGCGCGCCGCCCTATCCGCAGAAGCGATCGAGGAGAAGTTCGACCTCGGCTATCACACCAAGCATGTGGACACGATCTTCGCCCGCGTCTTCGGCACAGACTGAGTGACTGACGACCCCTGCCCCGCGGCCCGCCCGGCCGCAGGGCTACTTGGCGATCAGCTGATCCATCGTCAGCGCTGGCTGATCGCAGCCCGCCTCGCCGACGATGCGCGCCGGAACGCCGGCCACAGTCTTGCACGGCGGCACGTCCGACAGAACCACCGACCCCGCCGCGATCCGCGTGCACCGCCCGATGGTGATATTGCCCAGCACCTTTGCCCCCGCGCCGATCAGCACGCCGTCGCCAATCTTCGGATGCCGATCGCCGTCTTCCTTGCCGGTCCCGCCCAGCGTGACGGAATGCAGCATCGAGACATTGTCGCCCACCACCGCGGTTTCACCGATTACGATCGAATGCGCGTGGTCGATCATGATGCCCTTGCCGATGCGCGCGGCCGGGTGGATGTCGACGCCGAAGACCTCGGACACGCGCATCTGCACCAGATACGAAAGGTCGCGCCGACGCTCCTGCCAGAGCCAGTGCCCGACACGGTAGGCCTGCACCGCCTGATAACCCTTGAAGAACATGATCGGTTGCAGGAAGCGCGTGCAGGCCGGGTCGCGGTCATAGACGGCCACCAGATCGGCGCGCGCGGCCGCGCCCAACCAGGGATCGGCGCCATAGGCTTCCTCGGCAATCTCGCGCAGGATCTGCTCGCTCAACTCCTGCGAGGCGAGCTTCAACGAGAAGCGATAGGCCAGCGCCCGCTCCATCGAGCGGTGATGCAGCAGGCTGTTGTGCAAAACCCCGCCAATCAGCGGCTCATCGGCAACGGCCTGGTGCGCCTCGTCGCAGATGCGCGCCCAGACCGGGTCGAGTTTGGCAAGTTTCTGGGGCGCCTTGGACATGGGAACCTCCGTCTCCGTTTGCCATAGATAACGAAAACGGGCGCGATTTCCAGAGCAGTCTCGGCCACAGCCGCGGCTCGCGGCGACGCCCGGATCAGTCCGGTAGTCTTGTCCGGGCGAAGGGGCCGGGCCCGTAGCGGTCCGAGATCTGCGCGACGGCCACAGTGGCGCCCGGCGAAACGGCGTCGGCAGCTTGCGCCGCGGAGCCATAGGTCCAGTGCGGTTCGGCCAGGACAACCTCGCGTCGGATCGCACCGTCGACTTCGATGCGCAGCAGATAACGCTCGGCTTCCTCGTTAAGCGGCACGTCAAAGAGGTCCCAATCATCGCCCCCGGTGCGCGCTCGGCGGAACCAGCGTGCCGTGATCGCGCCGTCCAAGTCCCGGCGGGCACGCAGATGCGCGGGCGCATAGGGGCGTAGACCGACACCGCGAAATGCGGCGATCTGGCTGACATAGACCGGATCATCCGCCGGACGGCTAGCGGGTCCGATGCGGTAGTGCCGATCGATCTTGCGCAGATTCAACGGCAGGTCGATCTGCCGAAGGGCGTTGTCGATACGGATAATCGGGCTCCCTTCCGGCCAGCCGTCGGGCGATACCGCCTCGGTCCCGAATAGCCCGCGAAGAAGGCGTTGCAGACGCCAGACACCGGGCGCCACCGGCGTCGCCTCGACATACTGAAATAGCTCCC
Organism: uncultured Rhodobacter sp.; assembly: GCA_964555305.1. Lineage (GTDB taxonomy): Bacteria > Pseudomonadota > Alphaproteobacteria > Rhodobacterales > Rhodobacteraceae > Pararhodobacter. Next base: position 5,030 of record CAZKSE010000071.1, on the reverse strand, counting down.
AATCCGCGCCATTGCCTATGGCCATCAGATTCGCCCCCTCCAGCACGCCGGTTGAGCTTGCCGAAGACAGAGCGAGGTCATGGGGTAGCTGCACCAGCATCTCGGCGCGTGCCCAGACGCCGGCACGGGCGCGCGCAACGGGCGACAGCGTGGCGCCGACAAGCGCCCGGCGCGAGATCAGCGTGTTGAGCGGGGGCTCGTCGGCCCCTTCGGCGAAATCGAAGACGGCAACGCTGCCGGGCCAGGGGCGCGCCGCGATCGCCAGATGCGGTGCGTGCGGAACCTCATCGCCGCGTATGAGTGGCAGGTCCAGAAAAAGGGGTGTGACCGGCGCGGGCGCCGCATGGACCCGCAGCGGCACCGGGTCTTCTGCCGGATCGCCCGCGCGATAGACGCCAGGCTCGACACGCACGGCCTCGACCTCGCGCGCTCCGGTGAGTTCCATTCGGTCGATCCGGTAATGTCGGGCACCCGCTGGGGTGTCGAGAGTGACCACATCTCCTGCCCGCAAGGTAGAAGAGGGCGGCAAGCTGAAGCGGGCGACATCGCGCGCGATCCGCGCCTCTGCCATCCAGCGGGCGACGATGGCCCGCGCCTCGGCTCGCGTCATGAGGAGGGCCAGCTCGCTCTGTTGCGTGTCGCTGGACGCGTGATCGGCCAACACGGTTTCGGCCGCGCGGGTGTCGAAATCGCCCTCGGCCTCGATATAGGTCAGGCGCACCCGGCCTGGTACTTCCGGTTCGGGGGCGCGGATCGTTTCCAGATCGCCACTATCGCGGGCGATCAGATCGTCGTTCGTGATACGCTGAACAGGACGGCCATTGCGCATCTGGAAGATCAGCCGCCCGTCACGTTCGATCACTTCGAAGCCGTGGGCCAGCATCAGGGGTTGCAGCATCGCCCTGCCCGTCTGGGTCGAGGGCACCACATAGCCGCGCACCACGCCACGAAGGTTCCGCACATCGTAGTCGCGCAGGCCCGCGGCTTCACAGATCTCGGCCACGACAGCGGCAAGGGGCTGGTTCATCGCGCGGCCTGTGATCCAATGCCCACGCGCCCAATTGTCGCCATCGGTCCAGAGGTCGCGCCGGCCGGGGAACCAAGGGAAGGGCCGCGCGTCCCAAGCCCAGACATGGGCCCTTTCCCAGTCGAGCATCGGGGCGCCATAAATCGGCGAGGTGGGGTTGTTGGCCGGATCGGTCCAATATTCGGCCAGGGCGCGAAGATACTGCATCTGGATCAGGTCATCGCGCTGCCCGGTCGATTGCCACGGAATGCTCGATTCCGAGGACTTCGGATCAAGGAACTTGTTGGGCTGGTTGGTTCCCTTGTCGATGGCCGCGCAGCCGATCTCGGTGAACCAGATGGGTTTTGAGCGGGGCTGCCAAGGACTGGCCTGCGCGATGCGCACCCCATCGATCCGATCATGATGAGAGTTCTCCCACCACGCGCGCAAATCCTTGTAGCGCCAGACCCAGGGTTCCCCGGCTGTGCCATCGGTGATCGGGCTGCGGGATTGGGATTGGCGCGCATCAGCGTCGGGGTAGAACCAGTCAAACCCCTCGCCCCCCGCGACGTTGGCCTTCAGATAATCGAGGTCATGGATCCCCGGCCAGCTGGCGGCGTCGAGATGAGCGTCGCCGTCGCGCCAATCGGAAAGCGGCATGTAGTTGTCGATGCCGATGATGTCGATTTCGGGATCGGCCCAGAGCGGATCGAGGTGGAAGTAGCGGTTCCCGGTGTCGTCCGTATAGCCGAAGTACTCGCTCCAGTCCGCGGCGTAGGTTAGCTTGACGTTAGGGCCCAGAATCGCGCGCGCATCATGCGCCAGCGCGATCAACGCATCAACCGCCGGAAAGCTGTCCCCTGCCCCGCGGATCTGCGTGAGCGCGCGCATCTCTGATCCGATGCAGAAAGCATCGACGCCATCGGAAGCCGCGCAGAGCGCGGCACAATGCAGAATGAAGCGGCGATAGGACCATTCGTCGGGGCCGGTGTAAACGACCCGACCCGGCCGGATCGTGAAATGCTCCGGGCCGACCGTGCCGAAAAAGGCCGCGACTTCCGCTTCCGCCGCAACTGTTCGGTCGGGCGTGCCCTCGACGCCTGGGGCACGCGACAAGCTGATGCGCCCCCGCCAAGGCAATGGTGGCTGCGGCGGGTTCGCCGTCCAGGGATCCGGACGCATGTTGCCGGCAAGTTGCTCCATCAAGATGAAGGGATAGAAGACCACCTTCTGGTCAGCCGAATTCAATGCCGCGATCGCCTCAAGCACTGAGGCATCCGAGGGGGTGCCACCATAGATCGAGGCGCCGTCGAACTTTGGAAGAACCTGCGCCGAGCTGCGGGAAACGCCGCTTACGCGCCAGTCCTGACTGGCCTTGCGCACCGCGACTTCGACTTTAGGCCGGATCTGACATTCGTTGCAGCGCAGATCGTCGCCGAACCACGATACGACCAGCAGCCCCGAGCCGACGCGGGGAAGTTCGGCCTGCAAAGCGGACAATGCCGTAGAAAAATCCGAGCTGCCCGAAGGTGTGTTCACATTGATCAATCGCCGCGCGCCCAGCCCTTCATCCTGATCGAGCGGGCGTGTGGCAGGGGCATATTCGCCTGAACCAGGCATCCAGGCTACCGCACGGACGGCATCATTCAGCGTTGTCTGGCCTGGTGCTTGCGCATGGCGGAGCATTTCGAAGGAAAAACCCGGGATCCGGTTTCCGAACTGTCCGAGGTCCAGGTCCTCCATGACGACATAGGCAGTTCCACGGTAGGCCGGTGCCCTGCCCTGCCCCTCGATCGCCTCGATGCACGGGTCGGGCAGCTGATCTTCGCTGCCGTTGTAGAGACGCAGGTTCAGATCGCGGTGGCTAATCTGTTCACCATCGGCCCAAACGCGCCCGATACCCGAAATCTCTCCTTCGCAGAGGGCGATTGCAAGGTTGACCGTGTAGCGTGACGCCTCCTGCGTGCGTGGGCCGAGACCACCCTTCGTCCGACGCGAAGCGCCTCGGTGTTCTTCGAAGTTCGAGGCCCAGATGACGTGACCGGCAACGCGCATGCGCCCCCACAGCCGCGGCAACGGCAGGCCTTCGCCCGCTCCGGTGATCCGCAGGCGGTCTATCCGGCCGTGATCAACCGCCCGCGAGCCAAGCCCCATCAGTCGCTGATCGATGACGCGCCCCACCGTCGCCCCCAGCGCCCGTCCGATAACGGCGCCCGACAGACCAAGGACCGCACCACCGACCTGCGCCCCTGCGGCGGCGCCAACGGCTGAAAGAACCAGTGTCGCCATTCGCCCGGCCTCCTTATCCGCAGCACATCTCGAAGCGCGCCACAATCCGTCGCTTCCATGGACGGCTCAGTGGACTCTCGATGACGCCATGCCGCTCGTAAGCGTGGATGAAGCTTGCCTCGGTCGCAGAGTGGCGGGACAGAATGCCCAGGTGCCGCGCTGCCGCGGTCTCGCGCATCCTGAAGAGGAGAATCTGGCCGGGCACGAGTTCAGTAACGCTGGCCAGTTCGTTCAAGTGAACCCTGAGCGCGTCCCATAGCTGTTCGCCCGCGCCGCATTCTGCCCAGCTGGCGGAATACGGCGGAAACGGGTGGGGTTCGTTTCCAGCCACCTCGTGCATGAGGCCACGCAACAGGCCAAGACAATCGCATCCGGCGCCCCTGACAGCCGCGCGATGGCAATAGGGTGTGCCGACCCAGCGGTGCGCGGCCTGCACAAGTCTACTCATTGCCGTCGCCCGCCGTCATGGACCGCGCCGTCCCTCGGAAGGAGCGTCAACCAATCCTCGCTGGGAACATGGGGGAATCCGCGAAAATTGAGATGGTTTGAAAACTTCTCGCGGCAGGTAACGAATCGCTTGTCGCAGCCTGCGGTCAACCGGAGTAAATCCCCGGCTGCCGGGACAGCACCCGGCTCACCCCACAATTCGATCCGGCGGCGTGTACCGCTTGGTTTGTCTTGACGCACCTGCGCGGCAAGCCCGGCCGCTGCGCCATCAAGGAAGCGAACTGTTCCGTCCACAAACCAGCCTGCTTCGAACGCCTGCAGCGCGGGTAATTGAAGGATTGCGCCATTTTCGTCGACCGCGTCTATTGCGCACTCATCAAAGTAACCCGGTGTCGACAGATCGAACCGGCAGCCGGAATCGCCGAGAACCGCGGGACAAAGGGCACCGAATACGCGACCGCCACTGCGCGAGAGGGCTTCGGATAGACCGCGCAGCTCCACTCTGAAAGCGCCACCAGTTCGTGTGATTTCGCCCAAGGTGCCACGGAACAGGAGTTGTCGTTCACTTGGATCGGTCCAGTCAACCTCCCAGATGCGAAGTGTGGCAGCGTCGTAGCGCCCCGCAAGGATATCGACCTCGGTCAGGCCAACACTGCTCAGGGCACCGGCGGCTTCGGTGTTGTCGACGGAAAGGCCGGTCGTTTGCATCAGGGCCCGCGCGGTCATCCCAGTGCCTGCATGAAAAACGATCCCTTCAAAATCGAGGTCACGATCATGATCGGTAAAGCCCATCACTATCCCGTCGCGTCTGGAGAGTGCCCAAGCACGGGCCCGGGTGGTCGTCGCGCTCATATGCGCACCTCGATCACCGGGATCTTGGGAATCTCGCCCGCAGCGAAACTCGCCATAGACACCTGGATGAGATCAGTGTCGAAGCGTACCGGTACGTCGAATTCGAACCCTGCCGTGACAATTCCGCCCGCAGCGGGGGGCGTCGTGAAATGCAGCGTTCCGCTAGTTGCGTCAAGTTCCCAGCTGGTCACTTCAGTTCCGTCAACGGCGACCCGCATCGTTTCAGGGATCGGCTTGGTGATCGGGCGATTAAGGCTTTGCGCGCCAGATCGATAGGCTTTGATTAACTGGAACGTCTTTGTGAAACCATCCCCTTCACCCAGAACCTGATCGGTCAGCGTGACAGGCTTCGTTGCACGGGACGATTTGAAATCGATCCAGTCCTTGAACTGGCCCCCATTTCGACCGGACAGTCAGGCATGAACATGGAGGCTTA
>CAZKSE010000070.1:0-16848 GCA_964555305.1 uncultured Rhodobacter sp. | reverse complement strand
CGTCGGACGGCCCGTGGCGTTGAAGCTCGTCTCGCCCGATATCCTGCACAAGACCGAAGCCGGTGGCGTCCTGCTGGGGCTTGCTGATGCCGTCGCCGTCACCGAAGGCTACACCACGATCATGCAGCGTGCGCGTGCGTTCGCCCCCGGCGCGCACCTCTCGGGCGTGCTGGTCACGCCGATGGAAGCAGGGGCAGATACCGGCACGATAGAGACCATTCTCGGGGTGCAGCGCGATCCGGTATTTGGTCCTGTCGTCCTCCTCGGTCTCGGGGGTGTTCTGGTTGAACTGCTCGGCGATGTCACGTTTCGCCGCGCACCGATCGACCTGGCAGAGGCAGAGCGGATGATCGGTGAGTTGCGCGGAGCGGAGATCTTTGCCGGGATTCGCGGTCGCCCCCCGGCCGACACCGACGCGCTCGCCAAGGCGATTGTCACGCTTTCACAGTTTGCCGTAACCCATGCGGATGCCGTCGAGAGCATCGACATCAACCCGTTTCTGCTTCGTCCCAAGGGCCAGGGTGCTGTCGCGCTCGACGCGCTGATCATTCGGCGCAGCGATGGATGAGCGAACCAACGCGCGAGAGTTGTGCGCCCCTGCCCCGCCGATTGACAAGACCGCCACCAATGCCGTCGAATGACACTGGAAACCGATGCCGGCCTTCTGACAGCCCCACTCGACTAGCAAGCCCGGCAGAACAGCAGGATGCGCGAAGATGAGAGAAGCCGTGATCGTCTCGACCGCGCGAACCGCGATTGGCAAGGCCGGACGCGGGGCGTTCAACGCAACCCATGGGGCGACAATGGGCGCGCATGCTGCGCGCGCCGCTGTCGAGCGCGCCGGTATCGACCCCGCGATCATCGAGGACAGCATCTGGGGATGCGGCTATCCCGAGCATGTGACCGGCGGCAACATCGCCCGACAGATCGTGATGCGCGGAGAGCTTCCCGTCTCCATCGCCGGAACGACCGTGAACCGGTTTTGCGCCTCGGGGCTTCAGGCTGTTGCGATGGGTGCGCACGCGATCGTGCAGGATGGCGCGAACGCGGTGCTGGCCGGCGGTCTGGAGAGTATCAGCCTGGTGCTCCCACCCCCCCGGCACAGCCGCGATCCCTGGATCGAAGAGGCGCGGCCGGACCTTTACCTCTCGATGATCGAGACCGCCGATATCGTCGCCGAGCGCTATGGGGTCAGCCGCTCCGCACAAGACGACTACGCGCTTCGCTCGCAGCAACGGATCGCGGCTGCGCAGGACGCGGGCCTTTTCGCTGACGAGATCGTCCCCATGGAAGTCACCATGAAGGTCCGCGACAAGGCGTCGGATACCGTGTCGGAAAAGACGCTCACTCTGGCTGCTGACGAATGCAACCGCCCCTCGACCACCCGCGCGGCTCTGGAAGCCCTGACGCCGGTTCGGGGCGACGGGGCCTACATCACCGCCGGCAACGCCTCGCAATTGTCCGACGGCGCAGCGGCACTGGTGCTGATGGAACGTGCGGCGGCCGAATGGGCGGGATTGCAGCCACTTGGCGCGTTCCGCGGCTTCGCCGTGGCGGGCTGCGAACCCGACGAGATGGGCATCGGTCCCGTCTTCGCTGTCCCCAGATTGCTGGAACGGGCCGGGTTGAACGTGTCTGACATCGACCTGTGGGAGCTCAACGAAGCCTTTGCCAGCCAGGTCCTCTATTGCCGTGACCGTCTGGTCATTCCCGACGAGCGGCTCAATGTCAACGGGGGCTCCATCGCGATCGGTCATCCCTTCGGGATGACAGGCGCCCGCATGACCGGACACCTTCTGCTTGAAGGGCGGCGCCGCGGCGCCAGATGGGGTGTGGTAACAATGTGCATTGGCGGCGGCCAGGGAGCCGCTGGCCTGTTCGAAATCTTTTGACGGAGCGCACCATGGACCTGAGCTTCACCGATGCAGAGCGGGGCTTTCGCGACGAAGTCCGCACGTTCCTGAAAGAAAAGCTGCCTGCGCGACTGTCCGACAAGGTGCGCCGCGGCCATCGCCTGGCCAAGGAAGATTACGAGGAATGGCACGCGATCCTCCATGCGCGGGGTTGGCTGGCCGGAAACTGGCCGAAGGAATTTGGCGGCTGCGGCTGGACCGCGGTCGAGCGGCATATCTTCGAAGAGGAAACGACCAACGCCTGCGCGCCGCGCATCGTCCCCTTCGGCATCATGATGCTGGGTCCCGTCCTTCAGCAATTCGGATCAAAGGCGCAGCAGGACCATTTCCTGCCACGGATCCTGAACGGCAAGGACTGGTGGTGCCAAGGCTATTCCGAACCCGGAGCCGGCTCGGACCTTGCCTCGCTGAAAACGGCGGCCGTGCGCGACGGCGACCACTATGTTGTCAATGGGCAGAAGACCTGGACGACACTCGGCCAACACGCCGACTGGATTTTCTGCCTGGTGAGGACCGACCCCAAGGCCAAGCCGCAGGAGGGGATTTCCTTCCTGCTGATCGACATGAAGAGCCCGGGCGTGACCATCCGGCCGATCGAGCTGCTGGACGGCGAGGCCGAGGTGAACGAAGTCTTCTTCGACGACGTGCGCGTGCCCGCCGAGAACCTTGTGGGCGAGGAAAACAAGGGTTGGACGTATGCGAAATATCTGCTGACGCATGAGCGGACGAACATCGCGGGGGTAGGCTTTGCGCGTGCCGGGCTTGCCGCGCTCAAACGCATCGCCGAACAGGAACGCGCCAATGGCAAGAAGCTGATCGAGAACCCGCTCTTTGCCGCGCGGATTGCCGCGGTCGAAATCGACCTGATGGCGATGGCGACCACGAACCTGCGCGTTCTCGCCGCAGCGAAGGCGGGCGAGGCACCCGGCGTGGAAAGCTCGATGCTGAAGATCAAGGGCACGCAGATACGGCAGGAGATCAACGATCTGGCCCGGCGCGCGGTGGGCCCTTACGCTATGCCCTTCGTCTCCGAGGCCCTGGACGCTGGATCGAACGTCGAGTCCGTCGGACCCGATTATGCCGCACCGCTGACGATGCAGTATCTCAACAACCGCAAGCTGTCGATCTACGGCGGCTCGAACGAGATCCAGCGGACGATCATCGCCAAGACGCTGCTCCAGACCTGAGGGGTCCGCAATGGAATTTTCTCATACCGACGAACGCCGGATGCTGCAGGACAGTCTGCGCCGATACCTTGCTGACCATTTTGCCCCGGGACAGCGCAAGGCGATTCTGTCCGAACCCGCGGGATACTCGAAAAAGCTCTGGTCCGGTCTGGCGGAACTGGGCGTGATCGGGGCGCTCTTTTCCGAAGCCAATGGCGGCTTTGGCGGTAGCGGCTTCGATCTCATGGTCGTCTTCGAGGAGATGGGTCGCGCAGGTGCGATCGACCCACTGGTCGAGACGGCCATCATGGGCGGTGGCTTGATCGCCGAATTGGGCAGTGACGCTCAGAAACAGAAGCTGGAGGAAATCATTGCCGGCGAACTGCAGGTGGCTTTCGCGGGCCTGGAGCCCGGGGGGCGCTATGACCTCGACCAAGTCGCCACCCGCGCCGAACCCGATGGCGACGGCGGCGTGGTCCTGACCGGCGCCAAGTCAGTGGTCGCCAATGCACCCTCTGCCGATCTGCTTCTTGTCGCAGCGCGCGCAACTGACGGGCACGAGCGACAAGGGATCCGCGTCTATCTGGTCGCCCCGGATGCGCCCGGCGTCACGATGCGAGACTATGACCTGACGGGCGGCGGCCGCGCCGCCGAGATCACGCTCGAACGCGCCCCGGCCGAACGGTTGGGCGATGACGTTCCGGCCTGGCCGGCGATCGAGCGGTGCGCGGCCCACGCGACAGCCGCGATCTGCGCCGAGGCGCTGGGTCTGATGGAAAGCGCGATCGACCTCACCCTCGATTACATGCGCACCCGCAAGCAGTTCGGCCAGCCGATCGGGAAATTCCAGGCACTGCAGCATCGCATCGCGGATGTGGTGATCGAGCGTGAGCAAGCGCGCTCGGCGGTGATCAATCTGGCCGGAAATCTGCATCGCGACCCCGAGCTGCGCGAGTTGCACGTCAGCGCGGCAAAGAATCTGATAGGTCGCGTCGCGCGGCTGGTCGCCGAAGAAACGATCCAGATCCACGGCGGCATCGCAATGACCCAGGAATACGAGCTTGCTCATATCGCCAAGCGGCTCGTCATGATCGACCACCGCTTCGGCGACGCCGAGCATCACCTCGAACGGTTCATGCGCCTGTCGCGGGGCGCCGCATGACCGAGCCGGGCGTGATCCGCGACGAGACGGGCGCCCAGCGGTTGATCGGCTATGTCAACGATGTCAGTGACCCCAGCCATGCGCGGTGCTGGCTCGAAGCCGACGAACGCCACCTGAACCGTATCGGCGTGATCCATGGCGGCATCATTGCAACGCTTCTCGACAATGTCAGCGGCATCACCGCCAGCCTGACGGTCGATCCGAGTGGACGAAAGCCCTTCGTGACGCTGGCAATCACCACGAATTATCTCGCGCCGGGTCGTGCCGGCCGGGTCGAGCCCAGGGGACGCGTCACGGGTGGCAGCCGCAAGTCAATTTTCGTCGACGCCGAGCTCAAGCACGCGGACGGCACCCTGATCGCGACGTCGAGCGGCGTCTTCAAGCAGGCCCCGGGTCAGGATTGAGAACATGCCCCTCACGCGCATTCACCAACTGATCGAGGGGCACGCCGAACAACGGCCGAATGCGCGGATGGCGCGCGATCACGATGGCCGCGACGTCACATGGGGAGAACTGCACGAGGCGGCATGTGACCTGTCAGCGGAACTGCGCGCGCGGGGCGTTCGCCCCGGTGATCGCGTGCTGATCGTTGCCGAGAATTCGGTATCGCTCGCGGCCCTTCTTTTCGCAACCAGCCGGCTCGACGCCTGGGCCGTCCTGGTCAATGCTCGCGCCGCCGGGCCCGAGCTTGAGCGCATCACGGCTGATGCAGGCCCGCGCGTGACGGCTTACACGACCGGCGCATCGTCCGATGCGGTCGCCCATGCCAAAGCCGCTGGCGCCACCCAGCTCGCCCTCCCCCGGAACGGCCCCCTCGATGCGGTTGCGGTCTCGGGAACCGCCGCGGTTACGCCCGAACCCTCCAGCGAGGGCACGGAACATGTCGCCGCGCTTCTTTATACCACCGGCACCACCGGCACGCCCAAGGGCGTCATGCTGAGCCATGGGAACCTGCTCTTCGCCGGTCAGGTGTCATCCGAAATGCGGGCGATGCAAGCATCGGACATTGTCTACGGGGCCCTGCCGCTGACCCATGTCTATGGCTTGGCCTCGATGCTCACCGCGGTCGCCACGGTTGGGGCGCAGCTCTGGCTGGAGCCGCGGTTTCGTCCCGATAGCCTCTTGGCCGCACTGATGGTTGGGGTCACGATCGTACCAGCCGTCCCGCAGATGCACGCGCTACTCGTCGATCACGCGCGCAGCCGTGGAATCGATCGCCTGGAAGGCGTTGCTTTGCGATTCGTCTCCTCAGGGGGCGCACCGCTGGACCCGGAACTGCGGCGCCGCGCGGAACGGTTCTACGGCCTTCCGCTGCAGAACGGCTACGGTATGACCGAGGCAACCGCCGGGGTCACCGTCACGCGCAGCAGTCTGGGATGCGAAGATACCAGCGTCGGCGTGCCATTCCCCGGCGTCGAGGTCAGGCTCGACATCCCGCCAGGAGCCGAAGACGGGGTGGGAGAGATCCTGACCCGCGGGCCGCATGTGATGACCGGCTATTATCGCAAGCCCGAGGAAACCGCGGCCGTGCTTGGCGAAGACGGTTTTCTGCGGACGGGAGATCTGGGACGCCTGGATTCTGCAGGGCGGCTGCATGTGGTGGGACGGCGAAAGGAGCTGATCATTCGATCCGGGTTCAACGTCTACCCCGTCGAGGTCGAGGCCGCACTGACCGAGCACCCGCGCGTGATCCAGTCGGCGGTCGTCGGCCGCAAGATCGAAGGCGGCAACGAGGATGTCATTGCCTTCGTCCTGGTCGCCGAAGGCGCAGAGGTGACGGCCGCCGAACTGAAAGCCCATGTCGCCGATCGTCTGAGCCCCTACAAGCGCCCTGGCGCATATGTCATCGCAACCGAGCTACCCGCAACACCGACGGGGAAAATCCTGAAGCATCGGTTGCTGGATCACTTCGCCGACCGGCTTTCGGATCCCATGCGCTGATGCCGCCCGCGCCCCTAGCGGTGCCCCATGATCATCCGATACCGCATCTGGTCGAAGATCACCGCCAGGATCAGCAAAAGGCCCAGAAGCACCATCTGCATGTAGGAGCTGACCTGCGCGAGGTTCATGCCGTTCTGCACCAGGATGATGAAGAAGCCGCCCAGAACCACATTCTCGACCCGCCCGATGCCGCCACGCAGTGACACACCGGCAATCACGCAGGCGGCGATGGATTCCAATGCCATGCTGCTGCCCATGTTCGCATCGCCCGATTCCACGCGCGCCGTCAGCAAGATCCCCGTCAGCCCGGCAAGCAGGGCGCACATGACATAGACTCGGATCAGCGTCCGGCGTGTGTCGATGCCGGAAAGGTTCGCGGCCTTGATGTTTCCGCCGACCGCGTAGATCTGCGCTCCCGGGCGCATCAGGCTCATGAACATCCACATCAACGCTATGCAGATCAGCGCAATGATCACCGGCACCGGGATGTTCCAGATGCGTCCGAAGCCGAATGTATCCCCGAAGACGACGGGCAGGTTCGACACCGGCACGCCCCCGGTCAGGAACAGCGCCAGTCCCGCGCCGGCCGAGGCGACGCCGAGCGTCATGATAAAGGGCGAGACGCCAAAAACCGCGACACCGACCCCATTGATCGTGCCAACGACCGCGGCAACGGCAAACCCGGCCAGCGCCCCCAGTGCGATCACCATCCAGATGGCGTCGGGGAACATCGGCAGAAGCGCAACCATCGTCATTGCAGACACGACCGAACTGAGCGCGATGACCATCCCCACCGACAGATCGAACCCGCCCGAGATCAGGACCAGCATCTGCCCCATCGAGACCAGGATCAGATAAACCGATTGCCGGCCCACGTTGATCAGGTTGTTCGTGGTCAGGAACGCTTGTGACATCAGCGAGAAGATCACCAGCGCCGCCGCGAGGAAGAACGGCAAGACGCCCACTCGGATGAAGATCGCCCGCACGAAAGTCAGGGGCGAGAAGCTGGCCTTGGTTGCCGTCGTCATGCGGATGCTCCGGTTTCGTGGAAGAAGTGCCGCAGGATCGCGGATTCGTTGATTTCCGTGCCGTTCAGTTCGGCGCTCACACGGCCCCCGGCCATCACCACCACCCGATGCGCAAGGTTCATCACCTCTGGCAGGTCGGATGAGATCAGCACGACCGCCTTGCCGGCTTCCGCCAGCTCGCCGATCAAACGGTAGAGCGCCGCACGCGTGCCCATGTCGACACCTACCGTGGGCTCATCGAAGATGTAGAGTTCGCTGCCGTGGCAAAAGCTCTTTGCGAAAAGCACCTTCTGCTGATTGCCGCCGGACAGTTGGGCAATTGCCCGGTGGCGATAGCGGTCTGGCAGTTCGACATGATCGAAAATCTTTGCGCGCTCCTGGCGGACCTTGGCTTTCTGGATGACGGGTCCGTTGCCGCAGATGCCCATCATCAGATCGATTGAGACATTCTCCGTCGCGGTGGCCGCAAGGCTCAGCCCCTCGTGCTTTCGGTCCGAGGTCAGATAAACGATGCCAGCATCCATGACCCGGCGGGTCGATAGGCCGGTGACATCGCGACCCATGAACCGGACACTGCCCGCCGTCATCGGGTTGAGCCCCATCATCGCCCGGAAAAGGCGCGACTTGCCGGCCCCCACAAGCCCCGCAAGGCCAAGGATCTCTCCCCGGCGCACCTGCAGGTCGACGCCCTCGACCCCCCAGGCATGCAGATTCTCGACCTCCAGCACGACTTCCTTCGGATCGTGCGCGACGGTTGGGTAGATGTCCGAGATCGCGCGGCCCGCCATCATCTCGATCAGCGCGGCTTCACTGGTTTCGTTCATTTCGACGGTGCCGATCTTCGCGCCGTCGCGCAGCACCGTCACCCGGTCGGCGATGCGCGCAAACTCGTCGATCCGGTGCGATATGTAGATGATCCCGAGGCCCGCAGCCTTCATCCGCAGGACAAAATCGAAAAGATTGTCTACCTCGCGGTCACTGAGCGAGGCAGTTGGCTCATCGAGGATCAGAACAGACAGGTCGCCATGAAAGGCCTTGGCGATCTCGACCATCTGCTGCTGCGCACGAGCGAGCTGCGCGACTGTTGTCGACGGGTCCATTTCGAAGCCGCGTTCGGCGAGCATTCGGGCGGCCTCCCGGCGCATCCCGCGATGATCGATGAAAGGGCCGATCTTGGGTTCACGGCCAAGGAAGATGTTCGCCGCGACGCTCATGGTCGGAATGAGGGAAAATTCCTGGAAGACCGTATAGATGCCGCGGTGCTGCGCGTCGGACACGGAGGCGAGGGACAAGGGCTGGCCATGCATACGAATTTCGCCCTCGGACGGCATGTTCGCGCCGGCCAGAAGCGAGATTAGCGTGGTCTTGCCAGCGCCGTTCTCGCCGAAGAGCACATGCACCTCACCGGCTCTGAGGTCGAAATCCACGCGATCAAGCGCCTTGACCCCCGGATAGGCCTTGCTCAGCCCGTGCGTACTGATGAGAGGCGCTTGGGACATGGCTGTGCTCCACCACCGGCCAGGGACGTTGGGGGCGCAGGCGAAACACTCCGCCTGCGCCCGGACGCTCAGTTGATGTTGAAAACCGGCGAGAAGTTTTCCGGCGGCAGGATCGTGTCGCGGTCGACATCGCCAATGTTGTTCTGGTCGACGACGAAGATCTTCGGTCCGACATGAGGAATGAACTCTTCACCCTGCAGTGCCCGAACGGCCTGATCGACCGCGATGCGGCCCTGGATCACCATGGAATCCGCCGGCGCCCCAAGGATGAAGCCGCGCTCGATTCCGGTGTAGACGCCAGGGGTCATGTAGAAGGCAAGGATCTCCACCTGTCCGGAAAGACCCCGCTCCCGCACGACACCCTGTGCGGCCTCGGCGGTTACCGCCGTGCCGGCGATGTAGCGCACTTCCGGGCTGGCGGTCAGGACATCCTCGACCAGGCGCTGTTGAACCTCGCGGCCGGTGTCGCCGTAGCGCGGCTCTAGCACGCGGACCGCCGAGCCTTCGACCGCATCCATGAAGCCCCGATGCGCCGCCTCGACCCAGCCCGCGCCGGCCGGGCCCGGGAACCAGCCCACTGCAACCTCCTCGGAGCCGGCGGGATGGGTTTCGGCCAGGTAGGCGCCGGTCTCGTAGCCCATCGTGTAGAACGACACCAGCGACTTGGCGGTGATGTCGGTGGAGGAGACGCCGTTGATGACGTCGATCACCGGGATGCCCTGCGCGGCAACCTCGCGGATCAGGCTGTTCAGCCCGTCATACGAGATCGCACCAATGATCACGGCATCTGCACCGCCGGCAACGCAATCCTCGATCTGGCTGATCTGGCGCGGAAGCTCGGTGTAGCCGTCGGCCTCGACCACGTTCATGCGCACGCCCAGACGCCTTGCCTCGGCGATGACGCCGTAGTTGACGCCGAGCCAGTAGGCATCCTTCATGTGCGGGAAGGAAACGCAGATGTTCCAGGGCTCCGCTGCCGTCTCCAACGGGACGTATTCGACATCCACGGCCGTGCCATCGGCGGCGAAGGCGGGCTCGATTGCCTGCGCGGGGAAGGGATACCACGCGTCTTCGGCGCTTGCCGCGAACGGCAGGAGCACCGCGGCACCTGCAAGCGCGACTTTTCTCAAGGCATGCGTCATCGTTCAGATCTCCTCTGTTGCAGTGGGATCACTGCGGTTACAGCCGTTTTGTTATCGTTGACCCGACCCCGGCGGTGGTGCGTCAGCCCCCCGCCAGAGCCGCCCGTATCTTCTGTAGACGCTCTTGGCGGTCCTTGCGGGCGGCCAGGGCTGCGTCCATGTCCACCTTGACGAAGCGCACCTTCGTGTTTGGTTGCAACTGCCCGATCAAGTCCATGTCGGCCGAGATCACGGCGCCAATGGTGAAATACCCGCCGCCCGATACCGCGTCGCGGTGCAGAACGATCGGCTCGGTTCCGCCTGGCACCTGGATCGAGCCGTAGGAATAGCAGCCATCGACAATGTTCGACGGGTCGGATCCGGCCCCAAAGGGCTGGTCGCGCGGCACGAACTCCATGGGCGAGCCGCCACGGAAGCGATATCCCATGCGGTCGGCTTCGGGCGCGACCGTCCATTCCTCGGCGAAGAACCGATCCTGCGAGGCTTCGGTGATGCGATCCCAGTATAGCCCAGGAAGCACGCGCAACTCGACCGGGTTTTGCGGCGCGCGCAGCAGCGCTGTATCCACCTTTCGCTCCACTGGCATCCCCGGTTTCCCGAGCGGCAGCACGTCGCCTTCGGCGACCGGCCGGCCGTCGATGCCGCCAAGAGCCCCGATCACATAGGTCGAACGCGAGCCCAGATGCTTCGGCGTATCGAGCCCGCCCGCGAAGGCGATATAGATGCGCGCGCCGGACTTGAGGAAACCGAAGCTGAGCACCTGGCCCTTCCTGACCGGAAATGCCGTCCAACCGTCGCGCGGCTCACCATCGAGCAGGATCGGCATCGTGGCGCCGGTCACCGCGACCCAGGTGTCCTCGTCGAACTCAAGCTCCGGTCCCATGAAGACGGCTTCAAGCCCCGCCGCCCCCTCATCGTTGCCCACAAGCATGTTGGCCACCCGCAGCGAGAAGCGGTCCATCGCCCCACCTTCGGGGATACCGAGGTGAAAGTAACCTGGGCGCCCAAGGTCCTGAATTGTCGTGGAGAGTCCCGCCTTTCTGACCTTAATTGCCATTGAGCGCCTCCATCAGCTTTGCATTGGTGCCGCGCATATCGGCGTTGAACGCATCGAGGTCAAAGGTGACTTGCGCCATCCCGGGCCGGTAGCTGCCTTCCTCGACCTCGGCCACGATCCGATCATATTCTTCGCGGCCGATCGGGGCGAACTTCACGATGTCGCCCGGCTTGAAGAACACCATGAAATCCTTCAGGTACGACACCTTCTGTTGCGGGTCGTAGATCGGCATCGGAGTGATCCCGAACATCTGGTAGCCCCCCGCCCCGCGCACCGAATAGATGCACGAGAAACAACCGCCATAACCCACCGTAAGCTTTGGCGTGTCGGTTCGCGGGCGCAGGTATTTCGGAACCTCGATCTGCTTCTCCCGCTCGACCAGCTGGTAGAGGAACGGAAGCCCCGCGACGAAGCCCACCATCGACACGAACCAGGGCTGCGCATGATGCGCCTCGATGAAGGCATCGACGCTGTCGTATCCATTGATCCGCGCGGCATATTCAAGATCCGTCGCCTTGGGATCCTGGTGACGTTCGCGGAAGCGCATGAGCGTTTCGTGCGTCCAGGGATCCTGGTAGTAGACCGGGATCTCGATGATCCGGGTCTGCATCCGTGGCTCGGCGTTGTTGGCGGCGCTTTCCAGCTCCTTGAGCCGCGCCATCATCTTGTCGGGATGGATGACATCCGGGTTGAAACGAACCTCGAACGAGGCGTTGGCGGGCAGAATTTCGGTGACGCCGTCGATCTGGGCTTCCTCGACAGCCCGAGAGATGGCGATGGCCTTGAAAAAGGCCTCAAGCGACATCTCGTCGTCCATCTCGACGAAGATGTGCTCGTCACCGCCAAAGGTATAGCGGGTTTTCACGTCGTCCCTCCTATGCTGTTTCAGTCAGGTTCCCGGCGGCAAGCCAGGGTTCCAGCCATTGCGTGTGAACACGTCCCGCCCGCAAATCCTCCGACGACGCGAGAGCCTTGTGCAGTGGTATGGTCGTCTTCAGACCGCTGAGTTCCAACTTTTCGAGCGCCTCGGCCATCTTGTCGATTGCATCTGCACGGCCTGGGGCATGGACGATCAGCTTTCCAAGAAGCGAGTCGTAGAACGGCGGGATCTGGTAGCCGTCGTAGAGGAAATGGTCGAAACGGATGCCCCCGCCCTCGGGCACGCGCATCGATTGCAGTTTTCCCGGGAACGGCATGAACTGCCGAAGCGGGTCCTCGGCATTGATACGGACCTCGATTGCATGGCCATCCACGGCAACCGCGTCCTGTTTGATCGACAGCGGCGCACCGCCGGCGATCCGCAGCATTTCGGCCACCAGGTCAATGCCGGTTACCATCTCGGTCACTGGATGCTCGACCTGAATGCGCGTGTTCATCTCGATGAAGTAGAACTCGCCACTCGTGTCGTCATAGAGATATTCGACCGTCCCCGCGCCGTGGTAGCCGACGGCGCGTGCCAGATCGACCGCACTCTTGCAGATCGCCTGGCGCGTCGTCTCGCTCAGCCCGAAGGCGCCGGCTTCTTCCCAGACCTTCTGGCGCCGCCGTTGCAACGAGCATTCTCGCTCGTAGCAGTGCACCGCATTGGTCCCGTCGCCCAGGATCTGAACCTCGATATGGCGGGGGTTGACGATCAGCTTCTCGATATAAAGCCCGCCATCGCCGAACGCGGCCTGCGCCTCGCTGCGGGCCTGGGGGGCAAGCCGCGTCAGTTCATCCTCGTCATGGGCGATGCGAATGCCGCGCCCGCCGCCACCCGCGGCCGCCTTGATCAGGACGGGAAAGCCGACCTCGCGCGCAGCGGCAAGCGCCTGAGCGGCATCTTCCACCCGCCCCTTCGATCCCGGCACCACCGGCAGGCCCGCCGCAATCGCGGTGGCGCGGGCCTCGGCCTTGTCGCCCATCCGGTCGATTATGTCGGCATCGGGACCAACGAACACGAGGCCTTCGTCGGCGATGGCACGGGCGAAGCCGGCATTCTCGGACAAGAACCCGTATCCCGGGTGCACCGCGTCGGCCCCGGTATCCTTGGCGGCTTTCAGCAGCGCGGGGACGGACAGATAGGATTGCCCGGCAGGCGGCGGGCCGATGCAGATCGCCTCATCCGCCATCCGTACCGCCAACATGTCGGCATCGGCTTCGGAATGGACCTGAACGGTGCCGATCCCCAGCGATTGCGCCGCGCGGATGATGCGAACCGCAATCTCTCCCCGGTTGGCGACTAGGAGCTTGCGGATCGCCATCGGTCAGCCCACCTTCGCCAGAACGTCGCCGGCCTGAACAGGCTCGGCGTTGCCCGCAACATAGCCTTCGAATGTCCCTGAGACTTCCGCCTTGACCTCGATGAAGGTTTTCATCACCTCGACGAGGCCGATGGTATCGCTGGCCTCGACAGCGTCCCCGGGTTTCTTGAAGGCGTCGGATTCGGGCGATGGCGCGTGGTAGAAAGTTCCGGGCAGGGGCGACTGGATGTCCGGCATGGTCGGTCTCTCCTTTCAGGCGTCTGAGTTCAGGACCATCGCCGCAGGAGCGATGGAAATGTCGGCTTCGGTCAACGCGGCGCGGACTGCCCGGCCGATCTCCAGCGCGCCGGGCGTGTCGGAATGGAAGCAGATCGATTCAAACGCGATCTCGATCTCGTCGCCATCGACCGTCTCTACCCGCCCCTCGCGGCAGGCGCGCAGGCATTTGCGGGCGATCTGGTCGGGGTCGAACTGGGCGACCTTGCGGGCAAACACGATGGAGCCGGAGCGGTCATACTCCCGGTCGGCGTAAAACTCGCGGATCGCCGGCTGGCCGTAGCTGCACGCAACGCGATAGGTTGCCGAGATGTCCATGCAGAAAAGCATCAGGTCCGGCGCGCTTGCGCGCAACACCTCGACCAGGTGGCTCGACAGGCTCTCGTTGTTCGCCGCTTCCATATAGAGCGCGCCATGCGGCTTCACATGCTGCAGGCGCACACCGTGACGGCGGCAGAATTCGCGAAGGGCTCCTACCTGATAGACGATGTCATTGACGAGCTCCTCGTCCGAGGACTTGATGTAGCGCCGTCCGAAGCCCTGCAGATCGCGATAGGCCGGATGTGCGCCGACGCTCACTCCGTGTTCCTTGGCCAGAAGCACCACACGGTTCATCAGATTCGGATCGCCCGCATGAAACCCTGTCGCCACATTGGCCGAGCTGATGACCTCCATCAGCGCTTCGTCGGGTGCGTCACCATAGCTCCAATGGCCGAAGCCCTCGCCCATGTCACAGTTCAGATCGACTATACGCCTCATTGAATGATCCACCCTTTCTGCTTCCATGACTATGACCGCCGCGTTCCGTGAGGTAAATTTCTGAATTCGCTTTGCTCAAAATCGGAAAATCCGAACGTATCCGACGCGTCAAGAAGCGGCGTTTCGTCCGGAAAGATAACCTTGCCACCGATTTTGACTGGCGCTTCGCCCAAAGCATCCGATATTGCGATTCTGTGTTTTCTGATTATCCGATGGAGTGAGGGCGGGCCATGCAGATCAGGCAGCTCAAGTATTTTGTGGCGACCGCCGAGTCCGGCCAGGTAAGTCGCGCGGCGGTGGCCCTTTCGGTTTCGCAATCGTCGGTCACTACCGCCATCCGCGAGCTTGAGGTCGAGACCGCAACGCAGCTCTTCGCCCGTAGTTCGCATGGCATGGAGCTGACCCAGCCAGGCCGGGAACTTCTTGCCGTGGCCTACGAGATCCTCGCCAAGGTCGAGGAGGCACGAAACCTGCGACAGCGCGTCACCTCCGCGACGGGCACCTTGACCATCGCCGCGACCTATACGGTGATGGGGTATTTCCTGCCCTATCATGTGGACCGGCTGAGCCGCCTTCACCCCGAACTGACCATCAACCTTCACGAGCTCAACCGCGAAGTCATCGAGGAGGGGCTGATGTCGAACCGCTTCGACCTCGCCGTTCTGCTCACCTCGAACATCACCACCCCGGAGCTTGAGACCGAAACGCTTTTCCGCTCGCCACGCCGGCTGTGGGTCGGCAACAGCCACCGCTTCGCCCAAAGACGCAAGGTGACGATGGAGGAGATCGCGGCCGAGGATTACATCATGCTCACCGTTGACGAGGCCGCACACAGCGCCATGAAATACTGGGCGGTGCAGAAAACGCAGCCGCGGATCCGCCTTCGGACCTCCTCGATCGAGGCGGTGCGCTCGATGGTGGCCAACAAGCAGGGCGTAACCATTCTCTCGGACATGGTCTATCGACCCTGGTCGCTCGAGGGGAAGCGGATCCAGACGGTGCAGACGGACTACCCTGTCCCCTCCATGGATGTCGGCCTCGCCTGGCGCCGCAATGCCGAACTGGGTCCCGAGCTCCAGCTTGTCTACAACTACTTCCGCGAAAGCTTCATTGCACCGCAACTATGACCGGAGCGATTTGAGCGGCACCGACAACGGCCGGGTCGCCCGCGCGCGCCCGACGATCAGGGTCGCGCGGCGGTTCCCGCCAGAAGCCCGCCGTCGATGGTCAGTTCCGCTCCGGTGATGTACGTCGCTTCGTCCGAGGCGAGCAAAACCGCGAGAGCCGCGACCTCTTCGGGGGTGCCGAAGCGGCGCAAAGGCGTGTCGGCAACGAACTCGGCAATCCGTGCCGCACGCTCCGGGCCGGTGCCCAGCATCGGCTCCCACATCGGCGTCAGGATGGCTCCGGGATGGATGGAGTTGCAACGGATCGCCCAGCCCTGCTCGGCGCAATAGAGCGCAACGGTCTTGGAGTGGTTCCGCACCCCGGCCTTCGAGGCGGCATAGGCCGCCGCGCCCGGTATTCCCACCTGCCCCGACCGGGACGACAGGTTGATGATGGACCCCGTACCGCGCGCCTTCATCGCACCGATCGCATAGCGACAGCCCAGAAAGACCCCGTCTAGATTGACAGCAATGACCGCGCGCCAATTGGCGAGCGACGCCTTTTCGGGGTCGTGCGGGACCACCCCACCCTCGAACCCGGTGATGCCGGCGTTGTTCACGACCACATCCACCTCCGGGTAGAGCGCGGCGATGGCGCCCCAGTCAGCTTCGGACCTGACATCCAACCGGTGAAAGGGCATCCGCAGCCGCGCGGCGGTTGCCGCCCCGGCGGCTTCGTCAATATCCGTGAGCACGGTGCGGGCACCTTCGGAAACGAAGGCCTCGGCGATGGCGGCGCCGATGCCGCGCGCCGCGCCGGTCACAAGGCAGAGCTTGCCGGAAAGTCTGGGCATGTCGGGGTTCCTGACAGACGGTAAAAGCCACCTCCGACCAGGGCGGCCGGGGCTCTGGGCATAGGCCTCAGCGGCGGGTGTTCGTGTCCATCAATCCGTCTCCCGTCAAGCAGGCCTCACGCTTAGCGCAACGCGGTCTGCACGGTCAAGGATTTCGCGCCGGGTCCCCGCGCAACGGCGGGCGCACGGGCGGGCGCGGCCAGACGATGCGGTGCGGCCAACCGGGATGGCGCGGCAGTTCCTGCAAGCGGCGGCGATACTCGACCCAGGGCTGGTGATCCGGGGCCGCGCCGGGGATCGCCTCGATCCAGTCCGTCGCGGCCAGCAGCCGCTGGCGCATCATCTCTGACAAGTCGGCCTGCGACGTGCTGGCCTGGCCGCTCGTTTCGCGCACCCCGAAGAGCCTCTTGCTGAACCAAGGTGGCGATATAGCTAGGAGGCCGTGAGGAAAGTCAACCGCACGGAGCCCGGTGGGCTTGGCCCCCTTCGAGCTGGACGCCGCCGGGGATCTCAGATGGCGCGTCCGTCGCAAATACGGAAAAGCAAGGCGACCGAGCGGTCAGAAATACGTTCGCTCCTCGATCGGAACAGAGTCGATCCGGGCGATGAGTGCGTCGCGCAGAAAGCGTTCGGCGCGGTTGAGCCGAGCGCGCGGGTTCCAGACAAGGTGCACGTCGATCGGCGGCGGGTCCTCATAGGGAG
>CAZKSE010000069.1:0-17057 GCA_964555305.1 uncultured Rhodobacter sp. | reverse complement strand
GATGGCGATCACCGCAACCCAGAGCGAGGGGCCGAAGACCGCCGAGAGCATGATGGCGAAAAGAAGCGCCGGAAAGGCGAAGCCGATGTCGGCCACGCGCATGATCAGATCCTCGACCCAGCCGCCGAGGGCCGAGGCGAGAAGGCCCAGCGCCACCCCGATGGAGCCCCCCGCAAGCACCGCGATCAGCGCCACCGTCATCGAGTTGCGCGCCGCCACCATCAGTTGCGAGACGATGTCGCGGCCAAGCTGATCGGTGCCGAGCCAGTGGATGTCCGATGCCGGGCCGAACCGCGCGCGAATGCTCATCGCGGCATGGTCATGCGGCGTCCAGACCAGCGACAGCGCCGCCATGCCGACGACGAAGGCGACCAGAAGCGCTCCGATCACAAGATTGGGGGTCAGCTGCCGCGTCATGCCCGCGCCTTCAGCCGCGGGTCGATCAGCACATAGATCACATCGACCAGGAAGTTCACCGTCACCACGATCACCGCAAACAGCGTCACCAGCGCCTGGACCAGCGGCAGGTCGCGATTGGCGATCGCCTGAAAGACCAGCCGGCCCAGCCCGGGCAGATAGAAGACATTCTCGATCACGATGGTGCCGGTGACGAGCGAGGCGAATTGCAGCCCGACGATGGTGACGATGGGCACCAGCGCGTTGGGCAGGACATGCCGCCAGAGGATGCGCTGGCGCGGATAGCCCATCGCGCGGGCGGTGCGCACATAGTCGAGCCGCATGACCTCGAGCGCGGCGGAGCGGGTGACGCGGGCGAGGACCGCGGCCTGCACGAAGGTCAGCGCCGCCACCGGCAGGACCAGCGCGCGCAACGCCGCCACCGGGTCCGACCAGCCGGGAAAGCCGCCGGGCGGCAGCCATTGCAGATGCACCGCGAAGAGAAGCACCAGCAGCATCGCCGCCCAGAAGGACGGCACCGCGATCCCGATCTGGCTGAGAAAGATCACCCCCCAGTCGCCGGCCTTGCGGTGGTTCGCCGCCGCGCCCACGCCCATCGCCAGCGCCAGGGCGACCGTTGCGACCATGCCCCCCAGCGCCAGCGACAGCGTCAGCGGCAGTCGCTCCAGCACCAGATCGCTCACCGGGACGCGGTAGGAATGGCTCAGCCCGAAATCACCCGTCAGGGCGGCACCGATCCAGGCGACATACCGCAGGATCACCGGCTCATCGAGCCCGAGCTGGGTGCGCAGCGCCGCCAACGCCTCTTCCGAGGCCTCGATGCCGAGGATGGTCAGCGCCGGGTCGCCGGGCAGGACGTTCATCACCGCGAAGACGACGATGGAGATGGTCAGGAGCGTGGCCAGAAACCCCACCGTCCGTCGCAGAAGGAAATAGCCCATGCGGCCCTCCGGTCGGTCGGGGCGGCGCGGGGCCGCCCCGGCCGCTGTCTCAGCGCACCGTCACTTCCGACAGGGGCGTGTAGAGGATCGGTTGCGATTCCCAGAACCCCTCGACCCCGTCGCGGAAGACGCCCAGGGCCGGCATCTGGAACAGGAAGCCATGCACCGCCGCCTCGGTGATGTGCCGCTGGGCATCGCGCAGCATTTCCAGCCGTGCCTCGTCATCCAGTTCGACGCGGATCGCTTCCCACAGCGCCTCGAATTCGGGATCGTCGTAGCCGTAGAAGTAATCCGGTCCGCGGGCAAAGTTCGACAGATCGTTGGGGCTGGTGTGGGCGATGATGCTCAGATCGTAGTTCCTGTTGCGGAAAACCTCTTCGAGCCAGAAGCCCCATTCGACATTCTCGACACGCACATTCATCCCGGCCGCGCCCAGCTGTGCCTGAATGATCTCGGCCGAGCGGGTGGCATAGGGGAAGGGCGGCACGCGCAGCAGAAGCGTATCCCCCAGGATGCCCGCCTCCTCGAACATCTCGCGGGCCAGTTCGGGGTCGTGCGGGTAGCGGTCGGTCAGATCCACATAGGCGGGCCCGTGCGGCGGATAGAAGGTGCCGATGGGCAGCGCCAGGCCGTACATCGCGCCCTCGATGATGTCCTCACGGTCGATGGCGTGGCTGACGGCGCGGCGCGCGGTGATGTTGTCGAAGGGCGGGCGCGAGTTGTTCATCGCCAGGATCACCTCGCCCTCGGTCGAGGCGATGATGACGTTGAAGCGGGGGTCGGCTTCGAACTGCGCGATCAGCTCGGGCGCCGGAAAGCCGGGGAACGCGTCCAGCTCGCCCGCCATCAATGCCGCACTGGCCGCCGCCGGGTCCGAGATGAAGCGAAACTCGACGATATCGAGCGCGACCTCGTCGGCATTGCGGTGGTCGGGGTTCTTGACCAGCCGCAGCCGGTCGCCGCGCGTCCAGGCATCGTACATGAAGGGGCCGGTACCGACCGGGCGCGTGGCGTTCGCCTCGGCGCTGTCGGGGCTCATGATCGAGCCGTGGCCCTGGGCGATGTCGAAGAGGAAGAAGGCGTCGGGCGCCGAGAGCGTCATCTCGACGGTGTGGTCGTCGATCCTGGTGATCTCCTCCACCGCCTTGTAGGTCGCACTGCGCGGGTTGGTGCTGTCCTCGGCGCGGGCGCGCTCGAACGAGAAGACGACACTGTCGGCGTTGAATGGCGTGCCGTCATGGAAGGTCGCGCCCTCGACCAGGCGGAAGGTGTAGGTGCGCCCGTCCTCCGAGATGTCCCAGCTTTCGGCAAGCTGCGGCTGGACGCTGCCGGTGGAATCGACCGTGGTCAACGACTCGTAGAGGTTGTGCGCCAGCATGACGTTGATCGCGGCCGTGGCATCGGTCGTCGGGTCAAGCGAGGTCGGCTCCTGCTGGATGCCGATGGAAATGCGCGACTGGGCATCGGCGGGTGCGGCAAAGGCCAGCGCCAGCGCGGCGACAAGGGCAAGGGCGGATGTCGATCTCATCGGAAGTATCCTTTCTGGGCAACCGGGACGGACGCGGCACCGATCATGCCGCAGAAATCCGCGGTTGCGAACCCCTGCGCGCCATCGGCTTGGCAAGCCTTCGCAAATTGCCATCGCCGCGCGGCGGGTCAACCGAAAAAGACGTTCTGTTACAAAGGTTTCACAAAGGCCGCGCCCGGCGCCCACTGAACGGCGCCCGCTGTCCGGGTGCGTTTTGACCCCTCGGCCGGCGTTTCGCACTCTTGCCTCAGCGGCCCGACTGTTACATTCCTGTCATCTGGACGCCAAGAAGCCGTTACCCGGTCCGGCCAAGGTGCCGACACAACCAAGGGAGTTTCCGACATGACCCATTTCCGCACCCCGGCCCTGCGTGCCGCCCTTCTCGGCGCGACCGCGGCGCTGGCGCTCGGCGCGACCGCAGCGCAGGCCGACGACTTCTATGCCGGCGAGACGATCCGCATCGTGATCCCCTTCTCGGCCGGAGGCGGCACGGACACGTTCGGCCGGCTCATCGCCGCGCATCTGGGCAACCACATCCCCGGCAACCCCACCGTCATCGCCGAGAACGTGACCGGCGCCGGCGGGCTGCTGGGGTCGAACGAATTTGCCCGTGCCGACCGTGACGGTCTGACGCTGCTTACCGCGTCGGGGCACCTGAACCTGCGCGCGTTCCTCGGGCTCGAGGGGCTGGAACTGGATCTGGGGGATCTGACCCCGGTAGTTGCCGCGCCGATGGGCCATATCACTGCCATCCACAGCAATGCCGGCATCAGCGATCCGACCGAAATCGGCAACATGACCGGGCGCGTCACCAAGGGGATCACCGACCCGGTGGGCCTGATCGAATCGATCGTCGCGCTGGAAATGCTGGGCATCGAGTACCGCTCGGTGCCGGGCTTCGGCGGGCGCGGCGACACGCGGCTTGCCTTCGAGCGCGGGGAGCTGACGATCAACACCCAATCGACGCCGGCCTACATGGCGAGCGTGGTCCCGCTGGTCGAGGAAGGCACCGCGATCACCGCCTATGCGATCGGGTTCATCGACGCCGACGGCAATCCGCTGCGTGACCCCGCCGCCCCGGACATCATGACCGCGCCCGAACTTTACGAGGCGATCCACGGCGAGATGCCTTCCGGCGAGGCGTGGGAGGCCTACAAGATCACCGCGAACCTGGTGCAGAACACCCGCGGCACGATCTGGGTGCATTCCGACGCGCCCGAGGAGGCCCGCGCCGCGCTGCGCGAGGGCGTCGATGCCATGGTCCTCGACCCCACCTTCCAGGCGGCGGTCGTTGATATCCTGGAAGGCTACGAGATCATCTCGGGCGCCGGACTGGACCAGATCAAGGCCGAACTGGACGCCGCCCCCGAAGAAGTTCTGGACTGGCTGCGCGATCTGATGAGCGAACGCTTCGAGGTGCGGTTCAACACGAACTGAGCGGCGACCGGACGCCGTGGCCGTGACCACCCCTCACATCCAACCGATGCGACCGCCCGCGTTCCCGCGCGGGCGGCGCCCCCTTGGCGGTGTCATCTCTCTTTCGGGCGCGCGCCATGCTTGATGCATTCCTGTCGGCCTTCGTCATCCTGATGGACCCCTATCGCATGGCGATGCTGATGGCCGGTGTCTCCATCGGCATTGTCGTGGGCATCCTGCCCGGGCTGGGCGGCTTGATGGGAATGGCGCTGGTCCTGCCCTTTCTCTTCGGCATGGATCCCTATGCCGGGATCGCCATGCTGATCGGGATCGCCGCCGCGGTGCCCTCCTCCGATACCTTTCCGTCGGTTCTGATGGGCATTCCGGGCTCGTCGGGCAGTCAGGCCACGGTGATGGATGGCTACCCGATGGCCAAGCAGGGCCAGGGTGCGCGGGCGCTGGGGGCGGCCTTCTTCGCCTCGCTGATCGGCGGACTGATCGGGGCGGTTGCGCTGACCGCGCTTGTCCCCTTCGCCCGGCCCCTCGTTCTGATGTTCGGCGCACCCGAGTTGCTGATGCTGACCATCCTGGGGCTCTGCATGGTGGGCGTCCTCAGCGGCAACCGGCCTTTGCTGGGGATCCTGGGGGCCTGTCTGGGGCTGATCCTGGGCATGGTCGGCGGCGCACCCGCGGCGCCCGAATACCGCTGGGCCTATGGGGTGCTCTACCTTTTCGATGGCTTCAGCCTCGTCATCGTCGCACTCGGCCTCTTTGCCATCCCCGAGATCGTGGACCTCCTGGCCCGCGGCGGCGCAATCGCGCGGCGAAGCGCGGGTCTGGGTTCGGGCTGGATGGACGGCGTGCGCGACGTGATGCGCAACAAGTATCTGGTCCTGCGCCATTCGATCATCGGTGTGCTGATCGGTGCAATCCCGGGCATGGGCTCGTCGATCATCGACTGGTTGAACTACGGCTATGTGGTCAGCCGGGCCAAGGACAAGTCGCGCTTCGGCAAGGGCGACGTGCGCGGCGTCATCGCACCCGAGGCTGCGAACAACGCCAAGGAAGGCGGCGTGTTGATGCCGACGCTGCTCTTCGGCGTGCCGGGCTCCTCGGCGATGGCGCTGTTGCTGGGCGCGCTGCTGATCTTCGGTGTGCAGCCCGGCCCGGCGCTTCTGCGCGACAACCTGGAACTGGTCTTTGTCATCATCTGGTCGTTGGCGCTGGCGAATGTGTTCGGCACGATCATCTGCCTGATACTGTCGAAACCCATCGCGCGGCTGACCTTCGTGCCGTTCCAGTTCGTGGCGCCGGTGATCCTGGCGATCGTGATCCTGGGCGCCTACCAGCAGACGCGGCATGTGGGCGACCTGATCGCGCTTGCTGCCTTCGGACTTCTGGGTTGGGTGATGAAGCGGATCGGGATGCCGCGTCCGCCGCTTCTGGTGGGCTTCATCCTGGCCGGGCTGACCGAGCGTTATCTGTGGATGTCCTATAACATCTACGACTGGGAATGGTTGACCCGGCCTCTGGTGCTGGCCATTGCCGCGCTGTGTCTGGTTCTGGTCTTCGGCGGCTCGGTGATGAAGGCCCGGATGCGCCGCGCCGCCCTGCGCACGGAGGCCCGCGATGGATGAGGCAAGCCGCCTGGAAGCGCGCCTGCGCACTGCCTTCGTGCTGGCGCTACTGGCCCTTGCGGTCTTCGTCGTCTGGAGCGCCGGTGACTTTCGCCGCGCCGCGCGGCTCTTCCCGCAGTATGCGGGGGGCGTGACGGTGGCGCTCTGCCTGCTGGAACTGGGCCGTCAGTTCCTGCGTCGAAAGCTGCTGACGCCGAGCGGCAGCAGCGTGAACACGGCCGATCTGGGCCTCGACCCCGAGGAACGCTCACGCGAAGGAATGCGCCGCAGCCTTGTCGTCTTCGCCTGGGTGCTGGGCTACGGGGGGCTGATCGTGCTGTTCGGAATGCCGCTGGCGACCGCGCTTTTCATCCCCGCGCTCCTGCGCTTGCAGTTCGACGCGCCCTGGTTGCCGGCACTGGGCCTGATCGCAGGGCTGTGGGCGATGATGTATGCGCTGCGCGCGCTGCTGGATGTTCGGATGCCGCCGGGCCTTCTGACCGGGACCTTCCCGCTCTGACCGGCGGAGGGGGTGGATCAACCGCCCGGGCCGCGCGTTCCCGGGCCTGACGGGGCCGCGAAGCCTTCGCGCACCTGGCCGCCGCCGGGTCGGTGATAGCGCCAGCTCGTGACGATCAGCATCCGCTTCATGAAGGCTTCCTCGATCCGGTCGCGGGTCATCCAGAAACCTTCGAACTCGATCTCCAGCGCGGCTTCGGCGGCGATCCCTTCAGGCGTGTCATGGTCCGTGGCGATCTGCGCCAGCACCTGGCCGAGGCCTTGGCGAAAGACCTCGGAAAGCGGGTCGTTGAACTCGACGAAGAAATCCGGCGTCTCCAGCGGGTCCTCGTAGACATGCAGCTGCACGCGTTCGCCGTGATCCCAGACCGGGTGCGGGAAGACATGCACGCGGTGCCGCTCGATCGTAGCGGCCTCAAAGACCGCCTGAACCTCGGTATCGGAAAAACGCTCTGCGCTCGTCATGATCACGTCTCTTGGTTGCGTCGCGCGCATTATGGCAAGACACGCCTGCATTGTCTGCACCGCAAGGCACCCGTTTGCCGGGAAATTTCGGGGATTGGGCGCGGCGTGCCGCTCAGCGGACGATCAGATCGGCGTGAAGCGCGCCGGCGGCGCTGATCGTATTCAGGATGTCGATCATGTCGCGCGGGCCCACGCCCAGCGCGTTCAGCCCCGCCACCACCTCGGCCAGCGAGGTCGCGCCGGTAACTTCAGCCAGGCCTGTGCCCGGCGCACGTTCGATCTCGGCCGAGGTGCGCGGAACCACGACCGTCTCGCCATCGGCGAAGGGATTGGGCTGGGCGACCAGCGGGCGTTCCTCGACCCTCAGCGTCAACCCGCCCTGCGCCACCGCCACGCGGCTGATGCGCACATCCTCGCCCATGACGATCGTGCCCGAGCGTTGATCCACCACCACCCGCGCCCGCGCCCCCGGGGCGATCACGAGGTTCTCGATCCGGCTCAGCGCATGGGCGGCCGACGGCATCCGTGTCGACGCGATGTCGACAACGACCGTGCCGGCGTCCTGCATGACCGCGACCGCGCGGCCAAACTCGTTGTTGATGACGTTCTCGATGCGCAGCGCCGTGGTGAAATCGGCTTCGCGCAGCGCCAGGCGCACACGGTTCAGCGAGGCGAGGGCAAACTCGACCTCGCGTTCGACCCGCGCGCCACCCGGGATTGAGCCGCCGGTGGGCACGCCCTGAACCACCTCGGCGGCCTGACCGCGCGCGGCGACGCCGCCGGCGATGACCGCCCCCTGCGCCACGGCATAGATCTGCCCGTCCGCGCCGTTGAGGGGCGTCATCACCAGCGTGCCGCCAAAGAGGCTCGAGGCATCGCCGATGGCCGAGACGGTGACATCCACCCGCGAGCCGGCGCGCGAAAAGGGCGGTAATGTCGCGGTAACGAGGACCGCCGCCACGTTGCGCGGTCGGAACTGCTCGCCTGCGACGTTCACCCCCAGCCGTTCCAGGATGTTGGCCATGATGTCTTCGGTGAAGGGCGAGTTGCGGATCCCGTCGCCGGTGCCATCCAGCCCGACCACGAGGCCATAGCCGATCAGGTCGTTGCCCCGCACCCCGTCGAATTCCACAAGGTCCTTCAACCGCACCTGCGCCGCCACCGGAAGCGCCAGAACCAGCACCAGGAAACCGGCCAGCAGGCCACGGATCATCGCAGATACTCCGTCAACGACAGCCGCGCGATGCGGGCGGTCACGGTATAGATCGATTCAAGCTGCACCCGGCTCTGCTCGACCGCCATCGCGGCCTTGTAGGGATCGACGCCGATCTTGTCGCTGCGCGCCATTTCCAGACGATCACGCTCGACCGAGAGGCGCGTCTGGCGCTGTTCGAACGCCTCCTGGGCCACCCCGACCCGCGCTTGCAGCGCGGCCATGTCGGTCGCGTTTTCCAGCAGCCCGGTCATTGCCCGGCTGTGAACCAGACGCTCCTCCCCGCTGGAGAGGGTGACGGCGCCATTGTCGATCAGGACCACCATCGCCGCATGCATCATCAGACTGCGCAGCGCCGGCTCGTCGGCGGTCGGCAGCGCGGCAGCGGGATCGCCGTCATCGATCACCCCGCCGGGCCGGGCCGGGCCGCCCCTGTAGATATCGGTCGAGAAGCCCGCGTTAGGGTCGGTGAAGTAATCCTCGAGCGCGGTGATGACATCGGCCGCGGTCGTCAGCCCTGCAACCTGCGGCGCCAGTTCCGCCAGAAATGCATCGACGCCTGGCAGGGGGCCCCGGTCGGACAGAACGCCGGAAAAGAGCGCCCGTCCCGCAACCGTCGTCGACAGGGCCGAGATCGTTTCTTCCAGCACGTTGCGCGCCGCCGTCGCCGCCACCGCGCGGACCGAGGGGCCGGTGCCCGACTGCGTCGCCATCACCAGCTTTTCCGCCAGCCCCTGCCCGTTTTGCGCAACCCGGTCGAGCGCCGATTGCGCCGCATCGAAGGCCGTCACCGTCTGCTTCAGCGCCGTCTCGAACCCGGTGATCCGCGTCAGACGGTTTTC
This sequence comes from uncultured Rhodobacter sp., assembly GCA_964555305.1. Lineage (GTDB taxonomy): Bacteria > Pseudomonadota > Alphaproteobacteria > Rhodobacterales > Rhodobacteraceae > Pararhodobacter. Next base: position 8,100 of record CAZKSE010000069.1, on the reverse strand, counting down.
GATCGCATGCAGCGCGCCCAGATCCCCGCGCAGGTGGCGGGCCGCCGATTGGACGCGGCCGGTGGTCAATTCATGGCTGCTGCGTGCCAGATCGGTCCGGGCCTGCACGCCGGTGCGTTGCAGGTGGAACGGAAGCGCCAGCGTGCCCAGGGTTGCCCAGCTCATGCTCAGATCTCCATCAGGCGGCGTAGCATCTGGTCGGCGACCTGGATGAGGCGCGCGTTCGCGGCATAGGCCTGTTCGATCAGAACCAGGCGCTGCATCTCGGCATCGGTATCGACGCCCTGCGCCAACCCGCGCTCGTAAAGCTCGGTGGCGCGGGCGGCGGTATGGGTCTGGCGATCTTCAAACCCCTGCCGCTGCTGGCTGATGACCGAGAGGCTGCGCCCGACGTTATCGGCAAAACTGGCCGCCGCGGTTCCGCCCGTCGCGGCCAGCGGGGCCTGCATCGCCTGAACCCAGAGGTTGAGTTGCGTGGCATCGCCCACCGGCCCGCGCGGATCGCTCTCTTCCGGTTCCAGCCCCTCGCGCAGACGCCAGAGAAAGCCGTTATCGGCGGGCTTCACACGCTTGTTGACTTCCATCCGCTCCGCAAGACCCGGTTCCGGCGGCGAGCCGAGGGCGAGCTGGTTGTCGGTGAAAAGCCCCGGTCCGCTCCAGTTGCTCTGATCGATGCCTGGTGTCTCGAACCGCTGGATCAGTTCCGCCGCCATCTGATCGAGCGCGGTCTGCGCCGCCACGCCATGCCGGTCGCGCACTTCGAAGCTGGCGGCAAGTCGGCCGCCGCCAAAGGGTCCGCCGTCGCCCGGGTTCGGGATCGCCCGGCCGTTCAGCGTCAGACCCGACAGCTGCCCGCCTTCGCGCGTCAGCCCGGCCGTGACCAGGTTCGTCGGCTCGAACCCCACGACCGAGGGCGTGACGTCAAGCAGAAGCTGCCCGCCCTCGGTATAGATCATGCTGCGCCCCTCGGGCGTCTGGTATTCCCGCAGGGGCACGATCTCGGACAGGCGGGTGATCAGGTTCTGCCGTTCGTCCAGAAGCGCGAGCGGCGGCTCGCTCGATGCGCGCAGGCTGACGATCTCGCCGTTGAGCCGCGCGAGCCGAGAGAGACCGTCGTTCAACTCGCTCACATCACGGGCGATGGCCCGGTCGGCTTCCAGCCGGGCCTGCTGGACATGCCGCTCCAGCGCGCTGAACTCCTGGGTGATCGCATCCGCCGCGGAAACCACGGCGGCCAGGCGCTGGTCCATGTCCGGCCGGTTCGCCGCGGCAACCAGCGCCGTCTCGAAGGCCGCCACGCGCCCCGCCAGGGCGAACGGATCGTCCGGTTCGCCGATCGCCTGTTCGAAGCCGCTCCAGAAGCGCGCCTCTGTCTCAGCGCCGGCACGATCGGCGCCGGCCTGCCGCATGAGCCCGGTCAGCACCGGATCGATCTGCCGTTCGACGCCCAGCACCCGCACCCCCGCCCCCATGCCGCCCAGCACCGCGGTGCCCAGCTGCAGCTTGCGCGGCGCGTAGCCCTCGGTCATCGCGTTGGCGACATTGCCCGACGCGACCTGAACCCCGCGCGCCGCGGCGGTCAGACCCGAAACGGCGGCGTTCATCGCGATGTTAATGCTCATGGGCTAGCTCCGGTAGCTGGAAGGAAGCGCGATCAGCGCTTCATGTTGGTGGTTTCCTGAAGCATCTCGTCGACTGTCTGGATGATCTTCGCATTCGACGAATAGGCGCGCTGCGTCTGGATCATCTGCGTCAGCTCATGCGCGACATCGGTGGCCGATTCCTCGCGCGCGAACCCCTCGATCGATCCCACCGGCCCGTCACCCGCATTCCACAGGAAAAACGGCCCGCTTTCAGGCGAGGCCCTGTAGACCTGTCCCGGCATTGCCTGCATCCCGTTCGGGTTCGGCACATCGACGACCGGGATCAGGGCGACATTGCGGACCGTGCCGTTGCTGTAGAGCGCCTTGAGCATACCCTGGCCGTCGACCTCGACCCCCGCAAGCGAGCCGACGGGCGAGCCGTCCTTCGAGATCGAGACGGGCTGGAAGCGGTCGGAAAGCTGGCTCATCCCGCCCCCCTCGCCCGGTTTGCCGATGTTGAGGGCGATGAACTGCGTGTTGCCGCCGCGTTCCAGCTCGATCCCGAAAGCGCCGGTCGCCGGGTCATATGCGAAGGGCGGGGCGTTGAAAGATGCGGCGGACACCACATTGTCGATCCGCCCGCCACCGACCGAGGCGCCGCTGAACGCGATCTCGTGCTCGGCGACCAGCATATCGCCATTGCCGGGATCGAACACCTGGATGGTCCAGGTATTGGTCGCCGGATCGCCCGGGTTGACCGGCAGCGACGGCGTGAACCGGATGTCGAGCCGCTCGGAACTGCCGAGGTTGGTGTAATACTCGACCGACAGATCGAACGGATCGCCCGACGCGCCCTCGACCGTCCCCGTGGCGGGAAGGTTCACCCCCAGCGAGACCCGCGCGGTCGGCTGGCTGTCGAACTGGTTCATCTGGACGCGGATCGGCTGCAACCCGCCCGCCGAATCGCGCGGAAAGGGCGCCACGGTGCCGTCGATGCCGACCGGGACGCCCATCAGCACCATCCCCGATTCGTTGCGCAGAAGCCCCGAGGCATCGGGCCGGAACGACCCGGTGGTCATCATGTACATGGGCATCTGGCCGCCCAACCCGACCGAGGTCTGCGGCGTCACCGGCAGAAAGCCGCGCCCCTTGACGGCCAGATCCGTCGGGTTGCTGGTCGAAATCAGCGTGCCGGCTTCGTCGATCAGACGCAGCGTCGACGCGCGCACGCCCCCCGCCGAATAGGCGCCCGCGCCGGTGCCACCCGTCACCATCGACTGGAACGACGTCTGCACGCGCTTGTAGCCCGCCGTCGCCGAGTTCGAGATATTGTCGGAAATCGCCCCCAGCCGCGTTGCCTGAGCATTGAGTCCGGTGACACCGGCGTTGAGCGAGGACGAGATGGTCATACTTGCACCTTTCTGAAGCAATCGGACGGACCGGCGCGAAAGATGCAGGATGCAATGTTAAGGCCGACCTAACGCCAGCGCAGGATCTGGAAAAATGCCGGAACCGGTCGGCGTGGATCAGCCCGCGGCCAGATGCGCGCTCAGCGCGTCGATGGCCAGCGCGTAGCCCTGCGGGCCGAAACCGCAGATCATGCCCAGGGCGACCGGCGCGATGAGCGAGCGGTGGCGAAACGGTTCGCGGGCGTGGATATTCGACAGATGCACCTCGACCACCGGCAGCGCGATGGCGCTGATCGCGTCGCGCAACGCGACCGAGGTATGCGTGTAGGCGCCGGCGTTCAGCACGATGCCGGCGTGGACGCCCCGGGCCGCGTGCAGCGCGTCGATCAGCACGCCCTCATGGTTCGACTGGCGGAAATCGATCGCATGGCCGTGGCGCGCGCCCGCCGCCTCGCAAAGCGCGCGGATGTCCGACAGCGTCGCATGGCCGTAAACCCCCGGCTCGCGCGTGCCCAGAAGGTTCAGGTTCGGCCCGTTCAGCACCAGGATCGAGGGCATGTCACTCTCCTTGCCACCGGCCCGGAATCGCGGCCCGGTCGCGGCTTGTCAAGCCGGCAGTCTGCCCGCCCCCGTCAGAACAGAAGCGACGGCAACCAGGTCACCAACCCCGGAAAGACGAACAGAAGCGCGATGGCCAGGATCTGCAGCAGGACGAACGGCACCGCCCCGCGATAGATCATCATCGTCGAGACCGAGTTCGGCGCCACACCGCGCAGGTAGAAAAGCGAAAACCCGAAAGGCGGTGTCAGGAACGAGGTCTGCAGGTTCACCCCGATCATCACCCCCAGCCAGACCGGATCGACGCCCAGCAGCAGAAGCGTCGGCGCGGTGATCGGCAGGACGATGAAGATGATCTCGAACGTGTCCAGGATGAAGCCCAGGATGAACATGATGAACATCACCGTGATCATCGCGCCCATCGCCCCGCCCGGCATCGCGGTCAGGAAATCCTGCACCAGACGGTCGCCGCCCAGTTGCCGGAAGACGATGGCAAAGACCGACGCGCCGAAGAGGATGATGAAGATCATTGAGGTGATGACCGCGGTGCGCCGCGCCACATCGACGATGATCCCCAGGCTCAACCGCCAGCGCAGCGCCGCCAGCACCGTCGCGCCCACCGCGCCCACCGAGGCCGCCTCGGTCGGGGTGGCGATCCCGCCAAGGATCGAGCCCAGCACCGCGAAGATCAGCATCAGCGGCGGCAGGAAGGCGACCAGCACCTCTTTCCAGAGCCCCCGCTTCTCCTCGGGCGGGACGGGCGTGGCCGGGCAGCTTTCCGGATCGAAGATCGCCTTGCCCAGGATATAAAGCAGGTAAAGCCCGACCAGCAGGAAGCCCGGCAGCAGCGCGCCAGCGAACAGATCGCCCACGGAAACCGTCTGCGGGGCGAAATTGCCCAGGCTCATCTGCACCTGGCTGTTCATCCCCGAAATCATGTCGCCCATGAAGATCAGCACGGTCGAGGGTGGGATGATCTGCCCCAGCGTGCCGCTCGCGCAGATGGTCCCGCAGGCAAGCTTCGGATCGTAGCCCGCGCGCATCATCGCCGGCAGAGAGATCAGCCCCATCGTCACCACCGTCGCGCCCACCACCCCGGTCGAGGCCGCCAGCAGCGCGCCCACCAGCACGACCGAAATGCCCAAGCCCCCGCGCATGTTGCCAAAGAGCTTGCCCATGGTCGACAACAGCTGCTCGGCGATCTTCGAGCGCTCCAGCATCACCCCCATGAAGATGAAAAGCGGCACCGCGACCAGCACCTCGTTGATCATGTAGCCGGTGTAGCGCCCCGCCAGCGCGCGCAGGTTCGACATGTCGAAGACGCCGAACTGCAACCCGATCCAGGCGAAGATGATCGAGGTGCCGGCCAGCGTGAAGGCCACCGGAAAGCCCAGCATCAGAAAGCCGATCACGCCGAAGAACATCAGCCCGGCGAGGATCTCTCCCAGAAGAACGAGGTCCATGCAGGGCTACTCCAGATCGTACTTGTATCGGTAATCGTCGGGCACCAGGTCCTCGCGGTCGGCGATCAGCAGGATCGAGCGGATCAGCATCGCCACGCCCTGCAGGGCGATGACCACCGCCAGCACCAGGATGAAGCTTTTCAGAACGAAAAGCCCCGACATGCCGCCGGGGTTGGCCGATGCCTCGAAAAGGCGCCAGGACCGCTGGACGAAGGTGAAGCTGTAGCTCCACACCACCCAGGCGAAGGGCAGCAGGAACATCAGCACCCCGATCAGGTCGAGCCAGGCCTTGGTGCGGGTCGAGGCCGGCCGGTAGAAGATGTCGACGCGCACATGGTCGTTTCGGTAGAGCGCGTAACCCGCGACGGCGGTGAACATCACCCCGTTCATCCACGGATAGAGGTCCTGCAGCCACAGCCGCGTGATACCCACGAAGTACCGCTCGACCACGACCCAGAAGCAGACCGCGACGATGCCGACCGCCAGCCACATGAAGACATTCCCCATCACCCGGTTCGCCAGGTTGATGGTTCGCATGACATAGGAAAGAAAGATCAAGGCTTTCCCCTGTTATCCCCCGGCGCGCAAATGCAAGCTGCCCAACCCGCCCCCTCGCCGCTGGCGGCTGCGCTTCGTCCGGCCGGGTGCTTTGCGTCTCCGGCCTGCGCCGAACGTGGCGGACCGGCCCAGCCCGGGCCGATCCGCCACTTTTCAGAATCAGAGATCGCTCAGATCCAGGTACTGCTCGCGCGCCCGGGTGAAGATCTGATCGGTCCCCTCGGTGCGGGTGCGCATCAGCTTCAGCGCGTCGACGAAGCTGCGGGCCGTCCGGCGGGTCAGATCGTCGTTGCTTTCCAGCAGTTCCTGGAAGATCTCCTTCGAGGCGTCGGCGCCGGCGCGCACGATATCCTCGGGGAAATTCGGATGCGCGATCACGTCGTGCTCGTTGACCAGCGTCGCCAGCGCGCGCGGATCGTTCGCGGCGAAGTCCGACGCCACCTGGTCGTATTCCGCCTGACAGACATCGCGGATGATCGCCTGCATGTTCGACGGCAGGTCCTGGTACTTGGCCTTGTCGACCACCAGTTCCGTCGCCAGCCCCGGCTCCACGAAGGACGAGGTGTAGTAATGCTTGGCGATCTGATGGAAGCCGAGCGCCAGGTCGTTGTAGGGACCGACGAATTCGGCGGCATCCAGCGTGCCGGTCTGCAGCGCGGCGAAGATCTCGCCCGCCGCCAGGTTGGTGACCGACGCGCCCAGCTTCGCCCAGACCTGACCGCCCAGCCCCGGCGTGCGGAAGCGCAGGCCCTGCAGGTCCTCGAGCCCGGTCAGTTCGTTGCGGAACCAACCGCCGGTCTGCGTGCCGGTATCGCCCGACAGGAAGCCCTGCACGCCGAACTGGTCATAGATCTCGTCCCAGATCTCCTGCCCGCCGAGGTGGCGCACCCAGCCCGTCAGCTCGCGCGAGGTCATGCCGTAGGGCACGCCGGTGAAGAACGACAGGCCGACCGACTTGTTCTGCCAGTAATAGGCCGCGCCGTGGCTCATCTCGGCCGAGCCGTCGATCACCGCATCGAGCGATTGCAGCGGCGGCACCATCTCGCCGGCCGAGAAGACCTGGACGGTCAACTGCCCGTCGGTCGCCGCGGTGATGCGATCGGCCAGGCGCTGCGCGCCGACGCCCAGGCCCGGAAAGTTGCGCGGCCAGGTGGTGACCATGCGCCAGGTGATGTTGCCCTGCGCCACCGCCGGCGCGGCCAGCGTGCTGGCGGCCGCGGCAGCGCCGCCCACCGCGGAGGTACGAAGAAATGAACGACGATCCATGATTTTCCTCCCATGGTCCTTGTTAGCCAACCCTCAGGAGGGCTGATAGCCGACCTTATATGCACAGATTTCTGAACCTGGAAACACGTTTTGTCGCCGCCCCGCGCCGCCGCGCACGGGAAAGTTAACAGCCCGATCCCTCAATCGCGGTTGCGCAAATTCAGCCAGTTCGCGCCAAAGATGAACACCGCACCGATAAAGACGAACGGATCCAGCGGCTCGGCATAGAGCCAGACGCCGACGAAGGCGATGATCGGCAGGCGGGCAAATTCCATCGGCGCCACGACCGAGGCGGGCGCCAGCCCCAGCGCCGTGGTCAGCGCGAAATGCGCGGTCAGCCCGGTCAGCGCCACGACCCCCAGCCACGGGATCAGCGCCGCCGTGGGCCAGGTGAAGCCGCCGATGAACGACAGCGCGAAACCGAAGCAGGCCTGCAGCAGCGTCATCCAGAAGAGGACGCACAACACCCCGTCGCGGCGCATCAGCATCTTCGTCAGCATCAGGTTCAGCGCAAAGCCCATCGCCGCCATCAGCCCGGCCAGATGGCCCAGCCCCACCGGCTGCACCCCCGGTTGCGCGACGATCAGGACGCCCACGAACCCCACCAGCGCCAGCCCCGCCTTGCGCCAGGTGAACCGCTCGCCCAGGACCAGCGGCGCCAGCAGCACCACCCAGATCGGCATGGTGAATTCCAGCGCCACCAGCTGCGACAGCGGGATCGCCATGATCCCGTAGAACCACATGTTCTGGCCGATGAAGTGAAAGACGTTGCGCGTCAGATGCAGCCCCGGCTGCGCGCTGCGCACCTGCGCCAGCCCCGGCGCGCTCGCCATGACCAGCGCCAGGATGATAAAGAACCCGATCAGCGAGCGCCAGAACATCAGCTGGAACGAGGTCAGCTCGACCTGCACCGCGCGCCCGGCCACCGCCATCAGCACGAAGGACGCGATCGCGCCCAGCATCCACAGCGCCGCCTTGACCGGCTGGCCCGCGCCCTCTGCCTCTCGGGCCCCGGCGACCGCGCCGCGCCCCATTCCCGGTAGGATCCGTGTCATGCCTCGCCCTTTCCCGGGGGTCATCGCCCATATCGGGACCGGGGGCAATGCCGGCTCAGCGGTCGGCCGCCGGCATCCCCGCGCGCCCGTCGATGCCCGAGACGCCCGGGCGTTTGCCATAGATCGCCTTGAGCCCGCGGTTGATCTTGACGGTCGCGGTCATATCGGCAGTCTCCGGTCGGTGATGGGGGACGGTGCGGACATTCTC
>CAZKSE010000068.1:0-17110 GCA_964555305.1 uncultured Rhodobacter sp. | reverse complement strand
GGCATTGCCGTCCTGAAGAAGGCCGACCGCATCGGAATACGAGACATAGTCGACGCCCCGCATGTCGTCATAGCTGAGGCCCGCGGTCTCCAAAACCGCGCGGGTCACCTGCTCGGCGGTGTTACCGACGGGCTGGGTAACGATGCGCTTGCCGGCGAAATCCTCGACCGTCTCGACGCCGCTGGCGGCGGTCGCGACCATCTGGAAATACTGCGGATAAAGCGTGCCAATCAGGCAGATGTTGTCGGCGCGCCCTTCGAACGGCTCACGCCCTTCCAGCGCATCGACGACGGAGATCGAGTTGCCGAACGCGAGATCGGCCTGGCCGCCCTGAACGCCTTGCGCATTTGCAACGCCGCCGCCCGGCAGAACCTGGGCGCGAATGCCCTCGTCGCCCAGCATGGCCTGCATTGCACCACCCAGCGGATACCAGGCGCCGCCCTGCGGCCCCGTCATGATCCGGATTTGCTGGGCATCGGCGGCTCCCACGGTCGCCACCGCTGCAACCAGTCCTGTAAGAATAAGTCCACGCATGTTCGTCCTCCCTGATGATGCGCTTTGTCGAGTGTCGCTTCCTCTCACGCCTCCCGCAAGCTTTGTCGCTGACGAGCGAGGCTTTCAAAAGCTGGAATCCATCCCTTTTGTTCAGGTCCTGAACCCTTATCACATCAGCAGATCGCTGTTGGCTTGTCAATTTTATTTACAAGATGGTGGCGTGATGTGGACCAGCCGTTAAGCCCCTGCCGTCAAGCTTGCGCCGCATCTCAGAGGGTTAGCGGGAGAATCTCTAGGTCGACCGCCAGATCTGAATGTGGTGGCGCAGCCGAACGTCTCCGCGCACCAGTTGGTGGACATTTCCTTGCGGGTCGGTTCCGCTCTTGCGACGACCGGACAGGCGACGGTTACAGGATTTGACATCCCGTCGTTAAATTCATAATTACGCATTTAACGCGTTCAGGATTTTGCCATGAGTGCATGCAGCCTTTCTCCAGACCGCCGCCTCCTTGGTGCGACCTCCGGCCGCGATGAACGGAGATCTGCGGTAACTGCAACTCTGCGAGACACCTCGAACCCAATTCCTGCGACGGTGACCGCGGATACAGTGCCGAGGATCCCGCCGCGTCCTTGCCAAAAGGTGCGGCCCCGATGAAGCAGCAGACGATCCCGCAAGATACACCCAGTTTTGGCGAACTTTTCACCCCTAAGCTCGTCACCGTGCTGCGCGAGGGCTACGGGGTGGCACAACTGCGCGCGGATGCTCTGGCCGGACTGACCGTGGCAATCGTCGCACTGCCGCTGTCGATGGCCATTGCCATCGCCTCGGGCGCGAGTCCGGCGCAGGGACTTTACACGGCGATCATCGGAGGCTTCCTCGTATCGCTCTTGGGCGGTTCGCGCTTCCAGATCGGCGGGCCAGCAGGCGCGTTCATCGTTCTCGTGGCGGCCACCGTCACTCAACACGGAATGGACGGGTTGATCCTGGCCACGTTCCTGTCGGGGCTGATGCTGGCTGCCATTGGCTTCCTGCGACTGGGCACCTTCATCAAATTCATTCCTTTTCCGGTGACAGTGGGCTTCACCGCAGGCATCGCCGTCATCATCTTCGCCAGCCAGATCAAGGAGATATTCGGCCTCTCTCTGACCGAGGAACCGGGCGAGTTACTGCACAAGATCCCAGCACTCTGGGCGGTACGCGACACGGTAACGCCGTCCGCCGTCGGCATCGCCTTGGCGACGGTCGTCATCATCGTCGGGCTGCGACGCTGGCGGCCGTCCTGGCCTGGAATGCTCATCGCCGTCGTGCTGGCGGCCGGCGCGGTAGGGCTGTCCGGGTTGCCGGTCGAAACCATCGGCTCGCGCTTCGGGGGGATCCCGTCGGGGCTTCCGATGCCGCGGCTGCCGGAGTGGTCCCTGGACAAGGTCATCGCGGTCCTTCCGGCAGCCATTTCCTTCACCCTTCTGGGCGCCATCGAATCGTTGCTCTCCGCGGTCGTCGCCGATGGCATGACGGGCCGCCGGCACAGATCGAATTGTGAGCTCGTTGCGCAGGGGGCGGCCAATCTGGGCTCAGCGTGTTTTGGCGGGTTTTGCGTGACCGGCACGATCGCGCGTACGGCGACCAACGTGCGGTCGGGCGCGCATGGGCCGGTTGCCGGGATGCTGCACGCGCTGTTCCTGCTTCTCTTCATGCTGATCGCCGCACCGCTCGCCGCCTATATCCCGCTGGCCGCCCTTGCAGGGGTTCTGGCCATCGTCGCCTGGAACATGATCGAAAAACCCGCGATCGCGATCCTGTTGCGGTCGGGTTGGGGCGAGGCGACGGTTCTGGGTGCAACGTTCTTCCTGACGATTTTCCGTGACCTGACCGAGGCCATCGTCGTCGGCTTGGCGCTGGGGTCGGTGCTGTTCATACACCGAATGAGCCGGATGACCGCGATCGCCACGCAGACCCCCTTCGTCGGGCGCGACGAGGCCGACAGCGCAGGCGGTCGAACGCCCTATCAGGAGAAACTCTCGGCCGATCCCGATTTGGTGGCCTACCGCATCCGTGGAGCGCTTTTCTTCGGCGCGACGGCATCGATCGGCTCGGTGCTGGACCGGATCCAGGACAGCCATCGGGCGCTGATCGTCGACCTGGCCGCGGTGCCGTTCCTCGATTCGACCGGAGCGAACATGATCGAAGGGCTTGCCCACAAGGCGCAGAAACGCGGCGTGACGCTGTGGGTGACCGGCGCCACCCGCGATCTGCGGCGCGTGCTTCTGACGCATGGGCTGCGCAGGCCGCTGGTTCGCTATGCCTCGAGCGTGGAGAAAGCGATCGTGGCGATGCGGCGGCGAGGAGCGGGAACGGCGGGGCAAAGCGGGGGACTTGAGGCGCAGCGGAATCGGTGAGCCGTTATCCGCCCATCATTTCGTCGCGGGCGACAGGGCAGACATGCCGGACCCGATCAAGACTACACGCTCGCTGCCGGGTCTCGACGCTTTTCAGTGGCCTACATGTGCCGGGTGAGGCCGCCGTCCACCCGCAGGCTCTGGCCGGTAATGTAGCTTGAATCATCGCTCAGCAGGAAGGCCGCGGCCTTGGCCTGTTCCTCGACGCGGGCGATGCGCTTCAGCGCGGCGAGGTCGGCGAACTTGCCGACGTTCAGACTGTTGGTGAACCCCGGCAGCAGGCAGTTCATTCGGATGCCTGCCGGCCCGTACCTGTCGGAGTAGAGCTTCGCAAAGGACGAGACCCCCACGCGGTAGACGCTGGAGGTCGGAAACATCAGGCTGGGCTCGAACGCCGAGAAGGTTGTGATCGCAACGATGGAGCCGCCGCCCTGAGCCGCCATGACCGGGGTGACGAGCTTCGAAAGGCGGATCACGGGCTTCAGCACCATATCATGCGCCCGGTCCCAGGCATCTTCGCCGAGCTCCAGCAGGTCCCCCTTGGGGGGGCCGCCGACGTGGATCAGCACGGCGTCGATCCGACCGAAGCTTTCCATCGTGAGATCGACCAGTGCCTGGGTGTCAGCGGCGTTCTCGGCCCGACCGCGATGGGCGACGCCGTTCAGTTCGGCTGCAAGTTCGGTGCAGCTCTCCGACGGCGACATCAGGGACAGGCGGTAGCCGCGTCCGGCCATTTCGCGCGCGATGGCCGCGCCCATGCCGCGCCCCCCTCCAATGATCATACAGGTCTTCTCGGACATTCAGCGGCTCCTTTCAGGTCTCGATCTGCCGTGGCGGCACTTTTGGGGCCCGGCGGGCTCAGGTTCCGATGGCGTATGAGGGACGGCGTGGATCGGCGCCGCCCAGGATCAACCCCTCGGCCCTGTTGGTCTCCACCGCGCACAAGCCTCCGGCGCGCCAATCGCCTGCTTTCCAGTAGGATACCTCGTGCCCGCGCGCGACAAGTTCTTCGGCCGTGGTCTTGGCGATGCCGGTATCAAGCTTGACCAGGCCGTGGTGATGCGTAAACGGCGCAAAAGAACCGGGGAAGTTGTAGGTCGCAAAGCGCGGCGCTTCGATTGCCTCCTGCAACCCCATGCCGAAATGCACGCGGTTGAGCAGAAATTGCAGCATCGCCTGGCTCTGGACGTCGCCACCGGGCGTGCCGAAGGGCATGAAATCGACGCCGCGGGTGAAGATCGCCGGGTTCGGTGTCAGCCGTGGCCGCTTGCCGGGGGCGACGCCAGACGGGTGCCGCGGGTCCGGCCGCGACTGGCTGCCACGCGAGGACGGCACCAATCCGGTCCCCGGAACCACCGGGACGTTCCAGGACCCGTCGCTTGGCGTCGCCGAAACCGCGTTGCCGTCCGCATCGACCACCGCGACGTAGGAAGTGTCGGGTTCCGGGCGCGGATCGGTGTCCCCGGCTGGCGCGCCGCCGCCCGGGTGCCCACCGTCGTTGATCAGTCGGCCCGGCATCTGGCCGCGTGCGCGGCGGGGGTCGATGTCGTTCAGGCGGGCGCGGGCGTAGGCTTGCGAATGAAGCCGGTCGAGTGGGACATCAACAAAGGCCGGGTCGCCGAAGTGATACTCGCGGTCAGCGAAGACGTTGTTGAGCACCTCGATCAGAAGATGGATGTAGTCCGGGCTGTTGTGCGCAAGACCGTCCAACCCGGCCTCGGCCAGCTGGGCCAGGGCCATCGTCAGGACTGGCCCCTGGCACCACGCGCCGCAGACGAAAAGCTTGCCGCCCAGTGTCTCCAAGCCCAGGGCGTCCTCTACGCGGCATCGGTAGCCGGCCATGTCCTCAAGGCTCAGGAACCCACCTTCGCGCTGTACGAACTCGACGATTTCTTTTGCCAGATCCCCTTCATAGAAGGCTTCGCGCACCGCCTGAAGACCGGCCAGGCGGTCGCCGCCCGCCCTGCGTTCCGCCTCGAAGAGCCGCTCTAATGTCGTCGCCAGATCTGTCTGCACAAAGCGTTCGCCGATGCGAGGCACGCGACCATGTGGCAGATAGACCTGAGCGCTGGAAGGCCAGCTACGGTAGCCGGCCTCATATTCGCCAATTGTATCGGCCAGAAGCGGATGGACGGCAAACCCGTCTCTTGCATGGCGCGCCGCCGCCGCGGCGACATCGCGGAAAGACATGGTGCCAAATCGCGACAGCGCCTCCAGCCAGGCGGCGGGCGCGCCGGGAACGACGATACGCTCGACCCCGTCGGGAATGGTACCGTTATGCTCCATGAAATGGTTTGGCGGAATGGAGCTGGGCCAGACGCCCAACCCGTCGATGGTGATCGGCACCGCCATTCCCGCCATGCGGATCATGATCGGCGCGACACCCGCGACATTAACCAGATCCGGCTGCACGACGCCCAGCGTGATACCCGCAGCGACGCCGGCATCGACCGCATTACCGCCCGCAACCAGAACATCATGCGCGGCCGTCGAGGCCAGGTAATGACCGGCGGCAACAACATGGCGGGTACCCGCAACTTCAGGGCGCGTCAGGTTTGGCATCTGGAGGAGCCTCAAGAATGGAGAGCAGGGAGATCCGCGAAAGTCTTTCACAGCGCTTGGGGTGTTTCAAGAAGGGCGCCCCCGCGCCATCCCAGGGGCGCAATGAGCGGTGGTAAAGCCGTTCCTGCCTTGCTACCGTCGCGCCATGCAAGAAACGCGACAGATACCGACAGCGGGCGAAGTCTTTCTGGACCACCTCGCCCATTTCCTGCCCAACATGGCGGCTGCCGAAACCGTGCTGGCGGCGATGGGCTTCACGCTGACTCCCTTCACGGTTCAGCGCAACCAGACCGAAGCGGGGTACGTCCCTTCGGGAACGGCCAACCGCTGCGCGATGCTGGAAAGCGGCTATCTGGAGTTTCTGACCCGAAACAGCGACACAGCGCTGGCGAAACAACTGGACGATGCGCTCAAGCGCTACACCGGCGTGCATCTGTTGGCGATGAGCACGGATGATGCTGAGCAGGCGGTGGCGCGACTGGACCAGGCGGGATTTGCGCCTGCCCCGGTCGTGCACCTGACGCGGGCTGTGGACCTGCCCGCGGGCGACGAGGCGCTGGCGCGTTTTTCGGTGGTGCGGGTGCCACCCGGGACGATGCCTGAGGGGCGGATCCAGCTTCTCACGCATCACACGCCCGAGATCGTCTGGCAGAACCGCTGGACCGCGCATCGCAACGGCATCCGCTCGCTGGAGGCCACGCTGCTCATCGTCGACGACCCGGTCGAGGTAGCGGCGCGCTACGGGCGATTCCTGGGACGGGAGCCTGTATCGCTCTCGGGTGACCGACGCCTTCTGTCGCTGGACCGCGGCGCGCTGGTCTTTGCGACCATGGCCGAGGGATTGGGCGGCGGTGACGTCGCGCAACGGCCTTGGATTGCTGGCTATGCCTTGGGCGCCGACGACCCGGCAGCCGCTGCCGATGCGTTGTGCCAAGGGGGGGCACGCCGGCTCGCCGATGCGGATCCAGCAGAGCCGGTTGTGGAATTTCCCCCGGCTGTTGGCGGGCGCGTGGTGCTGGTTCGGCCTGGGAGCCGCCCGGCATTCGCGCGCTGACAGCATCGGTTCAGGTGGGAAGTTCGCGCTGGAGCCATTGCCGGCCTGCCACCAACGCCAACAGCGCGATCCCGACAAGCGACGCCCAAAGACTGGGATGCAGCATGCCGAAGGCCGCGGGAAGCAACAGCGCCCGCTCGATCATCGACAGCGGGCGCATCAGATAGCCCTCCAGGATCACGTTCAGCGTGATCACCCCGATCAGTGCCAGGGTCGCGGCGAAGGCCGTGCTCAGAAAGTTCGAATCGACGCCGAGGATCTCGGGGTGGACGACAAACAGGAAGGGCAGGATGAAGCCCGGAAGACCCAGCCGCACAGCGATGAAACTGGTCCGGAAGAATGAGCCCTGCGCGATCTTCGCGGCGACCAGACAACAGATCGCCACCGGCGGCGTGATGGCAGAGATATTGGCGAAGAAGAAGACGAACATATGTGCCGCGATCAGCGGCACACCAAGCTGAACCAGCGCAGGCGCGCCCAAGAGCGCCACGAGGATATACGCCGCCGAAGTCGGCAGGCCGAGCCCGAACGCCAGGCAGGCGAATGCCGCCACCACCAGTAGAAGCGCCAGATTGCCGCCCGCCAGTTCCAGCATGAAGAACGACAGCTTTTGCGAGAACCCAGTGACCGCCAGGATATCGACCAGCACGCCAATCACCGCCACTACCACCGCAACCTGCGCTCCGCGCAGCGCGCCGTCATAGGCGATGGTGCAGAGTAGCCGCAATATGTTTGTCGCAATCGCGACAATTCCGCGCCAGGACAGGAGCAACTCGCGCACGATATAGATCGCGATCAGGATCGCGCTGGCCTGAAGCGCAGCGCGCCCTGGCATGTTCACCATGATCAGGATGGTGACCAGATAGGCCGTGGCGACAAAAAAATGCAGATGCTTCAGGCAGGCCAGCCAAAGCGGCTCGGGGCTTTCGAACTGACTGGTCAGTTCGACCTGCGCCGTGGCGTCGAGGTTGAAGCGTACTGCCCGCAGATGCACGGCAAACATCAGATAGGCGTAGAATATGATCGCCGGAAAGATCGCCGCCACGACGATCTCGCCATACGGGATGCCGGTCATACCGACGATAAGAAAGGCCGCAAGACCCATGACCGGCGGCGTGATCTGCCCCCCCGTCGAGGCCACGCTTTCGACCGCGCCCGCGAATTCGGACTTGAAGCCTACCTTCTTCATCAATGGGATTGTCAGCGCGCCGGTCGAGGCGACATTCGCCACGCTGGAGCCGGAGACCATCCCCATGAAACCCGACGAGATGACGGCAATCTGCGCCGGCCCTGCCCGCGTGCGCCCGCCGATGCGATAAGCAAGCTGCATTATGAAGGTCACGCAACCCGTCGCCTGAAGCGCTGCGGCAAACAGCATGAAGGGAAAGATGGTGCCTGCCGACAGTTCGGACAAACCGCCGAGAAGACCGTGGAAATACGGGATTGACGTGTAGCCGATCAATCGCTTTAGGTTCAGCCCCCCATGATAGAGCAGGCCCTGCGGCATCGATTGGCCGAAATAGCCGTAAAGCAGTCCCACGACCGCGATCGCCGAGACCACCCAGCCCCATTCCCGCATGGACGCATAGAGCGCCAGCGCCAGAAAGACGAGCGCGACGACCATGTCGGTATCGTTGGGCAGGAAAGATCGCTGCCGCGTCAGCGCGCGATACTCGGCGAAGACATAGCCGATGATCGCCGCCGCGATCAACGCAAGAACCAGGTGCAGCACCCGGGATGGGAGCCGTTTCGCCATCGCCGCCGCGACCAGCATCAGTAGAAGGACGGTACCCCCCACATGGACGATCTTGAAGAGGCCCGAGGGCCAGAAGAAGGTGAAGATCTGGCACACATGGGCCGTCACGAAGGCGACGCTCGCGATCCCCGCGAGGAGGATCAGCCAGGGATTGCCCTCGCTATCGGTGAAATAACTCGCGGCGCGCTGGGGCAAGGACTTCATGACGGCTCCGGATGGGAAAGCGCCGCCGTCGGAAACGGCGGCGCCGGCATTCGATCAGGTTTCGCGACGGAAGGTCATTCGGCCTCGATCATGCCGTCCTGCCACAAGCCGCGCTCCTTGAAGAACCGCGCCGCGCCCTTGTGGATCGGATAGCCGCCGACCAGGTTCTCTGCGCCGAAATCGGGGGCGATGTCGGCGAACTGAACACCAAGGGCGTGCACCTCGTCCAGGTTGTCGAAGACGGCGGTCATGACGGTATAGGCGACCTCCTCCGAGACTTCCGGGGCGACGGCCAGAACGCCTGAGAAGGACGCGGCAATCATGTCCTCTTCGGCGCCCTCGACTGCACTGGCCGGAATGGTCCCGGGCCGCGCTCCGCCGTTGATCTCTGCGGCGCGAGCCATCAGATCCTCCGAGATGGGCAGGATCCGCACGGGCTCCAGCGACATGATCTCGGTCATGATCGGCGAGGGGCGGCCGTTGGTCAGGAGCGAGGGGATGCAGTCGACCGCGCCCGCCCGCAGCGCGTCGTAGGTCTCGCGCCAGGAGCCATAGGTCCAGTCGATCTCGTCGAGGATGCCGGCAGCTTCAAAGAGAACCTCGAACAGGATCGCGGTGGACGAGCCCGAGGGCGACGGCATCACGCGACGCCCTGCCAGGTCCTCGATCGTCTGGATGTCGCTGCTCGCCCGCACCATCGGCGTGCAGTTGAAGAGCGTATAGGCGAACATCTGATGGACTTCGATCGGCTCGGGATAGGGTTCACGCCCTTCGAAGGCCGGCAGCCAGTCGGTCGACGTGGTCTGGCCGAACTGGATGATCCCCTCCTTGAAGAGCTGCATGTTCTCGGCGCCGCCACTCGTCGCCATTGACGCGTTCTGCAGCTCCGAATGCCGGTTCACGATCGACGCGAGCCCCTCCATGATGACATAGCCGGTCGAGCCGACCGACGAGGAGCCCCATTGCAAGGTCTGTTGGGCCAGCGCGCTGGTCGGCCGGAACAGGACCGAACTCGCGGCCATGCCGCCGAGCCCGAGGATCATCGCGTCACGGCGCGACAGGTGAGAGAGCGAATGCAGGCGTTTCATCTTATCCTCCTCTGAAGTGGTTGGTCTTCTTGGTATCGCAAACTGGCACTCAGGCAATCCATTCCGTGACGGGGGCCGCGGCTTCGTGAAGGGGTTGGACCACCACGTCAATGAGGCTGGGCCCTCCGTGTTCGAGCGCGGCCTTCATCGCACCGGCCAGATCCGCCGGATCCTCGACCCGCCATGCTTTCAAGCCGAACGCCTCGGCCACGCGAGCATGGTCGGTGCGATTGAAATCAACCGAATAGTAACGCTTGCCGAAGCCCGAGTCCTGGCCCGCCTTGATCCATCCGAAAGCCGCGTTCGACATTACGACTAGCGTGACCGGCGCGCCGATCCTTGCCAAGGTTTCCATCTCGCCGGCGTTGAAGCCGAACGAGCCGTCTCCCATGACTGCCACGCATTTCGCCTCCGGGCGCGCAAAATAGGCACCGAGAACCGCAGGCAGCGAATACCCGAGCGCGCCATGCGCGCGATTGGAGATCAGCCGGCCGCGCGCATCGGAAAGCTCGTAATAGGCCGAAAGATATGGGCAGGGCGTGCCTGGATCCGCCACGACGACCGCATCCTTCGGCAGGTACTCCGACAACATCTTGATCACCCGCTCGGGCCGGATCGGCGCCTCGTCGGACGCGGCGAGGGCGTTGAAGCGTGCGAACTTCGCCTCTTTCGCCTGGGCAACGGCGTCGCGCGCCCGCGTCTCAGACCGGCTGGAGCCATCGAGCACGGTTTCGAGCGTGGCGATGAGCTTGAACAGCGTCTCGCGCGCGTCGCCGATCAGCGCCACCTCTGTTTCATAGTTCGCACCGATCACACCGGGATCGGTATCGATATGCAGAATCCGCTGGCCGGGCACGGGATGGCGCCACCGCTCGGTTGTTACCGAACCCGCGCGACAGCCGATCAGCACCACCAGATCGGCATTGTCGAGCACCGCCCGCGTTTCATCCGAGCCGCCGTTCGACCCGACGACACCAAGCGCGAGCGGATGGTCATCCAGGATCGCCCCCTGCCCCGAGATCGACGTGGCGACCGCACAGCCCAGGCGTTCGGCAAGCGCCGTCACCTCAGTCCGCGCGCGCGAAATCACGGGCCCACCGCCGCACACGACGATCGGATTCTCCGCGCCCGCCAGCAGCCGCGCCGCGGCCTCCAGCGCCTCGGCGGGCGGGCTCGACCGTTCGGCCGGGAAGGCGCCGAAGACCGGATCACCCCAGATGTCGCTTTCATCGACGGGCGCTTTCTGGACGTCGAAGGGCAGGCCCAGATGCACCGCCCCGGGCCGGCCCGTGGTCATTTCGCGGAAAGCGCGGCGGACGGTGCGAGGCAGCGCGCCGGAGGTCGTGATCACATCGTTCCACTTGGTGAGCGGCGCAAAGAGTGCCTTCTGGTCAAGTTCTGTCAGCACATAGCGGCCCCGCGATCCGACGCCGATGTCGGTCGTGATCGCCAGCAGTGCGATCGAGCTTTCGTTAGCTTCCACGACCCCCGGAAGAATGTAGGTCGCCCCGCCGCCACTCGGACCCTCGCAGACGCCGACTTTACCCGAAACCCGCGCATAGACATCGGCCATGTACGAGGCCGACCGTTCGTCGCGGGTCAAGACATGCCGGATGCCATGATCAAGCCGGTAAAGCGCGTCATAGAAGGGCAGACTGGTATCGCCGCACAATCCGAAGACCACTTCGACGTCGTGCAGATGCAGCATCTTCACGAGCGCCTCTGCACCCGAGATCGTGTTCATGATGTCTCGCTCCCTTGCCGTGACTGAAACTCGATGGGGCGCGGCCCTTCGCCCAGATGGAGCCGCGCAACCCCTTCGCGGATCACCTCGACGATCTGGTCCATGCGCCGGCTGATATGAATGCGGGTGGTAGCGCAGGCACGATCCTCATCGCCGGCACGGATGGCCGCCAGGATTTCCCGGTGTTCCGCCTGGGTGCTGTCGCGTCGCCCGCGCATGTCCACCCAGCGGAAGAAATGGATGCGCGCATGGATGTTCTTCAGCATCCGCTCAAGTTCGGCATTGCCGGTCAGACGTGCCAGCCGCTCATGGAACCCTTCGTCCAGACGCACCAGTTCCTCGATGGCGGAGCTGTCCTGCCCCGTCACCGAATGATCCAGATAGGCATCCAACTGATCGAGTGCCTCGGGACTCGCGCGTCGACAGGCCACCGAAACGATAAAGGTCTCCAGCCCCAGACGCGCCTCGTAGAGATCGCAGGCATCGGCCGCATCGAGGCTGCGCGCAAAGACACCGCGCGGATCGGCGACCAGCAACCCTTCGGAGACGAGGCGGTTGATCGCCTCACGCAGCGGGGTGCGGCTGACCTGCAGTTCACGGGCAAGCTCGACCTCGTTCAGGCGGATGCCCGGCGCCAGCCGATAGGTGATCGCCATTGCCCGCAACGCCTGATACGCGCGCTGCCCGAGCGTCAGTTCCTCGCGCCCGTGCGTCGGTTCGGTCGGCGCGGCATCGCTATAAGGGGCTGGGTTCAACAAAAACACCCTGTATGCAGAGCTGCATACAGAGCATCTTCCCCCACCCCGTGTCAATCGGCCTTGGCCGAAGGTTGAGCCGTTCAGCCGAAAATCACGAAGGCCCGTAAGGCGATACGCAGACCCGGCGCGGACCGTTGTAGGGCTGATAGCTGTTGTCGGTGATCCGGTAGGACCGCCAGCGGTTCTGGCACCAGGCGATGTGGTTCTGGCTCAGGAAAGAGCCGGACTGCGCCCGCGGCTGCGATTGCTGCTGGAACTGATGAACGATGAGCCCACCGACGATGGCGCCGACAACCGCCGATCCGAGGTCCGGTCCGCGGCTTTGTTGGCGCGAAGGCCGATGCGGCTGCGCCCGGCGGTGGCGACTGTCGAACCGCCCGCGATTGTGACCGCGACGGTCGAGGTTGCGACGGTCAAAACCCCGGCGGTTCTGGTAGTGTCGGTTCCCCGACCGCACCTGAACCAGATTCTCGCCGGCCGCGAGCGGCGACGCCGCGCCCTGATTTAGGGTGAAACCGGCCGGGCCGGCCTGCGCGGTCGTGGCCGTCATGGGCGTCAGGGCAAGAACGGCGGCGCAAAGCGTTGATACGAACTTCTTCATCCTGTCCTCCTCAATGTCGGATGCGGGGAAAACCCCGGACATACAGGCCAAACGTGTTCGCCCGTCGATCCCGTCGAAGCGGATGATGACAAGGCCGTGAGCCAGGGGCTCAAGGCGAGGCATCGCGCATGCAGCGCTGCGGCTTGGGTCAGGCTACCGGTCCTGCCCCATCTCCGGCAGGTCCATCTCGATACCGCGTTTCTCGGCGCTTTCGTAGACGGCCATACGCAGGGCCTCGTTTCGGTCAATCAAGCGGCGGAAGCGGATCTCATCCAGCACCAGCAGGGTGGAATGGCTGATCGCAGTCGCCTGGGTGCGGCGGACCTGGCGGTTGAGAATGGCGAGCTGGCCGAACATCTCGCCCCGACCTAGCCGATGCTTCTGGCCGGCGGTTTCCAGTTCGATGGCGCCGGAGGCGATGAAACAGACCTCGCGCGGGATCTCGCCCTTGCGCATCAGGGTCTCACCGGGCTGGACATAGCGGGCGCGCAGCTCCCGGGCCAGCCGCCGGCGCGCCCTGTCATCCATGTCGGCAAACAGCGGGAACTGGCGCACCAGCTCGTCTTTCTGAACGGCCAGGTCCAGCGCCGGTCGCGCCTCGGCCAGCTTGCGCTTGCCGGCGATCTGCTGCTTGAGCGAGATGTGGAGCTCGCGCCCGATCAAGCCGTCCTGGTAAAGCACGTCATACTCGCGCTCCTCGAACCGCAACGAGGTTCGGCGCAGGAAGCGGCGCTCGACCTCTTCGGCGTAGCCTGGGTATTGCAGTCGCATCCCGTCAAGCGCCGATTGCGTTTCATCCTCGCGGCGCTTGAGCTGTTCGTGCAGCAAATCCGCCACGCGGCGGCCGTGGATGCGACGGATCTTGCTGTCGATATAGCCGTGCAGGTCGCGCAGGATAAGGCGCTGATTGAGCAGGATCTCGAAGCGGTCGGCGGTCAGCCGGGCCAGCAGGTGTGAGAGCCCCACGCGGTTGTGCATCAGGATCGCGGTCCGGTACCACCGTCCGCGGCCGAGGCTTAGCCGGCCCGAGGCCCGGTATTCGTCGCGCCCACCGGCGCGGGTGCGCTCAATCAGTCGATCGGCGTCCGAGATCATCTGTTCGGCCAGCCGGGCCGAGATCAGTTGCTCTCGAAAGGCCTCGAGGATCATGTCGCGCTCGCGCCCGGCCAGCGCGACCAGACCCAGCGTGATCCGATCGCGGTCGGGGATCTCGTCGGCGTTTTCGGCCGTCGCCATCGCACTGTCCAGACGTTCGGCGAAGCGCTTCGCTTCCGAGCGCACGATCTCGCGGGTCAATTCGTGGCGTTTGGCAGTGTTCGACACTTCCTCGCGCACATTTTCCAGCGCGACAGCGATGACCTGGTTCGACAGGGCCCGATCGAGTCGCGACAGCCTATCCAGTCCCAGAAGCGAGATGACCCAGCGCAGGGTCGTCCCCTGCACGAGGAGCGTGAAAAGCGTGAAGCCGGTGGCGAGGATGCCAACCTCTCGCTTGATGTCAGCGGTCACGCGCAGATTCTCGGTCACCGCGAGCGCCAGGGCGAGTGTAACCGCCCCGCGCAACCCGCCCCAGAGAATCGCGGCGCGATAGGGCGGCTCGACGCGCGGCGAGAGCCGCATCGCGGTCAGCATCGGAAGAACCCCCCAGAGCATGAACATCCGCGCCGCCAGTGCGGCCGCCACGACCACCCCAACAAGGAACAGGTCGTAAAGCCGCGCGTCGCCCAGCAGGCGCGGGATCAGAAGCGCTGCAAGCAAGAAGATCAGTGCCCCGGCCCAGTGGGCAAGCACGTTCCAAACCTCGCGCAAGTAGGTCCAGGCAGCCGGCGACAGGCGCCCCGGCGCCATGAAGTTCAGCGTCATTCCCGCAACGACCACGGCGATCACGCCAGAGACTTCCAGCAACTGGTCGGCAACGAGATACGTCACATAGGGCAGTGCGACACTCAGCGAGATTTGCGCCAATGGGAAGCGACCCAGCCAGGTGAAGAGCGGCATGCAGGTCCGCGCCAGGACCCAGCCTGTCCCGACCCCGCCCACGACCAAGAGCGGAAAATCGACAAGCGCGTCGCGCAGTGTTGGATTCGGCACACCCAACATGACGAAGGTCAGGAAAAAGCCAAAGAGGGCGATGGCAGCTGCGTCGTTCAGCAGGCTCTCGCCTTCGACGATGCGCGTCAGGCGTTGCGGGGCCGCGATGTTGCGAAAGATCGAGACCACGGCCGAGGGGTCGGTTGTCGCCACGATCGAGCCCAGAAGAAGACAGGCGACCAGCGGCAACGTGGTGAAGGGCGTCAGCGCAAAGCCGATGACGAAGGTCGCGACCACCACGGCCAGGACCGCCATGACCAGGATCGGCACCCAGTCATCAGCCATACGCCGCAGGTTGAGGCCCAGCGCGACCTGAAAGAGCAGCGTCGGCAGAAGAACGTAGAGAAAGACATTGGCGCGAATGCTGAAGTCAAAGACCTGGATCGCCAGCGGCAACTCCAGAAGATTACGTCCGTGATCGACAAGGTAAATCGCCGCGCTGCCGATCAGCGTTCCGAGAAGCGCCAAGACCACGGTGTATGGCAGCCGCGTGCGGTCGGCCAACGGCTCGCTCAGGGAGATGACGATAAAGAGCGCGGCAACGATGCCGACCAGCGTGATCACGTCCATGGATAGGCAGATAGCCAGAGTGATCGAGCAGGTAAATCCATTATACTCGCGAACTCTCTGGAACGGGCCATCCTGTTGAAACACCACCCGGAAGCGAGAGGCTCGCTTTGTTCACCGAGCATGACAGCCGCGCCGGCCCGGCCTCGAGCGGGGATGAGGCCCCGTGCAACCCTTACGATCTGGATTAAATTAACTCGTTCTGTTTCATGTCAGCCGCTTGCCGAATTGTCCGCATGCGGACAGCCACCGCTCGCCACCTATGACTGCCCGCTGGATGACCGCCCGCGCGGCTGGAGTACCGCCGCCGATCAGGGACGGATCAGCCGGTAGCCCTGACCCTTGCGCTCGACCTGATGGAAGGCAGGGTGCAGGAAATGTCCGCCGGTAAAGAGCGCGCCATCGCTGGCCAGTTCGTCCAGCAATCGCTTGCGCGTGGCCCGCGCCGTGTCCATGTCCATGTCGAAGGCAATTGCGACGTCAGGATCGGTGGCCTGCAATGCCGGGGCGTGGATAATGTCGCCCACATGCAGCAGCTGCGCATCACCAGACGCCAGCCGCCAACCACTGTGACCCGGCGTGTGGCCGGGCAGGGTGAATGTGCTTAGCCCCGGCGCAATCTCGTCGCCCTGTCCAACCTCTCGCAGGCGGTCGCCATAGGCCGCCAACACCGCGCGGGCCAGTTGCCCCCAATCCGCGAGCGGCTCGCCCATCGTTTTGCTCTCGTCGCTCCAGAACGCACGCTCGGCGGCGGGGACGTGAAACTCGGCGTTCGGAAAGACCGCCTTGCCGTCCGGCGTGATCATGCCGGCAACATGATCGGGGTGCAGATGCGTTGCAAAGAGCGTGTTTACCTCCTCCGGCGCCACACCCGCTTCCTTCAATGCATCGGGCAGGAAACCGCAGGTCGGCCCGAACAAATCGCGCGGCCCGGCGTCCACCAGCACCACCCGACCGCCATTGCGGATCAGCACCGCATTGAAATTCGTCCGGATCTCGGTATCGCCGGCTCCATTCAGCAGATCGTCGATATGCTCCCGGGCGGTGCCCGGAAAGTAGTCGGCCGGAAAACTGATCCCGCCATCGGTCAGGATCGTAACATCGGCGCTGCCGATCTTGCGCGTTGCCGTGCGGCTCATGGATAGCCCTCCCCTTGTGTGTGAGGATGCTAACGGGGGCGGTCCACTTCGACAAGCGGGGAAGCCGAAGCTTCGTCAAAAGCTTGCTGCAACGCGGAATATCTGGCACTTTGTGAAACATGGAAAAATATGTCGCCCAGCTTTCCGCCCTCGCGCATCCACAGCGTCTTTCCGTGTTCCGGCTGCTTGTTCGCCGGTACCCGGACCGTGTTCCGGCCGGAGAAATCGGCAGCATTCTTGACATCAGACCCTCGACGCTCAGCGGCTATCTGTCCGATCTGACCGAGGCGGGCTTGATCGAGCAGGAGCGGCGCGGGACCTCCCTGCGCTACACGGTGGTGATGGATGCGACCGAAGGGCTGACCGACTATCTGTGGCGCGACTGCTGCCAGGGCCGGACGCTGCCCCCGCCAACCGAACGGCCCGGACGGGTGCGGAATGTCCTTTTCGTATGCTCGGCGAACTCCGCGCGCTCGCTAATGGCCGAGGCGATCTTGCGCCAGGTGGCCGGCCGTCGGTTCGAGGCGTTCTCGGCTGGGATCACGCCCGGAGCCGCCCCCAACACGCAAGCCATAGCCATGCTTCGTGAACTACGGCATAAAACCGATGCGCTTTACGCCAAGCCCGTGTCGGAATTCCGATCCGACGAGGCGC
>CAZKSE010000067.1:15507-17176 GCA_964555305.1 uncultured Rhodobacter sp. | reverse complement strand
ACCGAGGCGCTGCATATCATGCGCGCCGAAAAGGGTTTCATCATGATCGGGGACGAGACCGACGGCACGGTGATCCCGCAGGATCTGGGTCTGAACTGGGCGATCTCGAAGAAGAAGGACGACTTCCTCGGCAAGCGCGGGATGGAGCGCGAGGCGATGATCGCGCCCGAGCGCTGGCAGCTCGTCGGGCTGGAAACGCTGGACGGCTCGGTCCTGCCCCATGCCGCGCTCGCCCCCCTTGAGGGCGAGAATACGAACGGCCAGCGCAAGACGCAGGGGCGCGTCACCTCGACCTATCATTCGCCGACGCTGGACCGCGGCATCGCGCTGGGGCTGGTGCATCGCGGGCCCGAGCGGATGGGCGAGGTGATCGAATTCCAGGGCGACGCGGGCCGGATGATCGCCGCCCGCATCGTCGAGACCTGTTTCCACGACAAGGCGGGGGAAAAGCAGAATGCGTGAGCCAGTCAGCGCCCTGCCCGGTGCGCGCTATTCCGGGATCGTCACCGTGGCCGAAGGCGGCCTGCGCGGCATGATCGTCCTGCGCGGCGATCTGGCGTCGAAACCCCTTGCCAAGGCGGTGAAGGAGGCGACCGGCCAGGCCCTGCCCGGCACCCGGCAGATCGCGCTCGGCAAGAAGGGCGCGGTCGCCTGGATGGCGCCGGACGAGCTGCTGATCCTGACCGACCACGCCACCGTCGGCACGACGCTCTCGAAGATGGAAGCCGCGCTGGCGGGCGAGTTCGTCACCCTCGCCGATGTCTCCGACGCACGGGCCGTCTTCACACTGAGCGGTGCTGCGGCGCGGGACGTGCTGGCCAAGGCCTGCCCGGTCGATTTCGCCGATTTCCCGGTGGGCAGCCTGCGCCGCACCCGCGCCGCGCAGGTCGCCGCGGCCATCTGGCGCTCGGCGGCGGAGGAATTCACGCTGGTCTGCTTCCGCTCGGTCGCGCCCTATATGTGGGATCTGCTTACGACACTCGCCCGCCCGGGCGGCGAGGTCGGGCTTTACCCGGCCGAGGGTGCGGGCACCCCGCGCTGACCCGCGGCACGGCCGCTCAGGCTTCGGCCTGGTCCAGATGCGCCTGCGCCACCGAACGCAGCCGGGCGACCATCGCCCGGACCCCGTTCGACCGCTGCGAGGACAGGTGTTCATCGAGCCCCAGCCGCGCCAGTTCCTTCAGCGCATCGACCTCCGGCACCTCGGCCACCGGACGGCCGGCGTAGAGCGTGTGCAGGACCGCGATCAGCCCGCGCACGATCATCGCGTCGGAATCGCCCAGAAAATCGAACCGCGCCTGCGCGCCCGCCCCGTCGATGCGCGGAAAGACCCAGACCTGGCTCGCACAGCCATCGACCTTGTTGACCGGAACCTTGAGCGCGGCCTCCATCGGCGCCAGCTCGCGCCCCATCTCGATCACATGGCGATAGCGATCCTCCCAGTCGTCCAGGAAGTCGAAGGTTTCGGCAAGATCGTCGAATTCGGGCTGGGCCATCCGCTCTCTTTCACTCTCGGTGCCGTCAGGCGCGCCGGTCACAGGTAAGGCGGAGGGGGGCAAAGGTCCAGTCCCGCGCCGCCCCGGCAGCGCCGTGCCTTTCAAACCCCAGCCTTTTCAAACCCCAGCCTTTCCAAGCCCCGCCTTTTCAAAGCCCCGTCTTTTCAAAGCCC
>CAZKSE010000067.1:0-15407 GCA_964555305.1 uncultured Rhodobacter sp. | reverse complement strand
CAAACCCCAGCCTTTCCAAGCCCCGCCTTTTCAAAGCCCCGTCTTTTCAAAGCCCGCGCGATGGGCTAGGCAGGACGGGCGCGACCGGGCATGGACAAGCCCGGCCGAAAGAGGGACCGAGGATGACGAGACCGCTGATCGCCGCGCTTGCGCTGACCATGCTTCTGTCGGCCTGCGGAACGATCCGCGAGTCGCGCTTCAACCCGTTCACCTGGTTCGGCAGCTCCCGCAGCGCGCCGAGCGATCTGGGTCCGACACAGCTTACCGTCGATAACCGCCCGCTGGTCGCGCAGGTCACGGGGCTTGCCATCGAACGGACCAGCAGCGGCGCCATCGTCCGGGCCGAGGGGCTGACGCCGACGCAGGGCTGGTGGGATGCCGAACTGGTCCCGCAGACCAGCCTGCGGCCCATCGACGGCGTCCTGGTCTATCAGTTCCGCATCACCCCGCCCGGCCGGCAGACGCGCGTCTCGACCCCGCAGTCGCGCGCGGTCTCCGTCGCCACCACGCTGTCGGAATCCCAGCTGGAGACGATTCGCGAAATCGTCGTGGTCGGCGCCGAGAACCAGCGCAGCACCCGCCGCTGAGGCGGCTCAGCGCGGCAGTTCGATGGTGCGCACCTGCGCGCCCTTGGCGGTCAGGGCCAGCTCTCCGCGGCACAGACGCAGCGCATCCCCGCCGAACAGTTCTGCCCGCCAGCCGCGCAGCGCCGCCACGTCGCGCTGACCCGCGGCGATCGCATCCAGATCGGCGGCGCTGGCGATCAGCTTCTGCGCCACGCCGCTTTCCTCGGACCGGGCCTTCAGCAGCACGCGCAACAGATCGGCCAGCGCCGGGTTGACCTGCAGATGGCCGTTGGTGCCGTTCGACGCCTGCGGCCATTCCTCGGGCGGCAGGGCATGGGCGGCGCGCACGGCGGCCAGGATCCCGTCGGCGATCTCGCCGCGCCGCGCCTCGCGCAGCAGCAGCCTCGAGCGTGACAGCGCCTCGATATTCTCGGGCTTGGTCGAGGCCAGCTCCAGCAGCGCGTCGTCCTTGTAGACCCGCGCGCGGGGAATGTTGCGGCTCTGCGCGAACTCCTCGCGGAAGCGCGCCAGCTCCTTCACCATCGCCATGAACTTGCCGGAATTGCCGCGCGTCTTGATCCGCTGCCAGGCGTCCTCGGGATGCGTGACATACGTCTCGGGCGAGGTGAGAAGCTCCATCTCCTCGGCCAGCCAATGCGCGCGGCCGTTCTTTTCCAGTTCGGCGGCCAGGTATTCGTAGATCACCCGCAGATGCGTCACATCGGCCAGCGCGTAACGCTTCTGCGCATCGGTCAGCGGACGCTGCGACCAGTCGGTGAACCGCGAGGTCTTGTCCAGCCCGGCCTTGGCGATCTTGCGCACCAGCGTCTCGTAGCCGACCTGCTCGCCGAAGCCACAGACCATCGAGGCGATCTGCGTGTCGAACAGGGGCTGCGGAATGACGCCGCCATCGATCCAGAAGATCTCGACGTCCTGGCGGGCGGCGTGAAAGACCTTCACCACCGACTTGTTGCGCATCAACTCGAACAGCGGCGCCAGATCGATCCCCTCGGCCAGCGGATCGACCAGCACCGCGCGCTCGTCGCCCTTTCCGGGCAGCGCCAGTTGCACCAGACACAGCTTGGAATAATAGGTCCGCTCGCGCAGGAACTCGGTATCGACGGTGACATAGGGCGCGCCCGCGGCCTCGGCACAGAAGGCCGCCAGCGCGTCGGTCGTGGTAATGGTGTGCATCCTGCCTCGCCTTGCGGACGTCCTGCCGCATCCCCTGTTCATATTGCGCCGTTCACGGAATGAAAAGGCTGGCGGCGCGCCGGCTTGTGCAAGCCGTATCCCGGCCGCTATGCTCTGCCCGCCCATCCCCGCCGGAGCCGCCCGATGTTCGAGACTGCCGATCCGCTGCGCCGCCTGATGGCCGTGACGCTGGGGCTGGCGCTGGCGCTGATGATCGGCTGGCTCCTGTCGATCGGGCGGGGGTTGCTGATGCCCATCGTGATCGCGGTGCTGGCGGTCTACATCATCACCTCGGCCTCGGCGGCGATGGCGGGTTTCCGCCCGACGCAGTGGATGCCGTCCGCCCTGCGCAAGCTGATCCTGCTTTTGGTCTTCACGCTCATGCTGGCGGCGTTCAACGGCGTGGTGATCGTGACGATCCGCGATCTGGTGGCGCAGGCCCCCGAATATCAGGCGAACCTGGAGCGGATGATCGCTCAGGGGATGCGCGCCCTGGGGATCGAGGGCAATCCCGACTGGCAGACGATCCAGGCGGTGACCATCGGGCGGATCGACATGCAGCAATTCCTCGGCGGGCTGGCCGGGTCGGTGGGGGCGCTCGCGGGGATCGTGGTGCTGATCATCGTCTATGCCGTCTTCCTCTTTGCCGAGGCCGCGGGATTTCCCCGCAAGCTCTCCGTCGCCCTGCCCGACCGGCTGCAGGCCGAGCGGACGATGGCGGTGATCCGCTCGATCAACGACCGCATCGGCGAATATCTGGCGATCAAGACGCTGATCAACGTCATCATCGGCACCATCTCCTACGCGATCCTCTGGGCCTTCGGGGTGGATCACGCGCTCTTCTGGGCGCTCCTGATCGGCATCCTCAACTATATCCCCTATTTCGGATCGCTGATCGCCGTGGCCTTTCCGGTCCTGATGGCGATCGTGCAGTTCGGCTCGGTGCAGATGACGGTGGCGCTGGCGGTCCTGCTGACCGCCGCGCAGATGTGGGTCGGCAACTGGCTTGAGCCGCGCATGATCGGCCGCAAGGTCAACATGTCGCCCTTCGTGGTGGTGGTGGCGCTGTCGTTCTGGACCACTTTCTGGGGCATTCCCGGCGCGGTTCTGGCGGTGCCGCTGACCTCGATGCTGGCGATCATCCTCGCCGCGTTCGAGCAGACGCGCCCGATGGCGGTGCTTCTGGCCCAGGATGTCAGCGAATTCGAACGCCCCCCACCCCTGCCCGAGGCCGACCGCAGCCGCATCGCGCCTTGACCTGCATCATGGTCGCCGGCAACCCTGCCCGCTAGGGTCCCCCGGCGGATCGGTAAGGCATCATGGACAAGCAGCAGCAGTATCACATCTGGTATTTCGTCGCGGCCTTCCTGGCGCTCCTGGCGTTTCAGAGCTGGCTCTCGACCGCCGCGGTGACCGAGCGGATCCCCTATTCGGCCTTCCTCGAGCATCTCGAGGCCGACCGCATCGCCACCCTCACCGTGCGCGCCGAACAGATTGAGGGGCGCTACCGCGATCCGGTGGGCGGGACCACGCATTTCGTGACCAACATCGTTCCCGACGATCTGACCACCCGGCTCGAACGCTCCACCGCCGAATTCGACGGCACGGTGCAGAACACGTTCCTCACGATGCTCCTTTCCTGGGTCGTGCCGATCGCGCTGATCCTCTTTGTCTGGCTCTACGTCTTCCGCCGCTTCGCCGAACGCCAGGGTCTGGGCGGGATGATGAATGTCGGCAAGTCCAAGGCCAAGGTCTATGTGGAGCGTGACACCGGCGTCACCTTCGACGACGTCGCCGGCGTCGACGAGGCCAAGGCCGAGCTGAAGGAGATCGTCGATTTCCTCAAGCAGCCCGAGAAGTTCGGCCGCCTCGGCGCGCGCATCCCCAAGGGCATCCTGCTCACCGGCCCTCCGGGCACCGGCAAGACGCTCTTCGCCCGCGCCATCGCCGGCGAGGCGGGCGTGCCCTTCTTCTCCATCTCCGGCTCCGAATTCGTCGAGATGTTCGTGGGCGTCGGTGCCGCGCGGGTGCGCGATCTCTTCGAGCAGGCGCGCACCGCCGCCCCCTGCATCATCTTCATCGACGAGCTGGACGCGCTGGGCAAGCGGCGCGGCATCGGCAATTTCGGCGGCGGCCACGATGAGAAGGAGCAGACGCTCAACCAGCTTCTCGCCGAGCTTGACGGGTTTGATCCGCGCGAGGGGATCGTGCTTCTCGCCGCCACCAACCGCCCCGAGATACTCGACCCCGCGCTGATGCGCGCCGGCCGCTTCGACCGGCAGGTGGTGGTGGACCGCCCCGACAAGACCGGCCGCGCCGCGATCCTGCGCGTCCATCTGCGCAAGGTGCAGGTTGATCCCGCCCTCGATGTGGAGGCTGTCGCGGGCCTCACCCCCGGCTTCACCGGCGCGGAACTGGCGAACCTCGTCAACGAGGCCGCGATCCAGGCCACCCGCCGCGAGGCCGATCGGCTGACCATCGACGACATCACCCGCGCGCTGGAACGCATCGTCGCGGGGATGGAGCGCAAGGGCCGGCTGCTGAACAAACGCGAGCGTGAAACCGTCGCCTGGCACGAGATGGGCCATGCGCTGGCCGCGGCGACCCTGCCCGGCGCCGACCCGGTCCACAAGGTCTCGATCATCCCGCGCACCATCGGCGCGCTCGGCTACACGATGACCCGCCCGACCGAGGACCGCTTCCTCATCACCCGCGGAGAGCTGGAAAACCGCATGGTCATGCTGCTCTCCGGCCGCGCCGCCGAAGAGATCCGCTTCAACGAGGTCTCGACCGGCGCCGCCGACGACCTGGTGCGCGCGACCGACATCGCCCGGCAGATCGTCACGCGCTTCGGGATGCATGAAAAGCTGGGCCAGGCGGTGCTGGAACAGGACCGCGGCGGTTTTCTGGGCGAGGACCGGATGAGCTTCAGCCCGCGCGATCATTCCGAGGCCACCGCGCGCGAGGTCGATCTGGCGGTGCGCAGCCTCCTCGACGACGCCTATGCGCGCGCCCTCGCCCTGCTGCGCGACCGTCACGCCGATCTGGAAGCCGGCGCCCAGCTCCTTCTGGAGCGCGAAACGATCACGCCCGAGGATTTCGCCCCCCTCCGCCCGGCCACCGCCGAAGCCGCAGAGTAAGCAGATGCCCCAACGCCCCAAGCCCGCCCCCAAAGCGACCAAAGCCACGACGCCGGCGGCGAAACCCACCCCCGCCGCTCCCAGTCCGGCCGCCCCCAGCCCGGCCGCACGTCCCCCGGCACGCGCGCGCGACAACGCCCCGCGCGAACACGCCTATCAGGCGCTCGACCGGGGGGCGATGGCGACGCTTGCGCCCTTCACCTTCGGATTGTCTCCCCATGCGATGATCGACGCCTGGGCCGACTGGGCGATGCATATTGCCCGCGCCCCGGGCCGGCAGCTGGAGCTGATCGAACGCGCGCAGGCGAACGCGCTGAAGCTTGCCCGCTACGGCGCCGAGGCGATGCTGGGCCGCAGCCCCGACAAGCCCTTCGCGCCCAGCCGCTGGGACACCCGCTGGGACCACGAGGGCTGGGAGAAGCTGCCCTTCGGCCTCTGGCAGCAGAATTTCCTTGCCGTCCACGACTGGTGGGAGGCCGCCACCGCGGATCTGCGCGGCCTGCGCAAGCAGAACGCCGACCGCACCGGCTTCATGGCGCGACAGCTCCTGGACACCGTCTCGCCGGCAAACTTCCCGCTCGGCAACCCCGAGATCCTGGAGCAGACCGCCCGCTGCGGCGGCCGCAACTGGATCGAGGGCGCGACGCATTTCGCCGAGGACGCGATGCGCACCCTCACCCAGGAACGCAAGCCGATCCCGCCCGAATTCGAGCTGGGCAAACATCTGGCCTGCACGCCCGGACGGGTCGTCTGGCGCAACGACATCATGGAACTGATCCAGTATGCGCCGCAAACCGCGCAGGTGCAGACCGAGCCGGTGCTGATCGTGCCGGCCTGGATCATGAAATACTATGTGCTCGACCTCAGCCCGCAGAACTCGCTGATCAACTGGCTGGTCGGGCAGGGATACACGGTTTTCTGCATCTCGTGGTGCAATCCGACCGCGGCACAGGCCGACCTGTCGCTGGAGGATTATCGCCGCCGCGGCATCATGGAGGCGCTCGATGCGGTCAACGCCATCGTGCCGGGCGCGAAGGTGCATGTAAACGGCTATTGCCTCGGCGGGACGCTCATGGCGATCACCGTGGCGAAGATGGCGCGCGACCACGACGACCGCCTCGCCTCGGTCACGCTGATGGCGGCGCAGGCCGATTTCGCCGAAGCCGGCGAGCTTCTGCTCTTCCTTGACGAAAGCCAGGTCGCTTTCCTGGAGGACATGATGTGGTCGCGCGGCTATCTGGACCGGCCGCAGATGGCCGGCGCCTTCGCCGCCATCCGGTCCGAGGATCTGATCTGGACGCGCGCCGTGCGGCGGTATTTCCTCGGCAAGGCCGACCTGCCGTCGGACCTCGGCGTCTGGAACGGCGACACAACGCGGATGCCGGCGCGGATGCATTCGGAATACCTGCGCGGCATCTTCCTCGAAAACCGCATCACCGCCGGACGGTTCGCGGTCGAGGGGCGGGTGATCGCACTGAAGGACATCGACGTGCCGATGTTCGTCATCGGCACCGAAAGCGACCATATCGCGCCGTGGCGCTCGGTCTACAAGACCGCGCTCTTCACCGATTGCGACCTGCATTTCCTGCTGACCAAGGGCGGGCACAACGGCGGGATCCTCTCCGAGCCGGGCCACAAGGGCCGCCACTACCGGATCGGCCACCGCCCCCCCGGTGCGCATTACCGCGACCCCGCGAGCTGGCTGGCCATGCACGAACCGAAACCGGGCTCATGGTGGCCCGAATGGGGCGACTGGCTGCGCGCGCACAGCACCGGCACCACCGCCCCACCGGCGATGGGTGCGCCGGATGCCGGCTACCCGCCGCTGGAAGCCGCGCCGGGCAGCTACATCCACCAGCCCTGACCCGCGGTGCGTTCAGCCTGTCGAAGGGGCCGCGAAAAATGGTTAAAATTCGGTTAATTTTTTCGGCTATTTCTTGTGATTTCAATCACTTGCGGGCTTGTGCAAATTTGCACGCGGCGCCGATTCCGCCGCGTTCAGCCCCTTCCCGCGTCACTCCCCGGCCCTGAGCGCCTCCAGAAAGGCCACCCCGAACCGCTCCGCCCGCCGGTCTCCCAGGATCCGCTCGATCCCCCCCAGATCACGCGGCCGCTCCTTCACCACCCGCGCCAGCTGTCCCGCCGAACAACTCAGCGGCTTCTCCGTCCCGCCGGCGCCCCGCTCCAGCGCGCGCGCCGCTGCCTCCAGCCGGTCGTAAAGCCCCGCCCCCGGCGCGCCCGCCAGCTTCCGCCGCGCCGGATGCGGCAGATCGACCGCCTCGCGCGTGATCACTTCCAGAAAGCTTGCGCCGTAGCGTTCCAGCTTCGTCGCCCCCACCCCGGTGATCCCGGCGAATTCATCCAGCGTCTGCGGCCGCTTCTCGGCCATCTCGATCAGCGAACGGTCGTTGAAGATCACATAGGGCGGCACCTTCGCCGCCTCGGCCAGCTTGCGACGCTGCGCCTTCAGCGCGGCCAGAAGCGGGGCGTCCTCCTCGGCCACCAGCGCCTTCGGCTCGGGACGGCTGCGCGTCTCGCTCATGCTGTCGGCGCGCAGATGCACCGGCTCCTCGCCGCGCAGCACCGGCCGCGCCGCCTCGGTCATCCTGAGCGCGCCGTGCCGCTCGGGATCCGGGCGCACCAGGTCCCGGCCCATCATCTGCCGAAAGACCGCCTGCCACCCCGCCCGCGGCAACTCGCGCCCGACGGCGAAGGTGGGCAGCCGGTCGTGCCCGCGCTGCTTCACCTTCTCGGTCGCATTCCCGGTCAGGATGTCGATCAGATGTTGGGCGCCGAAACTCTCACCCGTCCGCAGGACCGCCGACAGCGCCTTGCGCACCGGCTCCGTCGCGTCGAACAGCCGCGCCGGGCTCGCGCACAGATCGCAATTCCCGCACGGCTCGGGGTTCTCGCCGAAGAACTCCAGCAACACCTGCCGCCGACAGCGCGTGGCCTCCGCCAGACCCAGCAGGGCGTTGAGCCGCGCGTGATCGGCGCCCCGACGCTCCGGCGGCGCCGGACTTTCGTCGATCTGCGCACGGCGCAGGCGGATATCGTCGGGGCCGTACAGCGTCAGCGTATCTGCCGGCAGCCCGTCGCGCCCGGCGCGGCCGATCTCCTGGTAATAGGCCTCGATCGACTTGGGCAGGTCGGCATGGGCGACCCAGCGCACATCGGGCTTGTCGACCCCCATGCCAAAAGCCACCGTCGCGCAGACGATCAGCCCCTCCTCCTGCTGGAACATTCCCTCGACCTTGCGCCGCTCCCAGTCCTCCAGCCCGCCGTGATAGGCCCGCGCCATGTGCCCCTCGGCCTCCAGCGCCGCGGCCAGCGTCTCGGTCCGCGCCCGCGTCGCGCAGTAAACGATGCCCGACTGCCCGCGACGTCGGTCGGCGAAGGCGAGAATCTGCTTGCGCGGGCTGTTCTTCACCGCAAAGGCGAGGCGAATGTTCGGCCGGTCAAAGCCGCGCAGAAAGACCTGCGGCGCCCCATCACCGAACAGCCGCGCGACGATGTCGTCGCGCGTCGCCGCGTCGGCCGTCGCGGTGAAGGCCGCCAGCGGCACGCCCAGACGCTGGCGCAGCTCGCCGATGCGCAGGTAGTCGGGTCGGAAATCATGCCCCCACTGGCTGACGCAATGCGCCTCGTCGACCGCGATGAGCTGCGCCCCGCCGCGCCGCAACATCCCCAGAGTGGCCGAGGATGCCAGCCGCTCGGGCGCGATATAGAGAAGCTTCAGCCGCCCCTCGCCCAAGGCCGCGGTGATCTCCGCATTCTCCTCGGGCGTGTTGCCCGAGGTCAGCGCCGCAGCGGCCACGCCCGCCTCCTGCAGACCGCGAACCTGGTCGCGCATCAAGGCAATGAGCGGAGAGATGACGACCGTCAGCCCCTCGCGGCAGAGCGCCGGCAACTGATAGCAAAGCGACTTGCCGCCACCCGTCGGCATGATCGCCAGTACATCGCGCCCCTCGATCACCGCGCGCGCGATCTCTTCCTGCCCCGGGCGAAACGCCGGAAAGCCGAAAATGCGCGACAGCGCGGTCTCAGGGGTCAAGGCCACGGGGTCGGGCGATCAGATCAGCGCATGCATGTTGTTGGCGATCACGATACGGATCGCGTAGATGGCCAGCAGCAGGACCAGCGGCGACAGGTCGATCCCGCCCATATCGGGCAGGAAGGCGCGGATGCGGCTGTAGATCGGCTCCAGAAGCCGGTTCAACCCGTCCCAGATCTGCGCGACAATCGGCTGGCGCAGGTTCAGGACCTGGAAGTTGATCAGCCAGCTGAGCACGACATGCACCAGCACGATGAACCACAGAACATCGAGGATCAGATAGAGGATTTGCAGCAGCGACAGCATCGGACCTCCGGCACGGCAAGGGCAGGCACAGACCTAGGGCACCGGCTGGAAAAGGGCAACGCCTGATCGCCCGGCGCGGTCGCGGTCGTGCACAGGCCAGGCCGCGCGAGGGGGCTCGATGCCCCCGAGCGCGGCGCCCCCGTGACCGGAGACCATCACCCGAGCTCGCCACCGGCCCCGCTCAGGCGGCCAGGCCCTTGCGCCCCATCTCCAGGAACTTGCGCCGCCGCTCGGCGATCAGCGCCGGGCCGTCTATCGTGGCCAGCCGGTCCAGCACCTCGCCCATCGCCCGACCGACCGACGCGATCGTGGCCTGGCGGTCGCGCTGCGCGCCGCCCAGCGGCTCGGGGATGATCGCGTCGATCACGCCCAGCTTCAGCAGATCCTGCGCCGTCAGCCGCAAGGCCTCCGCCGCCTCGCGCATCTTCTCGGCATCCTTCCACAGGATCGAGGCGCAGCCCTCCGGCGAGATCACCGAATAGACCGAATGCTCCAGCATCATCACGCGGTTCGCCGTCGCCAGCGCCACCGCCCCGCCCGAGCCCCCCTCGCCGATCACCACCGAGACCAGCGGCACGCCGATCTCCAGGCATTTCTGCGTGCACCGCGCGATGGCCTCGGCCTGCCCGCGTTCCTCGGCGCCCTTGCCGGGATAGGCGCCCGGCGTGTCGACCAGCGTGACCACCGGCAGCTTGAACCTGTGCGCCAGATCCATCAGCCGGATCGCCTTGCGGTAGCCCTCGGGACGGGCCATGCCGAAATTGCGCTCGATCCGGCTTTTCGTGTCGGTTCCTTTTTCCTGACCGATGACGACGACCGCGCGGTCGTTCAGCCGCGCCAGGCCACCCATGATCGCGTGGTCGTCGGCAAAGTTCCGGTCGCCGGCCAGGGGCGTGTACTCGGTAAAG
The DNA here is from genome assembly GCA_964555305.1 of uncultured Rhodobacter sp. Classification (GTDB taxonomy): domain Bacteria; phylum Pseudomonadota; class Alphaproteobacteria; order Rhodobacterales; family Rhodobacteraceae; genus Pararhodobacter. The sequence continues at coordinate 5,239 of CAZKSE010000067.1, read as the reverse complement.
AGCGCGTCGATATAATCCTTGCAATGCGGCCGGTCGGGATGGCGCGCCACCTGGCATTTGCGCCAGGGACTCAGGTGCCGATAGAGATCGCCGAGCAGTTGCTGGGCCTTGCGGTCCAGCGCCTCGGCTTCCTTGTCGACATCCATCTCGGGATTGGCGCGCGCCATGGCGCGCAGTTCGGTCGCCTTGCCCTCGATTTCGGCCAGCGGCTTTTCGAATTCCAGATAATTCATCGCGCACCTGCTTGGACCGCGCCTATATGCCCCCGCCTTTCGCGCGATGCAATGGCTCGGCCCTGCCCAACCGATCACGAGGAATCACCATTTTTCGCCCCGTTCCCCGCGCGCCTACGCCTTTCGCGCCGCGGCGGGGGCGTATAGGCTCCGGTCTCGGAACGATTTTCGCCAGGGGGGATCCATGCCGCACGACCAGCCCGTGCCCGGCCCGCGCAACCTGATCACCGACGTGCCGGGGCTACTGGTCGGCAATGCCGCCGATCCGTCGCTGAAAAGCGGCGTCACGGTCCTTCTGGGCGAAGCGCCGATGGTTGTCGGCGTGAATGTGATGGGCGGCGCCCCCGGCACACGAGAGACCGATCTGCTGGCGCCCGACAAGATGGTCTCGGCGGTCGACGCGCTCGTTGTCTCCGGCGGCTCCGCCTTCGGGTTGGAGGCCGCGGGCGGCGTCGTCGACGGGCTGCGCGCGCTGGGGCGCGGGTTCGCCGTGGGCGACATGCGCGTGCCGATCGTGCCCGCGGCGATCCTGTTCGATCTGCTGAACGGCGGGGCGAAGGATTGGCAGGAAAACCCCTATCCCGCGCTCGGCCGGGCGGCGCTGGCGGCAGCGGCAGCGGAGTTTCCGCTGGGCAGCACCGGGGCCGGCGCCGGGGCGACCGTGGCCGGGCTCAAGGGCGGGCTGGGTTCGGCCTCGCTCACGCTGCCGGGCGGCGTCCGCGTCGGGGCGCTGGTCGCGGTAAACGCGGTGGGCAGCGTGACGGTGGGCGACGGGCCGCATTTCTGGGCCGCCCCGTTCGAGCTGGGTGCTGAGTTCGGCGGTATGGGCCCCGCCCCTCGGGTCCGCTCCCTGTTTCCGGCGCCGATCAAACGGCTGGGCGAGGCGACGACGATCGGTATCGTCGCCACCGACGCCATCCTGACCAAAGCCGAAGCCACGCGACTTGCTACCGCCGCGCAAGACGGCCTAGCCCGCGCCATCGTCCCCGCCCACACGCCGCACGACGGCGATCTGGTCTTCGCCGCGGCCACCGGGCGCCGGCCGCTGCCCGAAGGCGCGGCCCTGTCTCTGGGCCATGCCGCTGCCCTTTGCATGAGCCGGGCGATCGCGCGGGCGATCTACCTGGCCCGCCCCGCGCCGGGCGACCTGCTGCCGACATGGAGCGAGAAGTTTGGTGCGCAAGGTTAACTCTTTCTTCCTTCCCGGAACGACCGTGAACGCGGAAGCGGGAGGCGTCGCGTGATTCTGGGCGTCGGCACGGATCTGGCCAATATCGAGCGGATCGAACGCACCCTGACGCGCTTTGGCACGCGCTTCACCAACCGCGTCTTTACGGCCGCCGAACAGCAGCTCGCCGAACGCCGCCAACAGACCATCGCCACCTATGCCAAACGCTGGGCCGCGAAGGAGGCCTGCTCGAAAGCACTCGGCACCGGCTTGCGGATGGGCATCGCATGGCGCGACATGGCGGTGCGCAACCTGCGCTCGGGTCAGCCACGGATGGAACTGACCGGCTGGGCCGCCGAGCGGCTGGCCGAAATGACCCCGCCGGGCCACCGGGCGGTGGTGCATGTCTCCCTGACCGATGATCACCCCTGGGCGCAGGCCTTCGTGGTGATCGAGGCCCTGCCCATCAATCCGGTTACGCCAGAAGATTGAGCGCCGCGGCAATCGCCGTCAGGAGCAGCGCGTTGCAAAGCGCGAGCAACACTGCGAGCGCGAGAACAGTCGGACGCGGCGGCCATTGCTCCACGCTCAGTGCAGCGACATGCAGCGGTAGGGCGCAGAGGAGTGCGGCGTAGAGATAGGCGCCGGAGAGATTGCCGAAACTTGCCGCTTGCAAAAGCGTCGGGGCGACGACCCGAAGCGCTTGCGCCGAATTGCCGCCGAAGGAGCCGAAGACCAGCGCCGAACCTGCAAAGATCGCCGCATGCAGAAGGATGAAAAGCCCGATGCGCGCCAGCAGGTCCAGCGCCGCCCAGTGCACAACCGTCAGCGCGCCGGCACCCAGCCGTGCGAAAAGCAACAGGCTCGCTACATTGACCGCCAGGACCACCGGCAGGCCGTTGGTCAGGATCTGGCGCAGGAAGCGCCCGCCCGCCGCACCGCTTGATGCCAGATGACCGGCCATGCCGGGAATGAGCGCAACGTAGACGGTGACAGCCAGTGTCAGCGCGGACAGGCTCAGAAGTGTCACGTTCAGCAGAAAGCGCCCGGGGGGCAGCTCCGGCGTGAAAAGCCGCGCAATGGCCGCGTGCAGCGGGTTTTCCTGTTGCCTGCTCATCGGGTTGCCCCGGGCAAGTCCCGGGGCGGATGGTGCAGAGGGCCCACCAGCAGCGGGCCCTCGATCCGGTGCCCGGTCAGTCCGCGGGTGTGGACGACACGCCGACCTGCGCCGGCCGCAAAAGCTGGTCGCGCATCCGGAAGCCTTCGGTGATCACCTGGATGATCTGTCCGGCGGCGAATTGCGGCACCGGGGCTTCGAACATCGCCTCGTGCAGATGAGGGTCGAAAGGGTCGCCGGGATTCGGGGCGATCCGCTCGACACCGTGGCGATCCAGAACCTTGAGCAGCTCGCGCAGGGTCAGTTCAACCCCTTCAAAGAGGCCCTTGGCGCTGGCGCGTGTCGGCTCGTCGGCCGCCGCCAGCGCGCGGTTGAGGTTGTCGAACACCGGCAGAAGATCCCGTGCCAGCTTCGATCCCCCGTAGACCGCGGCATCGCGGCGATCCCGCTCGGCGCGTTTGCGGGTGTTTTCTAGATCGGCCAGCGCGCGCATCAGCCTGTCGCGCATCTCGGCGCGCTCGGCCTCGAAGGCGGCCTCGGCATCTGCAAGGGCCTGCGCGACATCCGGTTGTTCCTGTTCAGGCGCATCGGCGGCTTCGTGTTCCGTTTCGGCCTGCGCATCGGTCTGTTGTGGCTGTGCCATGCGGTCCTCTACTCTTTCCCACGCTCGGTGAGGATGCGCCCCACCAGCTGGGCTGTATAATCCACGATCGGCACGATCCGGCCGTAATTCAGCCGCGTGGGGCCGATGACCCCGACCGCACCGATGATCTTTCGATCAGCGTTCATATAAGGAGAAACCACCAAAGTGGAACCGGTCAGCGAGAAAAGCTTGTTCTCCGAGCCGATGAAAATGCGCACCCCCTCGCCTTTCTCGGCAAGCTCGAGGAATTCGACGACATCACGCTTGCGTTCCAGGTCGTCGAAAAGCTCCCGGATGCGCGCCAGGTCCTCGGCGTCCGTCGGATCGAGCAGATTGGCCCGGCCGCGCACGATCAGCCGCTCCTGGACCTCGCCGCTGTTCTCCCAAAGCGCCATGCCGCGTTCGACCAGGTCGCTTGCCAGAACGTCGATCTGCTGGCGACTGCGCTCGATCTCGGCGCGGACGCGGTGACGCAGCTCCGACAGGGTCAGCCCGGCCGCCAGCGCATTGAGGAAATTCGCAGCCTCCCGCATGGCCGAGGGGGGCACGCCGGCGGGCGGGTTGAAGATGCGGTTCTCCACCTGGCCATCGGCGAAGACCAGAACGACCAGCGCCCGGTCGGCCGAGAGGGCCACGAATTCGATATGCTTGATCGGCGCTTCGGTCTTTGGTGCCAGGACCAGGCTCGCCCCGTGGGTGATCGAGGACAGGGTCTTGCCGACCCGGTCCAGCATCTCGCCCAGGTCGTGGTCGTTGCTGGCCCGCGTCGCATCAAGCTTCTCGCGGTCGGTGGCCGAGACCGGATCGACCTCCAGCAGGCCATCGACAAAGAGGCGCAGCCCCTGCTGGGTGGGCACGCGGCCTGCCGAAACATGCGGGCTTTCCAGAAGACCCAGAAACTCCAGATCCTGCATCACGTTGCGAATCGTCGCGGCCGAAAGCTTCTCGCTCAAGGCGCGCGTCAGGGTCCGCGACCCGATGGGGCTACCGGAGGCGAGATAGGATTCCACCACGCGGCGAAAGATCTCGCGCGAGCGGTCGTTCATCTCGTTGAGCAGATCACGGTTGTCATTCATCGGTGCGCTCGAAGTTCGGTCCCTACACGCTTAGATCGCCGGCTCTGGCGGGTCAATTCGGGTTGCATATGGGCCTGCCGGCCCTGTATCTGAAGGGCTTGCCGAAAAAGGAGCCGATATGCGTCCGTCACGCCGGGAACTGAACGAATTGCGCGACATCTCCATCGAAGCCGGTGTCAGCCGGCATGCCGAGGGGTCGTGCCTCATCCGGATCGGCGAGACACAGGTGCTGTGCACCGCCTCGCTGGAGGAGCGTACGCCGCCTTTCCTGAAGGGCTCGGGCCTGGGATGGGTCACCGCCGAATACGGCATGCTGCCCCGCGCCACCACGACCCGTAACCGGCGGGAGGCGGCGAGCGGCAAACAGACAGGAAGAACCGTTGAGATTCAACGGCTTATTGGCCGGTCGCTGCGTGCCTGTGTGGACCGCGCGGCGTTGGGCGAACGGCAGATCACTATCGATTGCGACGTGCTGCAGGCCGATGGTGGAACACGCTGCGCTGCGATTACCGGCGGTTGGGTGGCGCTGCGACAGGCCGTCAACAGGCTGATGAAGGCAGGCCTGATCGCCGGCGACCCGATTGTCGACCATGTCTCAGCGGTGTCTTGTGGCATCTACGCGGGTCAACCCGTCCTTGACCTGGACTACGCGGAGGACAGTGAGGCTGGCGTGGACGGGAACTTCGTCTTCCTGGGGCGCGAGCGCCTGATCGAGGTCCAGATGTCTGCCGAGGGGGCAACCTTCACGCGCACGCAAATGGATACGCTTCTGGATCTTGCCCAACATGGGACCGGGTCGCTGATCGACGCGCAGCTTGGCGCGCTCTGATGCGTCGATTCGCGGCAGAAAAGCTGGTGATCGCCACGCATAACGCTGGGAAACTGGCGGAAATGCGGGCGCTGCTCGCGCCGTTGGGCGTCGATGTAGTCTCTGTCGGGGCGTTGGGCTTGCCCGAACCTGAAGAGACCGAAACAACTTTCCTGGGCAACGCGCGAATAAAG
>CAZKSE010000066.1:0-17249 GCA_964555305.1 uncultured Rhodobacter sp. | reverse complement strand
GAATGGAACCGCAAGGCTTTCGGGATCGTCAGCTACGGCTCGGTCGGCGGCACCCGCGCGGCCGAACACCTGCGCACCATCGGGATCGAGCTGCAGATGGCCGCGACCCGATCGGCAGTGCATATCGGCGGTTCCGAGTTCATGAAGGTCCACCCCCTGGGCGGCGATCCGAAGCCGATGAGCGAGATTGAAGGCGCGATCGGCGGCTCCGCCAAGGCCATGCTCGAGGAGTTGGACTGGTGGACCCGCGCCACCCTCGCCGCCCGCAGCGAGGAAACCCGCAAGGCCGCCTGACACTCCCGGTAGACACAACTGGCGGAAGAACTGCAAAAGGGGTGCCGAAAAGGCGCCCCTTTCTCCTTTCTGCGACGCATTTTCATAGGCTGCGGGACCCTTCGCGCCCTTTAGGCGTTTGCCCGAAGGAGGATGCGCCGTGACTGATGAGACGAAGCCGTCGCTTGGCGGGGTTCTGGACAAGGTGGCCGAAGCGGGGGACGACGATTCCGTCTCCGTCGGGCAGATTCTCGATCAGTTCGGCGACCGCTCCCTGGCGCCGGTGCTGTTGGTCCCGGCCTTGCTGACGGCCTCGCCGCTCTCAGGTATCCCGGGGGTGCCGACAGTGACCGGACTGATCGTGGCGCTGATTGTGGTGCAGATGCTGATGGGGCGTGACAGCCTCTGGGTGCCGGAGTTCCTGTCCAAGCGGTCGGTCGCCAAGTCGAAAATGACGCGCGCCGTGGACTTCCTGCGCCGCCCTGTCGGCTGGCTCGATCGGCTCATGCGGCCCCGGTTGTGCTGGCTTACCCGCCGGCCCTGGAGCTACGTCGCCCTGCTGACGTGCTTGGCCCTCGCCGTCCTGACGCCGGTGATGGAATTTCTGCCCTTCGTGGTCTCGATCGCGGCAGCAGCCATCGCGTTCTTTGCCGCGGGCATCCTGATGCGCGACGGTCTGGTCATGCTGCTCGGCTACGCGGTGGTTGCGCTGACCGCGCTGATCGCCTTCCAGGTTGCCTGAGGCGCGCAACGGCCCCAGAACACCCCGAACCTCCCTGTCAGGCGAGGCTCATGCTCGCCGCGCTTTCCGGAAGTTCCTCGCCGAAGCAGCGCTGGTAGAACTCTGCCACGGTCTGGCGCTCCAACTCGTCGCACTTGTTCAGGAACGTCAGCCGGAACGCATATCCGATGTCCCGGAAGATCCGCGCATTCTCGGCCCAGGTGATGACCGTGCGCGGGCTCATGACCGTGGACAACTGCCCCTTGACGAAAGCGGTCCGCGTGAGGTCGGCCACGGTGACCATCTGGCTGATTTCCTGCCGGCCCTTGGCGGTGTTGTAGGCCGGGTTCTTCGACAGGACGATCGCGGTCTCGGCATCGTGCGACAGGTAGTTCAATGTCGCCACCAGCGACCAGCGGTCCATCTGGGCCTGATTGATCTGTTGCACGCCGTGGTAAAGCCCGGTCGTGTCGCCCAGGCCTACGGTGTTGGCGGTGGCGAACAGGCGGAAGGACGGGTGCGGCGTGATGATCTCGTTCTGATCCAGCAGCGTCAGCTTGCCGTCATGCTCCAGCACCCGCTGGATGACAAACATCACGTCCGGACGGCCCGCGTCGTATTCATCGAAGACGATGGCGCAGGCATGGCGCAACGCCCAAGGCAGGATCCCCTCGTGGAACTCGGTCACCTGCTTGCCGTCGCGCAGCTTGATCGCGTCCTTGCCGATCAGGTCGATCCTGCTGATATGGCTGTCAAGGTTGATACGCACCGCCGGCCAGTTCAGCCGCGCCGCGACCTGTTCGATATGCGTGGATTTCCCGGTGCCGTGATAGCCTTGGATCATCACGCGACGGTTGTATTGGAAGCCGGCCAGGATGGCGAGCGTCGTCTCCGGGTCGAACTTGTAGGTCGGATCGATGTCGGGGACGCGGTCGGTTCGCTCGGCAAACCCCTTGACCACCATATCCGTGTCCACTCCGAACACGTCGCGCACCGAGATTTCCTCGGTGGGTTTCAACATCTGTTCCGCCATTCCGTCCGCCATTCGTGCAGCTTGTCCCTGGGGCTATTGCCCGACCCGGTCGTCATGGAACATATTGTCCGGCGGCGCAAGGGGAAGGCGTGGCGGCCTTGCCGCGCGCCAAACGGCCGGTGTCGCGATGCCTTGCCGGTGCGTCAGGGTTCCGGCACCCTGTCACTGGTCGCTATCGGGAGTGAGTCACGATGTGCTTCAGCCTCGCCATGTCTGCCGGAATGGTTGGGCTGGGTGGTGCCGCCACGGTGCTCACCCTCAGGCGCGGTGACGCGCCGGTCGTGCCGCTAACGCTGAGCTACTTCACCGTCATGGAGGCCTTGCAGGTTGCCGGCTATCTTGTGGTCGACCAGTGCGGCAACCCGGCCAACCAGACGGTGACACTGCTCTCGGTGCTACATATCGTCTTCCAGCCGCTCGTGATCAACGCTTTCGCGATGTCGCTCGTGGCACGCCGGGTGCCCGCCTCGATACAGATCTTGGTCTATGCGCTTTGCGCGCTTTCGGCGGTTGTGATGCTGCTGCAAATCTACCCCTTCGGCTGGGCGGGGGCCTGCGTTCCCGGCGCTACGCTCTGCGCGGAGCAGCTTTGCACGGTTTCCGGCGATTGGCACATTGCCTGGGACGTGCCCTACAACGGGCTTCTTGCCTGGATCGACTGGCCAGTGGTCGGCCACTGGGGCTTTCCCACCTACATGCTGACCGTGTTCCTGTTGCCCTTGCTTTACGGGGCCTGGCGATTTGTGGGCTTTCACCTTCTGGCGGGGCCGGTGCTGGCCGGGGCGCTCACCGGAAACCCCAACGAGGTGCCGGCGATCTGGTGCCTGTTCTCCATCGGCATCGTGCTGATCTCGTTGAGCCCGTCGATCCGCCGCCGGTTCACCGTCCGGGCACTAGCGGCCTGACGCCAGGCGACAGCAGTGCTCAATCCTTGAAGTTGCGGCTGTCCTTGATCTGATCCCACGCCCAGACGACCTCCTGCAGGCGCTCCTCGTCGGCGCGGTTGCCGGCGTTCAGGTCGGGGTGCAGATCCTTGACCAGGCTCTTGTACTGGCGGCGGATCTCGGGGCGGGTCCAGGTGTCGCGCGCATCCAGGATCTCCAATGCGCGCCGTTCGGTCGGCGGCAGACGACGGGTCGTGCCCGAACGGGCGCCATCGGACCGGCGGCGCGTGGCCTTGTCGCCCAGCACCTCGAACGGATCCTCGATGCCCAGACGCTGCCAGCCCTGCTTGTCGCCCGGGTTGCCCATTGGCTGGGTCGCGCGGCCCCAGATCCGCTCGCGCTGCATCGCGGCGCGCATCTCGTCCTCGGTCTGGCCGGCGAAGAAGTTCCAGCGCAGGTTGTATTCGCGGACATGGTCCTTGCAGAACCACAGGTAATCATCCAGCGCATCGGGCGAGCGCGGCGCACGAAACGGCCCGGGCTCTGAACAGCCGGGATGCGCACATTGCTGCGACGAGGTCTCGACCGCGCCGGACTGGGCGCGGCGGCCACGCGTGCGTTTCTTGCGGTCGTTTGACGCGCGGATGTCGAAGTTGAACGGATCTCCGGTCATGCAGTCTCTTGCCTGTCAGATCGGCCGCCGGGGGCCCTTGCGAGTCGGAGGCAGGAGTTTAGTTTGTTGTGCAGGTAAAGGAAAAGGGCATAGCGTCGCATGAACCCGCAGATTCGCGTGATCGACGAGATGGAGGATCGGCTGCGCGCCGCTTTCACCGTCACCGAGCTTCAGATCGAAGATGAAAGCGAAAGCCATCGCGGCCATTCCGGCTGGCGCGAGGGCGGGCAGACACATTTCCATATCCGGCTCACCGCGCCGGAACTGGAAGGGCTGACGCGTATCGGTCGCCACCGCGCCGTTCACGAGGCGCTCGGCCCCGATCTGGTGGGGCGCATCCACGCGCTGCGGATGACGCTGGGCTGACCCGCGGGCAACCGGCCTACGCTGCGATCAGCCGGTTTGCATCACAGACCAGCCATGTCGCCGCGCGACGCACGCATTGGCCCGGCGTCAGGCGGCCGAGGCCCCCTTCCCGACGCTCTTGAGGATCATGTCGGCGCATTTCTCGGCGATCATCAGCACCGGGGCGTTGGTGTTGCCGCTGGTGATCGTCGGCATGACGCTGGCATCGGCCACCCGCAGCGCCTCGACCCCGTTCACACGCAGGTCCGGCCCGACCACCGCGCGCGGGTCGGTGCCCATGCGGGCGGTGCCGACGGGGTGGAAGATCGTGGTGCCGATGTCGCCGGCCGCCCGCGCCAGTTCGGCATCGGATTGCAGCGTGGCGCCGGGGCGGAATTCCTCGGGGCGATAGCGCGACAAGGGGTCCGCGGCCATGATCTGCCGCGTCAGGCGGATGGCGCGCGCGGCGACGATCCGGTCGCCCTCGGTTGACAGGTAGTTCGGCGCGATTTCGGGTGCAGCCATCGGGTCGGGCGACAGCGGCCGAACATGCCCCCGACTTTCCGGCCGCAGATGACAGACCGAGGCGGTGATCGCCGGAAAGGGATGCAGCGGTTGACCGAACGCATCGAGGCTCAGCGGCTGGACATGGTATTCGAGATCGGCCCGCGCGACATCGGGACCGGAGCGCGCGAACGCGCCCAGTTGCGACGGCGCCATCGACATCGGACCCGTCCGCCTGAGGGCATATTCCATCCCGATCATCGCCTTGCCCCAGAGGTTGGCGGCCATCGTATTCAGCGTCTTCGCGCCATGCACCTTGTAGACCAGACGCAGCTGCAGATGATCCTGCAGGTTCTCGCCCGCGTCACTGTCGTGCCGCACCGAGATCCCGAGGTCCTGCAACACGTCGCCGCGACCGATCCCCGCCAGCTGCAGGATCTGCGCCGAGCCGATCGCACCCGCGCACAGGATCACCTCGGCATCGGCACGCGCCTCCTCGACCCTGTCGCCGCGCCGGTAGCGCACGCCGACGCAGCGCGCCCCGTCGAAGACCAGATCCTGCACCTGCGCATGGGTCCGCACGGCCAACGACTCGCGCCCCTTCAGGGGTTTGAGAAATGCCTTGGACGAGTTCCACCGCCACCCCGACCGTTGCGTGACCTTGAAATAGCCCACACCCTCGTTGTCGCCGGTGTTGAAATCCGCGCTTGCCGGGATGCCGCAGGCCTGCGCCGCCCGAGACCAGTCATCGAGAATCTCCCATCGCAGGCGCTGGTTCTCGATCCGCCATTCCCCGCCGATGCCGTGTAGTTCCGGGTCCGCGGGACCGGCGGCATAATCCTCGTGCTTGCGGAAATAGGGCAGCACGTCGTCCCAGCCCCAGCCCGTCAGCCCCATCTGTCGCCACTGGTCGTAGTCGCCCGCCTGCCCGCGCAGGTAAAGCATCCCGTTGATCGACGAACATCCCCCCAGGATCCGCCCGCGCGGATAGAGCAGGCTGCGGCCGTTCAATCCCGGCTCGGCCCGCGTGCGAAAGCGCCAGTCGGTGCGGGGATTGTCGATGCAGTAAAGATACCCCACCGGCACATGCACCCAGAGATAGTTGTCGCGCCCCCCCGCCTCCAGCAGGAGGACACGGGCCTTGGCGCTCAGCCGGTTGGCCAAAAGTGCCCCCGCGGTGCCGGCACCGACGATGATATAGTCCCAGCGCTCCATCATCCCCTCCCTTGGCGATGGGCCGACACTACCACGCCGCGACCCGCGCGCAATGCAGCCCGCCGGATATGGGGCTGGCGTGCGCCCGTGTCGCAAGCGGTAGCGATTGTCGAATCAGGCATCTTCTGGTAACGAAATTGAGGCAATAGGTGCCGGACAAGATGGCCACAAAGGCTGCGAGTCACCCTGGAAACGAGGCAGAAATGAGAGCTTTCCTGATCCCCGCTACGGTCGCGCTGATGGCGCTGGCCCCCGTTCCGGCGCTGGCCGGTCCGGTCGAGAACGCCTGCAACCGTTCGGACCGCTCTGCGGCGACGCGCTCGCTGTGCCGCTGTATCGACAACGTCGCACAGCAGACGCTGACCCGGTCGGAGCAGCGCCGCGCCGCGCGCTTTTTCTCCAATCCCGACGAAGCTCAGGCCGTGCGCATGTCGCGCAGCGCGGCTGACAACGAATTCTGGGCGCGCTACCGAGCCTTTGGTGACGCTGCGGAGCGGTTCTGCAGCCGCTGAGGCCGCATTTCCCACTACTGACTTCAGCGCCGCGCGCCGACCTGGCGCGCGCGCCATAGCGTGAACAGCCCAGCCAGCACGACGATACAGGTGCCGAGGGCTACGTTCGGGCGCAGCGTCTCGCCGAAGAGCCCGATGCCGATGATGCTCACGAAGACGAGCTGCAAGTAGGCGAAAGGCTGGATCGCGCTGGCTTCGGCCACCTCATAGGCGCGGATCAGAAGCCAGTGACTGAAAGCCGCGGTCAGGCACAATAGCCCCATCCAGCCCCAGTCGGCCGGCGCCATCGGCTCCCAGAACCAGATGCCGACTGCCGTGGTGACCACGGCCCCGGCGGTGCCCGTCCAGAAAAAGCTGACCGCCGCCGGATCATCCCGGCCCACAAAGCGGGTTAGCAACCCGTAGAGCGCGAACATCAGGGCCGCCAGCAGCGGGATCAGGGCCGCCGGCGCAAAGACGCCGAACCCCGGCTGCAAGATCACCAGCACGCCCACAAAACCGATCCCGATTGCCACCCACCGCCGCCAGCCGACATGTTCGCCCAGCACCGGCCCCGAAAGCGCCGCGATCAGCAGCGGGTAGATCGCAAAGACCGCATGGCTCTCGACCAGGCCAAGCAGGACGAAGCCCAGCACCATCACGCAGACCTCGGCCGCCAGCAGCAAGCCGCGGAACGCCTGCAGGAACGGCCGCCGTGTGCGCGCCGCGGCGCGGATGCTGCCGGCCTGCCGCTTGGCGATGGCGATCACGAAACCGGCAAAGAACCAGTAGCGGATCATGATCACCATCAGGACGTTGTATTCGCTGGCCAGATGGCGCGAGATCGCATCCTGCACCGAAAAGACGAAGGCCGTGGCGATCATCAGGATGATGCCGAGCCGGGTGTTCTGCTCGGTCATGCGCCGCCCTCCCACCGGCCGCGGCTCATGTGGCGCTTGCCGGCAAAGCCCGGATGGCGGGCAACAACGAAGCCTGCTGCGGCCAATGCGCGGCGCACATGCCCCGCCGCAGAGTAGGTCGCGAAGGTGCCGCCCGCCGCGGTATGGCGCGCGACTTCCTGCATCAGCCCAGGCTCCCACAGTTCCGGATTCCGGGCCGGGGCGAAGCCGTCCAGAAACCAGGCGTCGGCGCGACCAGCCCAGCCAGGCAACGTCTGGCGCGCGTCCCCGATCCGCACCTCGACCGTGACGCCCGGCAATTCGAAGCGCCGCCGATCGCCGCTTGTCTGCGCCCAGGCCGCGACCAGATCCGCCGCACCGGCCAGCTCGAAGGGCGCGAGCGCCCGTTCCATGTCCGACGCTGAAAGTGGAAACGCCTCGAAACTGGTGAACTTCACCTGCCCCGGCCCGCGCCAGGCCTGCTGAAGTGCCAGCAGGTTCAGCCCGGTGCCAAAGCCCAGTTCGGCCACCTGAAATCCCTCGTGCAACCGCGCGGGCAGGTCATTGCCGGCCAGGAACACATACCGCGCCTCGTCGAGGCCCGCGCCGTCGGTAAAATACGGATCGTCGAACTGCGCGCTCACCGGCGTTCCGGTCTCGGTCCAGGTCAGGGCGGGCTGGCTCATGCGGGAAGTCCCGGCTAGGTTTGCGGCGGCAACTTGGCGCGGGGCGCGGGGAATGGCAATGGCCGGCATCGTGGTGATGGGCGCGGGGATCCTGGGATTGAGCGCGGCTTTCACGCTGGCCCGCCGGGGCGCCCGCGTGACGGTGATCGAACGCGCGGCGCCGGGCGCAGGCTGCTCGGGCGGACTGGTGGGCGCGCTGGCACCGCATGTTCCCGAAAACTGGAACCCCAAGAAGCAGTTCCAGCTGGAAAGTCTGTTGATGGCGGCCCCGTTCTGGGCCGAGGTCGCGCAGGTCGGCGGCCGTGATCCCGGTTACGCGCGCCGCGGCCGCCTGCAACCACTTGCCGACGCCGCCGCTGTCGCGCGGGCGCAAGAACGTGCGGCCTTGGCTGCGACTCTCTGGCAGGGTCAGGCCGAATGGCGCGTGGTGCCGATAGACGAGCGCGGCGGAATGCAGCTCCATAGCCCAACTGGCCTTGCCGTCTTCGACACGCTGACCGCCCGGATTGCCCCGCGCCCCGCGCTTGCCGCTCTGGTCGCCGCCCTCAGCGCGCTCGGCGTCTCGCTCCGACAAGGCACCGAGGCGCCCCCGGGCGCCGACGCCGTCATCTGGTCCACGGGCGTGGCGGGACTGGCGGCGCTGGGACACGATCTGAACCGCAAGATGGGGGCGCCGGTAAAAGGCCAGGCGGCCACGCTGCGCGGCGACTGGCGCGACGCACCGCAGCTTTTCGTGGAGGGGGTGCACCTTGTCCCGCACGGGGACGGGACGGTTGCGATCGGGTCCACTTCGGAGCGCGATTTCGACGCGGCGGAGACGACCGATGCGCAACTGGAGGCATTGATCGCCCGCGCCCGCAGCCTCTGCCCCGATCTGGCCGATGCGCCGGTCGTGGAACGCTGGGCCGGTCTGCGCCCGCGCGCGTCCAGCCGCGCCCCGATGATCGGTCCCTGGCCGGGTCGCGCGGGGCATTTCGTTCTGAACGGCGGGTTCAAGATCGGCTTCGGCATGGCGCCGAAACTTGCCGCCCTCACCGCGGATCTGGTGCTGGAGGGCAGCGCCGCCATTCCAGACGGATTTCGGGTGATTGATAACCTGGATGAATGAATAAGCCCCGGTCCTGCGACCGGGGCTTATGAATGTGCCGTGTCGGCGGGGTCAGTGCAGCCGCGCCTCGACCGTCTTGATCGATTCCTCGATCATCCGGTTGGCATCGGCCTTGCCCATGTTCGCCGCGATCAGCTCGGCCGAGGTGGCGACCGCCACCTGGACCGCGCGATTGCGAACTTCGCGCAAGGCGGCAGCTTCGGCCGAGGCGATCTGGTCTTCCGCCCCCTTCAGCCGACGCTTGATCGAGACTTCCAGATCCGCCCGCGCCTGCTGGGCGGCGAACTCGGCATCGGCCTTGGCCTTGGTCACGATCCGCTCGGCCTGCTCCTTGACCTCGGTCTTCTTGCGCTCGAACGCCGCGCGCAGCTCCTGCGCTTCCTCGCGCAGGCGACGGGCCTCGGCCAGATCGGCCCGGATCTCCTCGGCCCGCTTGTCGAGCATCCCGGTGATCATCGCGGGCACCTTGAAATAGACAAGGATGCCGACGAAGATCACGAAGCCCATGAAGACGATGATGTCGGTGTTGCGCAGCGAGAAGAACGGGTAGTCCCCCGCCGCCAGCGCCGGACTTGCGCCCACGAGCATCAGAGCCGCTGCAAGACGGATCATGCCCCACCCCCTTTCACGCGGGCAGCCACCGCACGGGTGATCTCCTTGCGTTCGGCCGAAACGCCGAAAACCGTCAGGATCTCTTGCGCGGCATCGGCTGCGACCTGCTCCACCGCCTCGTTGGCGCTGTCGCGGATCTCGGCGATGCGGCGTTCGGATTCCGCGGTTCGCGCTGCGATTTCGGCATCGGCCTTCTGGATCGCGACGTCAAGATCCGCCTGGATCTCGGCCCGCATCTCCTCGACGATCTTGTGTGCCGCGGCGCGCGCGTCATCCAGCGCCTTGTTATAGGCCGCTTCGGCGGCGGCCGCCTGTCGCTTGTAGGTCTCGGCCGCGTCGATATCGGCCGTGATCGTGCCGGCACGTTCGGCGAGGATCGAGCCGATCCGCGGCAGCGCGACACGCGACAGGATCAGATAGAGCACGACCAGCGTGGCCACCAGCCAGAAGATCTGGTTGGGGAAGGTCGAAAACTCGAGTTGCGGCATACCCGCCGCATCGTTGGCATTCGCGGCCATTGCGTCCTCCGTTCGTCGGGAACCCGCCGGGTGGCGCGCAGGACGCACGCCACCCGACCGAAGGGATCACGATCTCTGGATCAGACGGCGAACATCAGCAGCAGCGCGACCAGGAACGAGAAGATGCCCAGTGCTTCCGCGAACGCAATGCCGATGAAGAGCATGGCGGTCTGTCCGGCCGCCGCACCCGGGTTGCGCAGCGCACCCGAGAGGAAGTTGCCGGCGATGTTACCCACACCGATCGCCGCGCCGCCCATGCCGATGGCCGTCAGGCCAACGCCGATGAACTTGCCCATTTCTGCGATATCGCCTTCCATCATGTTCGCTCCTTACGATTGGAATTGGCTGTTAGGGACCCGACCCGTCAGTGATGCGGATGCAACGCGTCTTTCAGATAGACGCAGGTCAGGATGGTGAAGACGTAGGCCTGGATGACGGCCACAAGCAGCTCCAGCGCGTAGAGCGCGGTCACCGCAAGCACGGGAATGAAGAAGGCAACGCCCAGTGCGGCGGCAAAGCCGGCGAAGACCTTGGCCACGGCATGGCCCGCCATCATCGCCCCGGCAAGACGAATGGAGTGGCTGACCGGCCGCACGAAGTACGAGATCAACTCGATCAGCGCCAGGATCGGGCGCAGCGCCAGAGGCGCGCTGTCCACCCAGAAAAGCCGCAGGAAGCTTGCGCCATTGATCACGAAGCCCAGCACCGTCACCGTGATGAAGACCGCCAGCGCCAAGACCGCGGTCACAGCGAAATGCGAGGTGGTCGTGAACGCCCAGGGGATCAGGCCCAGCAGGTTTGCAAACAGGACGAACATGAAGATCGTCATGATATAGGGGAAGTAGCGCAGCCCGTCGCGGCCGGTCACATCCTCGATCATCTTGTAGATGAAGCCGTAGGCCATCTCGGCGACCGACTGGCCGCGAGTCGGCACCAGCGCGCGTCCACGCGCGCCGACGACCATCAGCAGCGTCACCGCCAGCACGGTCAGCGCCATCCAGAGCGTCACGTTGGTGATGGTGAACATGCCCACCGTATCGCCGCCGAACAGCGGACGCACTTCGAACTGGTCCATCGGCCGGATGGAAAGACCGCCGTTTGCCTCAGCCACGATCCTGTTCCCCTCGTTCATCGGCGGGCGGGGCCGCCGTATTCATGCTTCGTCGCTGCACGTCCTGGGCGGTTCGCATCATGGTGCGGATCCCGGCCCAGAAGCCCAGCAAAGTGAACAGCACCAGAAGCCAGGGCCGCGTTCCAAGAAGCGCATCCAGTCCCAGCCCGATGCCGAAGCCGACCAAGAGGCCGGCAACCAGCTCGGTGACCATCCGCCAGGCCGCCTGGCCCATTGTATGGCCATCAGCCTTGGCCGGCGCCGGTTCCCGGTCCTTGCGGAGCTTCGCGATCCGCGCTTCCAGCGCGCGCAGTCGCTCCATGTCTTCAGGATCGGGCATCGGTGTCGGCCCCGGTCAGTCGCGCGCAACCTAGGGACGGGGGCGCGCGGAGTCAAGCGCGATACGAATTCTACAAGATACTGTTAATAAACGAACTTTTTGCAGGGAACCCGCGAACAACCTGCCCCGGCGACCAGTTTGCGGCGCTGCGGCATATTCAACCTTGCGGTTGACCATTGCCGCGCGGAGGCCCATCTTCCCGGAATGCCCGTGGCCGCAGAGCACCAGCTGGATACGATCTTCATGGCGCTGGCCGATCCCACGCGCCGGGCGATCCTGTCGATGCTGCTGGAAGACGACATGGCGGTCACCGATGTCGCCACCCCTTTGCCCATGTCGCTGGCGGCGGTTTCCAAGCATCTGTCGATCCTGAACGCCGCGGGCCTGATCAGCCAGGAAAAGCGCGGGCGCGTCAAATGGTGCAAGCTGGAACCCGACGCGCTGCGCGCGGCCTCGGTCTGGATGCAGGCCTTTGGCCAGTTCGAACCCGTGAACCTGGACGCGTTCGAGCGTTTCCTGGAGCTGGATCTGGCGCGCGACCTGCCCGCCGACTGACGCCGGGCGGGTCCTGATCATCCGCGCTGCGGGGGGCCGCGCGCTTGACAGGTCCCTACCCCGGTCGCATATCGCAATGAAACGGAGGCTTCCCATGTTCATCCAGACCGAATCCACGCCCAACCCGGCGACGCTGAAATTCCTGCCCGGCCAGTCGGTCCTGGGCCAGGGCACCGCCGACTTCACCGATGCCGATGCGGCGGGCAAGTCGCCGCTCGCCCAGGCGATCTTCGCCACCGAGGGCGTGATCGGCGTCTTCCTCGGCGCCGATTTCGTCACCGTGACCAAGGCCGAGGCCACCGACTGGGCGCATATCAAGCCCGCGATCCTCGGTGCGATCATGGAACACTATCAGTCCGGTCGCCCGGTGATGGTTGGCGCGGCCGAGGAAGGCCATGCCGTGCAGGAGGGCCCGGATTCCGAGATCGTCGAGCAGATCAAGGAGTTGCTGGATACCCGCGTGCGCCCGGCCGTGGCCCAGGACGGCGGCGACATCACGTTCCACGGGTTCGATCGCGGCGTGGTCTATCTGCACATGAAAGGCGCCTGCGCGGGTTGCCCGTCCTCGACGCTGACGTTGAAGATGGGGATCGAGAACCTGCTGCGTCACTACATCCCCGAGGTGACCGAGGTGCGTCCGGTTGCCGTCTGAGGCGATCCTCGCCTTCGATACCTCAGGCAGCTGGTGCGCCGTGGCGCTGCGCGTCGCGGATCGCGTGCGCGCCCATCGCTTCGAGCCGATGGCGCGCGGACAGGGCGAGCGGCTGTTTCCGGCGATCGAAGAGACGATGGCCGAGGCGGCGATCGGCTGGGCGGATCTGGCGGCGATCGGCTGGGCGGATCTGGCGGCGATCGGCGTGGGCACCGGGCCGGGCAACTTCACCGGGATCCGCATCGGGGTCGCCGCGGCGCGCGGCCTGGCGATGGGTCTGCGCATCCCGGCCATCGGCATCGACCGCTTCGCCGCGCTGGGGCTGGACGGGCCGGACCTGCCGGTGCTGCTGCCCGCCGCGCGCGGAATGGCATGGCTGGCGCGACCGGGCGTCAGCCCGCTTCTGGTCGATCCCACGTCCCTGCGCGAGCCGGTAATCGCCGATCCCGCCGACTTCCCGGAACTTGCGGCAACCCCGCCCGCCTATCCCCTCGCCCTCGCCATCGCCCGCCTGACCGAGGCGCGCCGGCACAGCGCGCAGCCGCGGCCCGCACCGCTTTATCTGCGCCCCGCCGATGCCGCGCCCCCGTCCGAAGGCGCCCCCGCGCTTCTGGACTGATGGATCCCGCCAAACTGGCCCTGCTGCACGCGGCGGCCTTCACCGCCCCGCCGCCCTGGCCTGCCTCGGCCTTCGCGGGCTTCCTCGCGGACCCTACCGCCTTCCTCCTGGTCGCGCCGGACGAGCAAGCCTTCCTCCTGGGCCGGGTCGTCGCCGACGAGGCCGAGATCCTGACGCTCGCCACCCATCCCACCGCCCGCCGGCAGGGCCATGCCCGCGCCCTCCTCGCGCGTTTTCTGGCCGAGGCGCGCCGGCGCGGCGCCATCCGCGCGCATCTGGAGGTGGCCGAAGACAACACCGCCGCCCGCGCCCTCTACGCCGGTTGCGGCTTTGGCGCGGCGGGGCGGCGGCCGGGCTATTATCGCGCCCCCGGAGGGCCGGCCATCGCGGCGCTGATCCTGACCTGCGCGCTCGATCCGGCCTCGGCGCCGCTGCCGCCATCCGGCATGGGGAATTGAACCTTCGCGGCATTTTCGCCCTTGACGGACCGCGCCCCGATGACCCTAGATCGGGCAACACGGCGCTTGCCCAACGATCACACCGGCCCGGTGCGCGAGCTGCCCGGCCGCAACCGGGAGAACATTCATGACCCTCATTGCCCGACTGTCCGCCGCCACCGCGGGGCTTGCGCTTCTGGCCGGCCCGGCACTGGCCGATCCGGCCGTCGTCTATGACCTGGGCGGCAAGTTCGACAAATCCTTCAACGAGGCCGCCTTTGGCGGCGCCGAACGATGGGCCGAGGAAACCGGCGGCAGCTACCGCGACATCGAGATGCAGTCCGAAGCGCAGCGCGAACAGGCCCTGCGCCGCTTGGCCGAGGGCGGGTCGAACCCGATCGTGATGACCGGCTTTGCGTTCATGTCGGTGCTGGAACAGATCGCCCCCGACTACCCGGACACGAGCTTCGTGATCATCGACGGCGTGGTGGAGGAACCCAATGTGCGGTCCGTCGTCTTCACCGAGCATGAGGGCTCCTACCTGGTCGGCATGCTGGCGGGCATGGCCTCGGAAAGCGGGGTGGTGGGCTTCATCGGCGGCATGGACATCCCGTTGATCCGCCGCTTCGGCTGCGGCTATGCGCAGGGCGTCATCGCCGCGAACCCGGAGGCGCAGGTGATCGTCAACTTCACCGGCACGACGCCCGCCGCGTGGAACGATCCGGTCCGCGGGGGCGAGATCACGCAGGCGCAGATCAGCCAGGGCGCGGATGTGGTCTATGCGGCCGCGGGCGGCACGGGCGTGGGCGTGCTGCAGACCGCCGCCGATGCCGGCATCCTGTCGATCGGCGTCGATTCGAACCAGAACCACCTGCATCCGGGCCAGGTTCTGACCTCGATGGTGAAGCGCGTGGACAACGCCGTCTTCGACGCCTTGTCCGAAGGTCCGGGACTGGAAACCGGCGTGCAGGTGATGGACCTGGCCGCCGGGGGCGTCGGCTGGGCGCAGGACGAGCATAACGAGGCGCTTCTGACCGACGAGATGCGCACCGCGATGGACGAGGCCGAGGCCGCGATCATCGCGGGCGAGGTCAGCGTGCACGACTACATGGCCGACAGCTCCTGCCCGGTTCCCGGCTTCTGAGGATCCGGGCGCGATGGGTGCCGGCACGCCAGGGGAACGGCAGGCAACCGCCGTTCCCGCCATCGAGCTTCGCGGCATTTCCAAGGCCTTCGGGCCGGTCCAGGCGAACAGGGACATCCACATCCGGGTGGCCAAGGGCACGATCCACGGCATCATCGGCGAGAACGGGGCCGGCAAGTCGACGCTGATGTCGATCCTTTACGGCTTCTATCGCGCTGATGCGGGCGAGATCCTGATCGACGGCAAGCCCGTGCAGATCACCGACAGCCTGACCGCGATCCGCGCCGGGATCGGCATGGTGTTCCAGCATTTCAAGCTGGTCGAAAACTTCACCGTCCTGGAGAACGTCATCCTGGGGGCCGAGGGCAACCGGCTTCTGCGCCCCTCGTTGTCGCGGGCGCGGAAGCTGCTGACGGAACTTGCCCGCGAATACGAGTTGCAGGTCAATCCCGACGCACTGATCGAGGAACTCAGCGTCGGCCACCAGCAGCGGGTCGAGATCCTGAAGGCGCTTTACCGCGAGGCGAACATCCTGATCCTCGATGAGCCCACCGGCGTGCTGACCCCGGCCGAGGCCGACCATCTGTTCCGCATCCTCAAGGGCCTGAAGGCGCAGGGCAAGACGATCATCCTGATCACCCACAAGCTGCGCGAGATCATGGAGGTGACCGACGAGGTCAGCGTCATGCGCCGCGGCGAGATGGTGGCGACGCGCCGCACCGCCGAGACGACGCCCACCGAACTGGCCGAGCTGATGGTCGGCCGCAAGGTGCTGCTGCGCGTCGAGAAGACCCCCGCGCAACCCGGCCCGGTGGTGTTGCAGGCACGCGGCTTGCGCGTCGTGGACCGCCACGGCGTCGAAAAGCTGCGCGGCATCGACCTGGACCTGCGCGCCGGTGAGATCCTGGGCGTCGCGGGCGTTGCTGGCAACGGGCAGTCGGAACTGCTGGAGGTGCTGGCCGGCATGATCCCCGGAGAGGGGACGGTGACGATGAACGGCACGGCGCTCGATCTGGCGCTGCGCCAGGACGATGCGCATACCCGGCGCAACCGCTCCATCGGGCATGTGCACGAGAACCGGCATCGCTGCGGGCTGGTGCTGAACTTCATGGCCTGGGAAAACGTGGCCTTCGGCTATCACCACGCGCCGGAATATCAGAAGAACGCACTCCTGATGGACAATGCCGCGATCCTGAAGGACGCCCGCGGCAAGATGGAGCGGTTCGATGTCCGCCCGCCGAACCCGATGCTGACCGCCGAGAGCTTCTCGGGCGGGAACCAGCAGAAGATCGTCCTCGCGCGAGAGATGGAGCGCAACCCCGACCTGCTGCTCGTCGGCCAGCCGACGCGCGGCGTCGATATCGGCGCCATCGAATTCATCCACCAGCAGCTCATCGCACTGCGCGACCAGGGCAAGGCGATCCTGCTCGTGTCGGTCGAACTCGATGAGATCCTGTCGCTCAGCGACCGGATCGCCGTGATGTTCGACGGCCGGATCATGGGCGAGCGCCTGCCGGAGCAGACCACCACGCGCGAGCTGGGCCTGATGATGGCCGGCGTCAGCGGAGAAGCCGCATGAGCGCCCGCCGCCTGCCGCACTGGGCCGATGTCACGCTGGTCCCGCTGATCTCGCTGCTCATTGCCTTCGCGATCTCGGCGCTGGTGATCCTCGCCATCGGCGAGGACCCGTGGGAGGCCACGCGCCTGATGGTGCAGGGCGCGCTGGGGTCCACCTATGGCTG
This sequence comes from uncultured Rhodobacter sp., assembly GCA_964555305.1. Taxonomy (GTDB): domain Bacteria; phylum Pseudomonadota; class Alphaproteobacteria; order Rhodobacterales; family Rhodobacteraceae; genus Pararhodobacter. The sequence continues at coordinate 687 of CAZKSE010000066.1, read as the reverse complement.
GGGCTACACGCTTTACTACACCACCAACTTCCTGCTGACGGGGCTGGCGGTGTCGATCGCCTTCCAGGCCCGGCTCTTCAACATCGGGGGCGAGGGGCAGGCGCTGCTGGGCGGCCTGGGCGTGGCCGTGGTGATCCTGTTCATCCCCTGGCCCAACTGGTGGACGGCGATCCTGGCCGCGCTCGTCGCCTCGGCGCTCTTTGGCGCGGCCTGGGCGGCGATCCCGGGCTGGCTTCAGGCGAAGCGCGGCAGCCATATCGTGATCACCACGATCATGTTCAACTTCATCGCCTTCTCGCTTCTCAACTATCTCCTCAGCCATGTCCTGCGCCCGCAAGGCTCGATGGACCCGGCGACCGCGCGCTTTCCCAACACGGTCCGCCTGCCGCGGCTGGCCGATATCCTGGAGCCGCTGGGCATCGAATTCTCCCGCTCGGGGCCGGCGAACGTGATGCTGTTCGTGGCGCTTCTGTTCTGCGGGCTGGCCTGGGTCATGCTCTGGCGCACGCGGCTGGGCTTTTCCATCCGCGCCTTCGGGCAAAGCGAGCCGGCGGCGCATTACGCCGGCATCTCGAGCGTCAGGATCATCATGCTGGCCATGCTGATCTCGGGCGCGCTGGCCGGCATGATGGCGGTCAATTCGGTGATGGGCGGGCCGCAGCGGCTGGTGATGAACGCGGTCGAGGG
>CAZKSE010000065.1:0-17303 GCA_964555305.1 uncultured Rhodobacter sp. | reverse complement strand
GGAGTGCCGGAAATGATCACCCCGATTACCGGCTCCGCCGCGACGCCGCGGCCCCGGGTTCACTTGGCCTCGTTCAGTATCAACATCTGGCCTCATGCCACGCAGGGGCCCGTTCCCCGCCCCGAACCGTTGCGACCACCCGCGATTTTCGCCGGCTTCGGCCTGCACTGGCGGAAACTGCCATACGTTTGCCATACGTTTGCCATACACTTGCCATACGTTTGCCATACACTTGCCATACGTTTGCCATACGCCGCTCAGCGGGCAAAACCACCGCTTGAACGCGCCGCGAATGGGCGTAGTTTGGGGTCATGTTCACCATCGAGCACGACTTCGACGCCACCGTCATCACCCTCGTCGACGAGGGCAGCACCCATCTGCAGGAAGACGTCACCATCACCGCTTTCGAGGATTGCGTCACCATCGAACAGCTGGATCCGCAGTCCGACCGGGTGATGAAGATCACCCTCTCGCCCCAACAGGTGCAGGAGTTTTTCGCCGCGCTCGACCTGCCCGAGGGCGTCTACCGCCTGCGCCGCTCGGCCGGCGCCGCCGACCCCTCAAGCTGATAGCGCTTGTCGCGCGCCACCGCCCCGCGCACCAGCCGCAACCGTGACGGTGCCACCCCCAACGCCCGCGCCAGCATGTCCCGCACCGCCGCATTGGCGCGCCCCGCCTCGGGCGCCGCGGTGACTTCGATCCGGATGGGATCGCCTGGAATCAAGGTGTTGCGCCGCGCGCCCGGATGCACCCGCACCGCAAATTCCGCCTCCGGCAGGGCCAGCGCCGACAGGTCCGGCAGGTTACGCTTCATGCCGCGCCGCACAGCGAAAGCGCGCGCTGCATCATCTCCCGATCGACATTCCCGCCGGTCGCAACCGCCACCACCGCCTCGCCCTCGACCGGCAGGAACAGCGCCGCCGCCAATGCCACCGCGCCGCCCGGTTCCAGCACGATCTTCAGCCGGTCATGCGCCAGCGCCATCGCCCTGAGCGCCTGCTCCTCGCTAACCACCAGGCCGGGACCGCAGAGCCGCTTCAGGATCGGCCAGGTCAGCTCCCCCGGCCGCGGCGTGACGATCGCGTCGCAGATCGACCCGGTCAGCCGCGCGTTCACCCGGATCTCGCCGGCCGCCAACGACCGCGCGGTATCGTCGAACCCCTCCGGCTCCACCGGCCGCGCCCGCAACCCCGGCGCCCGCCCCTCCAGCGCCAGCGCAATCCCCGAGGTCAGACCCCCGCCCCCGCAACAGACCAGCACATCCGCCGTCTCCACCCCATGCTCCGCAGCCTGCTCGGCGATCTCCAGCCCGCAGGTGCCCTGCCCGGCGATCACCTCGGCCATGTCGAAAGGCTTGATCAGCGCCAGCCCCCGTTCGGCCGCCAGCCGCGCGCCGATGGCATCGCGATCCTCGTTCGCCCGGTTGTAAAGCACCACCTCGGCTCCCAGGGCGCGGGTGTTCTCGATCTTGATGCGCGGCGCGTCGGACGGCATGATGATCGTGGCCGGAATGCCCTTCAGCCGCGCCGCCAGGGCCACGCCTTGCGCATGATTTCCCGATGAAAAGGCAATTACGCCCGAGGGTTGCAGCGCCGAGATCGCGTTCCACGCGCCCCGGAATTTGAACGATCCGGTGTGTTGCAGGCATTCCGCCTTGACCAGCACCCGCCGCCCGGCCAAGTCGTCCAGAAACGGTGAGGACAGCATCGGCGTGCGCCGCGCATGCCCGGCCAGTCGGGCGGCAGCGGCTTCGATCAGGGCAATGTCGGTCATGCCACGCGCTCCAGGAAAATGCGGATCGCCGCCAACGCCTCGGGTTCGTCGAGGAAGGGGATATGTCCGCGGTCCGGCACCTCTGTCAGGATCATCGACGGGCAGCGGCGCTGCATCTCGTCGGTCGTCGCGCGGCTCAGAAGGTCCGAATTGGCCCCCCGGATCAGCGCGAGCGGCTTGGCGCAGGCGGCCTCGAACAGCGGCCAGGCATCGCCCTGCTGCGCATCGAGGGCGGCCAGGAAGGCCTCGCGCAGCGCCGGATCGTAGTTGATGTCCAGCCGGCCGTCAGCCTCGATGAAGTGTCGCCGCGCCTCTTCCAGCCAGCGACCCTCGGGGACATTGGCGAAGCCGTGCGCGGTTGCCTGAAGCGCCTGCGCCACGTCCTCCAGACTGCGCGCGGCAGCGGGACGGTGGCCGATATAGTCGCGGATCCGCTCGATCCCCTCGTCCTCCAGCACCGGGCCCACGTCGTTCAGGCAAAGGCCCCTAACCCGTCCCGGCGCGGTCGCGCAGAGAAACATCCCCACGATCCCCCCGCGCGAGGTGCCCAGGATCGCCGCCGATTCAATCCCCAGATGATCCAGCAGGCGCAGCGCGTCGTCGGCTTCCTGCGGCACGGAATAGGACTGCGGACCGGTCCATTCCGATCCACCACGGCCACGGTAATCCATGCGGACCAGGCGCAGGGGTGGCAGATGCGGGGCCAGATAGTCGAAATCGCTGCCGTTGCGGGTCAGTCCGGCCAGACAGAGAAGCGGCAGCCCCTCGCCCGTGTCGGTATAATGGATCCGGGCGCCATCGGCGGCGGCGAAATGCGGCATGGACGGACCTTTCGGCTGGGGCGGGTCAAAGAAGCCCGCGGTCAAGGAGTTCGGCTTCAAGAGCCCGGGGCGAGGTGAAGTGGTGCGCCGCCATCCCGACGGCACGCGCGCCGTCGACATTGGCAGGATTGTCGTCGATGAACAGGCAGTCCGCCGCGCTCAGCCCGTTCCGGGTCAGGAGCAACTGGTAGATCCGGGCCTCAGGCTTCAGCATCCCTTCCCGGCCCGACACCACCACATCGCGGAAGACGGTGCCCAGACGCGGATGAACATTCAACGCCAACGGCCATGTTTCGGCGGCGAAATTGGTGATCGCGTATAGCGGCCGCCCCCGCGCCTGCAGCCGGTCCAGAAGCGCCCAGGTCCCCGCGATGGGCTGGCGGATCGTCTCAGGAAAGCCCGCCAGATAGGCCGCGAGCGGCGCGGTTCGGCCGGGATGCGCGGCTTCGGCGGCGGCCAGGCCCTCAAGAAAGCTGCGCCCGCCGTCGAACGCGTAGTTCCAGTTGTAGAAGTCGATCGACTCCAGCCAGGCGCGCGCCTCGGGCTCCGACGGAAAATGCGCGGCAAAGGCCCTTTCGGGCTTCCAGGCGATCAGCACGTCGCCAATATCGAAGACGATGTTCATGGGCGCGGCCCTCTTGCGACCGGGATCAGGTCGCACAGAGCCGCGGGGGGGTCAATGCGGCGCCGCGCGATCCAGCACCGGCTGCGCGTCGATCCCCGCCAGCGCGCCCACGATCTGCCCACGCGGCCCGTCCAGTCGGCTGGCCAGCCAGGCATCGGCGACGGGGCTCTCGGCCATCATCGCCGCCCCCGCCAGCAACTGGCCCAGACTTTCGGCGAACCAGCGCGCCTCGGCCTCAGGCGGCAGGGCGGGCCATCGGGCGCGATGCTCGGTCAGCGCGGCGTCGAACCTTTGATCGAGGCCCCGCGCCGCATCAAGGCGGGCATTCAGCTGCGCGCCCGCCGCCGGTTCGCGGGCGAGCGTGCGCAGGATATCAAGGCAGATGACGTTGCCCGACCCCTCCCAGATCGAGTTCAGCGGCGCCTCTCGGTACAGCATCGGCATCGGCGTCTCCTCGACATAGCCCATGCCGCCCAGGACCTCCATGCATTCGTAGATCATGCCCGGTGCACGCTTGTTCGACAGGAACTTGGCCAGCGCCACGGTGAGGCGGGCATAGGGGCGGCGGTCCGGGTCATCGAAGGCGCGCGCGACGTCCATCCCCAGGATCAGCGCCGCTTCGGCTTCCAGTGCCAGATCCGCGAGGACGGCGCGCATCAGCGGCTGGTCGATCAGCCGACGCTGGAAGACCGTGCGCCCCCCGGCCCAGCTCAACGCCTCGACCAGCGCGGCGCGCATCAGCCCGGCAGGCGCCAGCGCGGTATCGAGCCGGGTGTGATGCACCATCTCGATGATCGTCTGCACACCGCGCCCCTCTTCGCCCAGGCGATTTGCGAAGGTGTCGACATACTCGATCTCCGAGGAGGCGTTGGCGCGGTTGCCCAGCTTGTCCTTGAGGCGCAGGATGTTGAAGGCGTTGCGCGTCCCGTCCGGCAGCCAGCGCGGCACCAGAAAGCAGGTCAGCCCCCCATCGGCCTGCGCCAGGGTCAGAAACCCGTCACACATGGGCGCCGAGCAGAACCATTTGTGCCCGGTCAGCCGGTAGCCCTCGCCATCCGGCACCGCGCGTGTCGAATTGGCCCGCACATCCGAGCCGCCCTGCTTTTCGGTCATCGCCATGCCCATCGTCGCCGCCGCCTTCTGCCCGACCGCGCGGCGCGAGGGGTCGTAGGCGCGCGCCGTCAATCGCGGGCGCCAGAGCGCGCCGAGTTCCGCATCCGCCGACAGCGCCGGCACCGCGGCATAGGTCATGGTCATCGGGCAGCAGACGCCGGGCTCGACCTGGCTGAGCAAATAGATATAGGCGGCATGGCGCGCATGGCTGCCGCCCGGTTCCCAGGCGCTGGCGGCGTATCCCGCCTCCATCCCCAGGGCCATCAGCCGGTGATAGCCGGGGTGGAAATGCACCTCGTCGATGCGCCGGCCAGCACGGTCGAAGCTGCGCAACTCCGGCAGGCGGGTCTGCGCATCGCGCGCGGCCTCGCGCATCTCGGGCTCGGCCAGAGCCGCGCCCAAGGCCGCCAGATCTGCATCCGCCCCGAGAAGCCCGCGCAATGCCGCATCGCCGGCCCAGGGATCGTTCGCCAGCGGCTGGGGCTGGTTGAAAACCTCGTGCGTCTCCAGCTGGCTGCGCGGGGCGGCACGGCTCATCGGTTCGGTCATGGCGACTCCTCCCTTTGGGTGGCAGCGTGCCGCCCCCGCGGGAGCCGGGCAAGTCCGACCCTGCGTCGCATCGGGGATTCCCTTTCGCGCCGGGCTGTGGCAGGATGCGCCAAAGCCCGCCCAGAGGCTCAACCGAGCAGATCGAGAAGAATGATGCAGCGCAGACCCCGCTTCGGTCCGGTGATGTATTTCACCCTGGCCGGCACTTTCGGCATCTACCTGGTCTTCGCCGCAGTGCAGGGCGAGTACGGGCTTTTCAACCGCATCCAGATCGAGGCCGACGCCGCGCTACTGCGCGCCGACCGCGACCGCCTGGCCGAGGAGCTGGCCGAGATCGAGAACCGCACGCACCGGCTGTCGGACGCCTATCTGGACCTCGATCTTCTGGATGAGCAGGCGCGCGACATCCTCGGCCTGATCCGCCCCGACGAGATCCTGCTGCGCTGATCGGCCGAGATTCCCCCCTCGCTTTTTTGCGGCCGCTGGTGTAGTGAATTGTTTAAGGCTAAACTATCGCCGACGGCAACAGGGGGGCTGATCCGTGGCTGCGCGCAAGACATCCGCCAAGTCAAACATATCCGGCGAGGAACTGCTGAAGTACTACCGGGACATGCTGCTCATCCGCCGATTCGAGGAAAAGGCGGGCCAGCTTTACGGCATGGGTCTGATCGGCGGTTTCTGCCATCTCTACATTGGCCAGGAAGCTGTCGTCGTCGGCCTTGAAGCCGCGGCCGAGGAAGGCGACAAGCGCATCACCAGCTACCGCGACCACGGCCACATGCTGGCCTGCGGGATGGACGCCAAGGGCGTCATGGCCGAGCTCACTGGCCGCGAGGGCGGCTATTCCAAGGGCAAGGGCGGCTCGATGCACATGTTCAGCCGCGAGAAGCATTTCTACGGCGGTCACGGCATCGTCGGCGCGCAGGTGCCATTGGGCGCGGGCCTCGCCTTTGCAGACAAGTATCTGGGCAACGACCGCGTCACCTTCACCTATTTCGGCGATGGCGCCGCCAACCAGGGCCAGGTCTATGAGACCTACAATATGGCGATGCTCTGGTCGCTGCCGGTGATCTTCGTCATCGAGAACAACAAGTACGCGATGGGCACCTCGGTCCAGCGCGCGACCAAGTCGCCCTCGCTGTGGGAACGCGGCGCAAGCTTCGGGATCCCCGGCGAGGAGGTCGACGGGATGGATGTGCTGGCCGTGAAGGCCGCGGGCGAGAAGGCGGTGAAGCACTGCCGCGCCGGCAAGGGGCCCTACATCCTTGAAGTGATGACCTACCGCTACCGCGGCCATTCGATGTCCGATCCAGCGAAGTACCGCACCCGCGAGGAAGTGCAGAAGATACGCGAGGAGCGCGACGCCATCGAACATGTGCGCGAAATGCTGCTGACCGGCAAGCACGCGACCGAGGATGACCTGAAAACCATCGACAAGGAGATCAAGGCGATCGTCAACGACTCGGCCGATTTCGCCCGCGAAAGCCCCGAGCCCGATCTGGACGAACTCTGGACCGACATCTACGCCAGCGATGTGCCACAGAACGCCTGAGGGAGGACGCAGACCATGGCAACCGAGATCCTGATGCCCGCGCTGTCCCCCACGATGGAGGAAGGCACGCTCGCGAAATGGCTGGTCAAGGAAGGCGACGAGATCACCGCCGGCCAGATCATCGCCGAGATCGAGACCGACAAGGCGACGATGGAATTCGAAGCCGTCGATGAAGGCACGCTCGGACAGATCCTGATCGAGGAAGGCAGCGAGGGCGTGAAAGTGAACACCCCCATCGCGGTGCTACTCGAGGAGGGCGAAAGCGCCGAGGATGCCAAGAAGGCCAAGCCGGAGGCCGCCAAGGCCGACGCGGGCAACAAGGAGGCGCCGGAGCCCGACGGGGCGGAGCGGGCTGCCGCGGCGCCCGCCGCCGCACGCGACACCTACCGCCCGCCGGAACCCGACCGCACCCCCGACTGGCCCGAGGGCACCTCGACCCGCAGCCAGACCGTCCGCGAGGCCCTGCGCGACGCCATGGCCGAGGAAATGCGCCGCACCGACACCGTCTTCGTGATGGGCGAGGAGGTCGCCGAATACCAGGGCGCCTACAAGATCACCCAGGGGCTTCTGGATGAATTCGGTGCCCGCCGCGTAATCGACACGCCGATTACCGAGCATGGCTTCGCCGGCATCGGCGTCGGCGCGGCCTTCGGCGGACTGCGGCCCATCGTCGAGTTCATGACCTTCAACTTCGCCATGCAGGCGATCGACCATATCATCAACTCGGCGGCCAAGACGCTCTACATGTCCGGCGGCCAGATGGGTTGCCCCATCGTCTTCCGCGGCCCCAATGGCGCAGCCGCCCGCGTCGGCGCCCAGCACAGCCAGTGCTATGCGGCGTGGTACGGCCATATCCCCGGCCTCAAGGTCGTGATGCCCTACACCGCCGCCGACGCGAGGGGCTTGCTGAAATCCGCCATACGCGACCCCAATCCGGTCATTTTCCTGGAGAACGAGATCCTCTACGGTCGCAGCTTCGAAGTGCCCGAACTGGAAGATTTCACCATCCCGCTCGGCAAGGCGCGTATCGCCCGCAAGGGGGATGACCTGACCATCGTCAGCTTCGGCATCGGCATGACCTACGCGCTCGAGGCCGCCGAGAAACTCGCCGGCGACGGGATCGAGGCCGAGGTGATCGACCTGCGCACCATCCGCCCGATGGATACCGACGCTATCCTGACCTCGGTGAAGAAGACCAATCGCCTGATCACGGTCGAGGAGGGTTTCCCGCAAAGCTCCGTCGGCAATTACATCACCTCGGTGGTGATGGAACAGGCCTTCGACTGGCTCGACGCGCCGGTGATTAACCTCTGCGGCAAGGATGTACCCATGCCCTACGCCGCCAATCTTGAAAAGCTCGCGCTGGTCACCACCGACGAGGTGGTCGAAGCGGCCCGCAAGGTCACCTACAGGTAAGGAGCGCGCGCGATGCCCGTTGAAATCCTCATGCCCGCCCTGTCGCCCACGATGGAGGAAGGGACGCTCGCCAAATGGCTGGTCAAGGAAGGCGACGAGATCACCGCCGGCCAGGTCATCGCCGAGATCGAGACCGACAAGGCGACGATGGAGTTCGAGGCCGTCGATGAAGGCACGCTCGGCAAGATCCTAATCGAGGAAGGCAGCGAGGGGGTGAAAGTGAATACCCCGATCGCGGTGCTGCTGGAAGAAGGCGAAAGCGAGGGCGACATCGGCGGCGCCAAGCCGGAGGCCGCCAAGGCCGACGCGGGCGACGAGGCGGCCCCGGAGCCAGAGGCGGAGCGGGCCTCCGAGAAGCCCGCCGCCCCGAAGGCTGAAAGCGCCGGATCGGTCTCAAAGGCCCCGCCTGCCCCGACGTCCGATGGCGAGCGCGTCTTCGCCTCGCCGCTCGCCCGTCGGATCGCGGCCGAAAAAGGCCTCGACCTGACGCAGATCAACGGCTCAGGTCCGCACGGTCGCATCGTCAAGGCCGATGTCGAAGGCGCGAAAGCCGCACCGCAAGCCGAGAAGCCCGCAAGCGAGGCGCCGGCGCCGGCGAAAGCCGCCATGGCGGCCGGCGCCTCGGCCGACCATGTCGCCCGGATGTTCGAGGGACGCGAGTTCGAGGAGGTCAAGCTCGATGGGATGCGAAAAACCGTCGCCACGCGCCTGACCGAGGCGAAGCAGACGATCCCGCATTTCTATCTGCGCCGCTCGGTCAAGCTCGACGCGCTGATGAAGTTCCGCGGGCAGCTCAATGTCCAGCTCGAACCCCGTGGCGTCAAGCTCTCGGTAAACGACTTCATCATCAAGGCCTGCGCGCAGGCGCTGCAGAAGGTCCCCGACGCAAATGCCGTCTGGGCCGGCGACCGGATCCTGCGGCTCAAGCCCTCGGACGTGGCGGTGGCAGTGGCGGTCGATGGCGGGCTCTTCACCCCGGTCATCAAGGACGCGCACGCAAAGTCCCTCTCGGCGCTGTCAGCCGAGATGAAGGACCTCGCCACGCGCGCCCGCAACCGCAAGCTCGCGCCGCATGAATATGTCGGCGGCAGCTTCGCCATCTCCAACCTCGGCATGTTCGGGATCGAGAATTTCGACGCGGTGATCAACCCGCCCCACGGTTCGATCCTGGCGGTCGGTGCCGGGATCAAGCAACCCGTCGTCGGCGCGGACGGGGAGCTCACCACGGCGACGGTCATGTCGATGACGCTTTCGGTCGATCACCGGGTCATCGACGGCGCGCTGGGGGCGGAGTTCCTGGCGGCGATCATCGAGAACCTGGAAAACCCGCTGGTGATGCTCGCCTGACGCCCGGAGCAAGCCGGGCCACTGGAAAGTCGATCGGGCCGGGCTCCTCTCAGCCCGGCGGCCGGCGCAGACGGCGTCCCACGATCTCCGAGGTGTAGAGCACCAGCGCCGCCCAGATCATCGGAAAGGCGATGGCGCGCGCCGTGCCGAAGGGTTCGGCGAAAAGGAAGACCGCGATCAGGAAGATCATGGTTGGCGCGATGTATTGCATGATCGCGATGCTTGACAGGGTCAGCAGCTTGGCGCCGTTCGCGTAGATCATCAGCGGCACGGCGGTGATCACTCCGCAGCCTACCAGCAGCGCCAGATCGCGCCCCCCCGCCTGAGCGAAATGGAGCGTTCCCTGGCTTTGCAGCCAGATCAGGTAGCCCACCGCCACCGGCATCAGCAGGATCACCTCCAGCGCGAAGCCCTGGTTGGGGCCGATGGGCAGGGAGCGTTTGAAATACGCATAGAACCCCCAGCTGAAGGTCAGGGTCAGCGCCGCCAGCGGCAGTCTTCCTGTCTCCAGCGTCAGAACCGCCACGGCCAACGCGGCAAGGGCCACCGCCACCCATTGCCGCGCACTGAGCCGCTCACCCAGCAGGACTGCGCCGAGGAAGATGCTGAAGAGCGGGTTGATGTAATAGCCAAGCGCCGCTTCCAGCGCCTGCCCGCTGTGGATCGCCCAGATATAGACGCCCCAGTTGACCGAGATCAGCACCGCGGTGACGCAGCCCATCGCCAGCATCCGCGGCGTGCGCAGCGCCGCGCGCAGCGTATCGGTCCGGCCCATTGCCACCAGAACCACCAGCGCGATGGGCAGCGACCAGACGACGCGATGCGCAAGCACTTCCAGCATGCCGATATGGTCGACCAGCCGGAAGTAGAGGGGCAGGAACCCCCAGAGCAGATACGCGGTCAGCGCAAAGGCAAAGCCCCGCGGCGTGTCGCCACCCAGGGTCGGGGCTGCAGGCAGGCTCATCGCGGCTCCAGCGCTCGGACGCAGGCCATGAAATCCTCGCCCCGCTTTTCGAAATCGCGATACTGATCGAAACTGGCCGCGGCCGGGGCCAGCAGGACGACCTCGCCGGATTGGGCTTCCTCGGCGGCGCGGGCGACGGCGCGTTCCATCGTTTCGCAGATCTCATGCGGGGTGCCGCCCAGTTGCAGGGCGAAGTCGCGCGCGGAATGACCGATCAGATAGGCCTTGGTCACATGGTCCAGATGCGGCGCCAGCGCGGCAATCCCACCTTCCTTGCCCAGCCCGCCGGCGATCCAACGGATGCGCGGAAAGGCCTGAAGCGCGCGGGCGGCGCTGTCGGCATTGGTGGCCTTCGAATCGTTCACGAACCGCACCCCCGCGCGTTCCGCGACCAGTTGGCTGCGATGCGGCAGGCCGGTGAAGCTGGCCATACCCGGTTCGATCTGCCGCGGCCCCATTCCGAGGGCGCGCAGGGCAGCATAGGCCGCGCAGGCATTCTGGTGATTATGCGCCCCCGGCAACCCCGGCATGGTCCGCAGATCGATCGAGGCCACCTGCCGCCCCGCCCGCCACTCGGCCAGAAAACCCTTGCGGGCAAAGACCGCCCAGCCCCGCCCGCTCAGCTTCTGCCCCGAGGAGATCCGGATCACCCGCATGTCCTCGGGCGCTTCGGCGAGCTGCATCGCCAAGTAGCTTCCCTCCGCCTCATCGACGCCGATCACCGCGCGATCCGGGCCGCCCTCCGCGAAGAGCCGGCGCTTGGCGGCGAAATAGCCCCCCATGCCGCCGTGACGGTCCAGATGGTCGGGGCTGAGGTTGGTGAAGACCGCGATGTCAGGGGTCAGGGCGCGGGCCAGTTCCGTCTGGTAGCTCGAAAGCTCCAGCACCACCACCGCGCCCTCGCCCGGGGGATCGATCGACAGAACGCCGGTGCCGATATTGCCGGCCATCTGCACGGGCCAGCCGGCATTTTCCAGAACGTGGGCGATCAGCGCCGTGGTCGTCGATTTCCCATTCGATCCGGTCACCGCGATCACCCGCGGCGGGGCGTCCATCACCGCCCAGTCGCCCCGACCCAGAGAGCGGAAGAAAAGACCGATGTCGTTGTCGACCGGCACACCGGCCGCGCAGGCCGCGGCAATGACAGGATGTGGCGTCGGATAGAGGCTGGGGATACCCGGAGAAACGATCAGGCACGCCAGATCCTCCAGCGCTCCGTGCCGCGTCAGATCGACTAGCGACACGCCCGCCGCTTCGGCCCGGGCGCGCGACTCAGCGCTGTCGTCCCAGGCGCAGACCTCGGCGTCGCCTGCCTGCAAGGATGCGGCCGTCGCCAGCCCGGAACGGCCCAACCCCAGCACACCCACGCGGCGACCGGCAAAGCCCTGAACAACAATCATGAATCCCCCATCGAACGGGTCTGGACCCTACCCGAGGCGGTAGCTGAGCGGAAGGCAGGAAATGGCGCGGTTGACGGGGCTCGAACCCGCGACCCCCGGCGTGACAGGCCGGTACTCTAACCGACTGAGCTACAACCGCGCGACGAGGAGCATCTATGCGATGCCGCCCGGCGCGTCAAGCCATATCGCCGATGAAAATTGCTCCGCCCTCCACGCTGCGCCCCAAGGACGCCAGCCCGCAAGCGCGAGGCCGCCGCGATGGGGACGACCGTGCGCCCAGGTTGAACCCCCACCCCACGCCCTGCGCGCCAGTCGGGCGTTGACTCGGCCGGCCGCTTCGGTCCTATTCGGCGGGCACCGCCCGGCCGCCCCGCACGCAATCACACCGCGTCGCCAGCCCGGCCGGGCCTGCTCATCGCAAGACCGGGAGGACCCAACATGTATCTGCTCAGACCCGCCCTTTTCGGCGCGCTCGCCGGCGCGCTGATTGCCACGCCCCTTCTCGCGCAGACCGAGATCAAGATCGGCTACGCCCTCGCCCCCGATTCGCATTACGGCGTCGCCGCCGAGCGCTGGCAGGAAGTCGTCGAGGAACGCACCGAGGGCCGTTATGTCTTCCGCCATTTCCCCTCTTCCGGCCTCGGCGGTGAGCGCGAGGTCATCGAAGGGGTGCAACTCGGCACGGTCGAGGCGACGATCGTGTCCTCGGGCACGCTATCGAACTTCGTCCCCGAGGCCGGTGTCTTCGACATCCCCTTCCTGTTCCGCGACCTCGGCCATGCCCGGCGCGTGCTCGACGGCCCGATCGGCCAGGACATCCTGTCGAAATTCGATGACGTGGGCCTCGTCGCGCTGGCCTGGGGCGAGCAGGGCTTCCGCCACATCACCAACAACCGCAACCAGATCGGCGGCCCCGAAGACATGTCGGGCATGCGCCTGCGCACGATGGAAAACCCGATCCACCTCCAGGCCTTCCAGACGCTCGGCGCCGCCCCGACCCCGATGGCCTGGCCCGAGGTGATCGGCGCCCTGCAACAGGGCACGATCGACGGGCAGGAAAATCCGCTGTCGGTGATCGTCTCGGCAAGCCTGAACGACGTGCAGCAGTATCTGACCATCTCGGGCCATGTCTATTCGCCCGCGATGCTGCTGGTCTCGCCGATGGTCTGGGACGCGATGTCCGAAGAAGATCAGCAGATCTTCCGCGAGGCCGCCGCCGAGGCCGTCACCGCGATGCGTGGCTTCGTCGATCAGGTCGAGGAAAGCGGGCTCGAGACGCTGCGCGAGCGCGGCATGGACGTGGCCGAACTGTCGGCCGAGGATCGCGCCGCCTTCCAGGAAGCGCTCGCCCCGGCCTATGAGCAGTACTACACCAGCTACGGCCGCGAGCTGATCGAGGCGATCATCGCCACCGAATGATCCCGCACTAACCCTGCACCGGTCCCGGCGTTCCGCGCCGGGGCCGACCGCCGGACGAGGCCCCGATGTCGCTGTTCCGCAAGGCCGAGCGCGCTTTCGTCGCTCTCAACGCCTGGGCCGTGATCGCCTGTCTGGTCACGATGTCGGGCGTCGTCTTCACCAATGTCGCGCTGCGGTATCTGACCAACCAGTCGATCCCCTGGGCCGACGAGGTGGCGCGCTACCTGATGATCTGGATGACCTTTCTGGCCGCCGGCCTCGTGTTGCGCCAGGGCGGTCATGTCGCCATCACCAACCTGCAGGAAGCCTTGCCCGGGCGGCTTCAGATCGCGCTGCGCGCCGCGCTGGCCCTGCTTCTCTTCGGGTTCTTCGCCTACATGGTCTGGGTCGGGCAGGAATACATGACCCGCATGGGGCGTCAGCTGACTCCGGCCACGCGCATCTCGTTCTGGTACATCTACCTCGCGATGCCAGTAGGCTTTTCGCTGCTGATCGCGCATCTGGCGCTGATCGCGCCACGCTACATCCTTGCCGGCCGCTACCAGGACGACGACGAGGCTGACGGCATGACCGGGGGTCACCTTGGCTGAGATCCTGTTCGCCGCGCTCTTTCTTCTGCTGGTCCTCGGCGTGCCGGTGGCCTTTGCCATCGCCATCGCCGCCTTCCTCGCGCTGACCTTCGGCTCGCGCTACCCGGCCATCGTCATCGTGAAGGAGATGTTCTCCGGCATCGACAGCTTCCCGCTGCTGGCCGTGCCGTTCTTCATCCTCGCCGCCGAACTGATGACCGGCGGCGCCATGACCCAGGCGCTCCTGCGCTTCACCATCCGCTTCACCGGCCATCTGCGCGGCGGGCTGGGCTATGCAAATGTCGGCGCGTCCACGATGTTCGCCGGCATCTCCGGCTCGGCCCTGGCCGATGCCGCCGGACCGGGCGCGATGATGATCCGCATGATGGAACAGGGCGGCTATCCCCGCGCCTATGCAGGCGCGCTCACTGTCTCGGCTGCGGTTGTGGGGCCGATCATCCCGCCTTCGATCATAATGATCATCTACGCCATGCAGGACGAGCGTGTCTCGGTCGTCGCGCTTTTCATGGCGGGCATCCTGCCGGGGCTCTGCATCTCGGTCGGGCTGCTCTTCACCAACTGGTGGATGTCCCGCCGCCGCGCCTTCGCCGCGTCCGAATCACGCGCCACCTGGGCCGAACGCGGCCGCGCCACCGTCTACGCGCTGCCCGCCCTGGGATTGATCGCGCTGATCATCGGCGGCATCCGCGGCGGCATCTTCACCCCGACCGAGGCCTCGGTCATGGCGGTGGCCTATGCGCTTCTGTGCGGAATGTTCGTCTATCGATCGCTCAAGCTGCGGGACCTGCCCGCCATCCTGTTGCGCGCGGCGATGACCAGCGCGGCGGTTCTGCTGATCCTGGCCGCCGCCCGGGCCTTCGCCTGGATGCTCATCATCGAGGGGGTGCCGCAATCCATCGCCGCCTGGATCGTGGGCATGGACCTGAGCCCGTTGCTTTTCCTGCTGGCGGTGAACCTGTTGCTGCTCATGTTCGGGCTCTTCATGGACCCGCTGCCCGGCGTGATGATCCTGGTGCCGATCCTGGGGCCCATCGCCTTCGCGCTGGGGATCGATCCGATCCATTTCGCCATCGTTGTCATCGTCAATCTGACGATCGGCCTGACCACGCCGCCTGTCGGCAGTCTGCTGTTCGTTGTCTCCTCTGCGGTGAAGCTGAAGCCGACGGCGCTGGTGCGAGAGCTGCCGCCCTTCTTTCTGTCGAATATTCTGGTGTTGCTGATCCTGACCTTCGTGCCGATCATATCGACCTGGTTACCGCGCGCCAGCGGCTTCTGATCCACGGCCAAACGGGCAGTTTGCCCCTTGCCTGCCGGATGTGTCCGCGCTCCGACAGAATAGGTTTCAATGCGGTTAATGACCTCAAAAAGGTTTCCGCTCATCAATGCTTTGTAAAAACGTCCGCTAGCGGACCGAAGGCGATGCGCTGCCGTTTCGGCGCGGACATGCGGCCTGCAGCCCCGCCACTCCGGTCAGCGATGGAGAGAGGCCGCCACCTCGAATCCGGCCTCGGCCATCAGCCGGTTCGATGCCGCCTCGACCTCGTCCTCCAGCCGGATCATGAACGCGCGCAGCGGCAGGCCGGGCTCGATCTCCGGCAGGAACTCCACCACCGCCTTGCCCGGCGCGCGATAGATCTGTCGCCGTGGCCAGAAAACGCCCACGTTGCAGGCAACCGGGACGCAGGGCACGCCCATCTCCTGGTAAAGGACCCCGGTGCCGACCTTGTATTCCTTCTGTGCCCCGGCGGCGACGCGGGTGCCCTGCGGATAGATGATCAGCTGCCCCGCCTCCTGCTGTCCCGAGGCGACCCGCGCCAGCATGTCCTTGATCGCCCGCCCCCGCTTGCCGCGATCCACCGGCACGCAGCCAATCCGGCGCGCATACCAGCCCAGGATCGGTGCGCGGCTCAACTCCTGTTTCATGATGAACTTCGGCCGCGGCAACTCGCTGACCAGGATGATGATGTCGAAAAAGCTCTGATGCTTGGCCGCGATCATCACCTCGCCGGTCGGCACCTTACCACGCACCTCTGATTCAAGTCCGATCATCCAGCGCGCGGTCCAACGCACCCAGCGGCACCAGGTATGCACGCCAGCAAACGCGCCGCGCCGGTCGATCATCGCCCAGGGGGTGAAGAAGACCGCCATCAACGCCATCATCGCATAGGCATGACCGGCGAAAAGCAGCGACCGCGTCCATTGCAGCGCGTAGCCCATCAGCGACCCTCCGCGCCCACGGCGCAAGCTTTCGTCGACCCCATCGCCATCACACGCCCCCTGCCCTCGCGTCCCGCCGCTTGCAGCCCTTGGAACCGGACCGGGCGCTTGCTACAACACCTGACGGTCCGCGCCAATGGCCTGCGCAGGTCCGATCCAGGCGAACGGAGACAGGATGCGGCTCGGCTGTCCGAAATGCGGCGCGCTTTACGAGGTGGATGCGGCGGCGATCCCTGAAACCGGGCGGGAGGTGCAGTGCTCGGCTTGCGATCATCGGTGGTTTTTCCGTGCGACCGCGGCGAAGGCGGCGGAACCCGAGGCGCCGCGGGCGCGGGGGACAGACCCGGCGGTCCTGCAGATCCTGCGCGAGGAAGCGGCGCGCGAGCTTGCGGCACGGCGGCGCGAGGCCGGCCACGATCAGGTCGAACAAGAGAAACCCGTTACGACGCCCGTACCTCATGCCGGGACCCGGCGGCCTCTGCTACCCGAGATCGAGGGGGGCGGGGAGGTCGTCGTTCACCCCATGGAGGAGGAGCGGTGGGGCGGATTCGGGGTTGGGCTGGTGGTTTCGCTGCTTTTGGCGTCCCTCGCGGCCGGGGTCTATATCTGGGCCGCGGATCTGGCCGAGGTAGCGCCGCAACTTGCTGATGTAATTGGAGCTTACGTCGACACTGTTGACCGGGCGCGGGCAATGGTACGGGATTGGGCCGGCTAGCGGCGCAAGGTCGGTATCGCGTCGGAATTAGCGCCCCGCCGGGGCGAGTGGTGAGCAGGTAGACAAGGAACGGGCGCGGAGCTGCATCGGCGGAGCTAACCCGCAGCGGTGCGGACGGGGAAGCGGTGGCAAGGCGGCAGGATTAAAGAGATCCCCACTTGCGCGGGGATGACACGGTGGCGCGTTTCGGCGGAAGGAGAGCACGCACCGAGGTCCCCGCGGACGCGGGGACCTTCGCTGGCAACTGGGAGAGAGAATGCGCGACCGGGCTGAGGGGACGGCGTCAGTTGTCCATCTTCAGCGCGTTGATGAAGGCTTGCTGGGGGATTTCGACGCGACCGAACTGGCGCATCTTCTTCTTGCCGGCCTTCTGCTTCTCCAGAAGCTTCTTCTTGCGGGTGACGTCGCCGCCGTAGCATTTCGCCGTCACGTCCTTGCGCATCGCCGACAGCGTTTCCCGGGCGATCACGCGACCGCCGATGGCCGCCTGTATCGGGATCTTGAACATGTGCCGCGGGATCAGTTCCTTCAGCTTCTCCACCATCGCGCGGCCGCGCATCTCGGCGCGGTCGCGGTGGACCATCATCGACAGCGCGTCGACGGGTTCGTCGTTCACCAGCACGGTCATCTTGACGAGATAATCCTCGCGGTAGCCGGTGATCTGATAGTCGAAGCTTGCATAGCCCTTGGTGACCGATTTCAGCCGGTCGTAGAAATCGAACACCACCTCGTTGAGCGGCAGGTCGTAGACGACCATCGCGCGGGAGCCGGCATAGGTCAGTTCTTCCTGGATGCCGCGGCG
>CAZKSE010000064.1:5215-17662 GCA_964555305.1 uncultured Rhodobacter sp. | reverse complement strand
CGACACCTCCACCGCCTCGGCGATGATCTGGTCGATCTCCTCGATCGGAGGAGTTTCGGCCTCGAAATTAGTGGGGCCGCAGGCCGCCAGGAAGAGACCGAGACCCGCGAGGGCCAGATAGGACTTGGTGTGCATGGTGACATCCCGAGATCAGAGCAACTGCCCGAAGACTAGCACCACACGTCTTTGCGAAAAATGGGCTATTTGGTGTTTTTCTCACGGGGTCGCAACTTTCCTGTGGAGAACTGGCCGGAACGCCCGCGTGGAGGGAATGCGCATTCCGCGGCGCGAAAGCGATTGTCAGGACAAGGAATGACAAGAAGCTGGCCCGTCGACCTTCATTCCCTGCCCTCGGATAATATCCGCCGGGCTCCGGCCTGATGGCAGACCCCCTTTGGGTATCGCCCACCCGCGACCCCTTTTCCTTTCGCGCCACATGACTTCGGCTGGGCGCCGCCGGTGCCCGATCGGCAGGACGGCGCGAGGCCGGGGTGATGAAGGGCACCGCCTGCGCCCGCCGGGCGGCCCCGCAGAGCGGCACCCCGGATCGGAAGGAATAACCCGCGAGCATCCTTGCGGCCCGTGTTGGACGACAGGCCGCAAAGCTGTGGACGGAGGCCCCGACCCCCTTCTCGCGGCCGTTTTTCGCAGATAACATGTTGAGAGCCGCCAATTGCTCCGACACAATATCGGGCAAGACGCACCGTTATGGTTATATGGGAAAATCAAGCGATGACGAGCCGCCACACCACTCGCGCCTATCGAGGGGCTCTCCTGCGCCTGATCCGCTCTGCCGAGATCGCCAGCCAGGTCTGCGGACGGCCCACGACCTTCGCCGACCTGATCCACGCCATGGTGGCCCGCAGCCAGATCCTCGCCAAGCAATCGGTGAATATCGAGATCGCCGGCCTCCGCCACCACCTGCGCGACCTCGAGGCGAAGGGGGCGCCCGAGGTGATGGTCTGGGATGCAGAAATCGACACCCGCCCCTGGATGACCGAGGTCGACTGGGAGGAATGGCAGGAGGTCTTCCGCTTTGCGCTTCTGCGGCGCACCGACATGAACAAGGAGGCCGGCACCATCCTGACGCAGCTTCACGAGGATGCCACCGAGGCCGGCCTCGATGGCAGCGTCGACGAGATGGTCGATCAGATCGCGGCGGTCACCTACCGGGGTCCCGAGCGGCAGAGCTTCAAGGACATGCGTCTCGTCGGTGCGCGCGAGATGACCATTGTCGAGATGGCGCTCTCGCTTGCCGATCCGCATCAGGCGATCTTCACGACGACATCCGCGAAGCCGCTCGATGCCAAGGGGCTGACCCGGATCTTCGCCACGACGATCTGGGCCACCGGGATGCGGCCGGTCGAGGTATGGGAGAGCCGGCTCTTCGTGCCGCGCCAGGACATCGAGATGACCGACGAGATCCGGGATCTGATCCGCAACGATCCGCGGGCCGCCCTTGTGAAAAAACATCTTGTCGCGGTGGAGCAGCTGCCGCGCTCGCCGACGGAAAGCTACGGCGCGGTCGTCCTGACAGCAATGCGGCAGACCGGCGCGCCGGCCATCCTGGTGATCCGTTCCGCCAAGCAGGCGAACGCCAACCCGACGACGCGGGCCGAGGTGCGGGTCCAGATCCTCGAGAACATCCCGATGAACATGGCGACGATGATCGCGGTGGCCTCGCAGCTGCGACATCTCAACGTGCCCCGCGACCGGCGCGATTACGTGCGCAAGGCGGTCAATGAGACACTGAAGGAAATCTCCGCGAACGAACCGGCGCTCGAAGGGTTCAGCCTGACGCTCTACGCCTTCCGGCACGCCTTCGCGACGCGCGTCAAGCGCGCCTACGGGCTGGCCGAGGCGGCCGCGCTGACCGGGCACACATCGACCTCCTCGCTCTATGCCTATGGCAAGCGGCGGGCGGTGGGCGGCGCCAACTCGGCAGGCGGGCAAGCCTGGGTGCCGAAGGCCGACCCGGTCCATGCCGGGCTCATCCGCGCCGCGTGGGACATCGCCGAGGAGCCGGAAGCGGCGCCGAAGAACCAGACAGCAGTAGGGGCTTGATGATGAGCAAACGAAAGGCGCGCCGTCTCGCGGGACGTGCGAAAAACACGTTCTCAAACGGGCAGCAATCCACTATCCTGCCTGCCACCACTTTACCTGGAGACGATCCGATGCCGAAACTGGGCCTCTATGACCCGAACAGCCTGACCGAGAAGGACGGCGTGATGCGCATCTCCTTCATCAACGCGCGCGACGCGCGGGACGTCGAGAGCATCGCGATCGACACGACCGGCAAGGCCCGCCTGATCCGCGATTGCCTCCAGGCGCAGAAGAGCTCGGTCAATTGCCCGTTGCATGCGCTCGGCCATCGCTCGATGCGCATGGATGGCGCGATCGTCCTGCCGAAGGATCGCGGCGGCGAGGGCGTGCTGATCCAGCAGAGCAAGACCGGTCAGCGAAAGCATACCTCGCTGAAGACCGTCTTTTCCTACGACCCGGCGGACATTCCCGAGAAAAGCCTGGGCATTGCGCTGGGGCATATGGAGGACGGCACGTTGCATGTCCACCAGCTCGTCGTGCAGCCGCTGGCCATCGATCCGCAGCCGGCCACCGCGCCGCAGCGAATGACAGACGGCAGCTGAGCGATGCGTCAGTCGGAACGCCGGCCACCCAGAACGGCGTTCTCGACCTCCTCGTTCCAGCCCAGGTAGAGCGCGCCTCCATCGCGGATCACCGGGCGCGCCATCACCTTGGGCTGGGCTGCGATCTGCGCCTCGGCCTCGGCGTTCTTCAGCCAGGTATTGAGCCCCCGGTAGTCGTTCGTCGTGCGGTCCACCAGGCGATCTCCGAACTCCGCAATCAGTTCGCCGAGCTCTTCCTTGCTCAGGGGCTCGGCGCGGACATCGCGGAATTCGACCTCCACCCCTTCGGCTGCCAGGGCGGCGCACGCCTTCTGGCATGCGGAGCAGGTGGTCAGTCCATAGATGATCATTCCGTGCCTCCCAGGCGTCCCTTCCGCAAAGTCTCGTGCATCCGGACCTTGAACGCAATCAGCCCGTCGATGCCGCCAGAACGGCATAAGCGAAGCCGCACTGGAACCAGGTAGGTGTCTCCGGTCGATTGGACTCGGGCGATCCCTTCTCCTGTGATAGGATGACCGCATTCGGATAGCAGTCGAACGAGGGCGCCATGAGCTCGTCGACGACATGCCGCAATTGCGGCGGCAGGGGCACGAAGTTCATCGAACAGCTTGGCGGCGGGGCGACCGAGATCGCCTGCCCGAGTTGCGGCGGACTTGGCGAGGTGACCCTTCCCGGCCAGACGGACAGTTTCTCACCAACCTCGACGCGCCAGCGCAGGTCGAGCGGGCCCTACCAACCGCTGCTCGCCACCCGGCTGGCCGAGGCGATGATCCCGCGCTGGCTCGAGCGGACGCTCGGCGTCGTCGCGGCCTTTGCGCTCGTGGCGTTCCTGCTTCAGAACGGTCACCTGCCCAGCCTGAGCACGCCCGCCGGCATTTCCGGCGAGGCGGTCGTCATGGCCGCCATCGCGGGCCTCATCGGCTACGTCGCCGGGGCGAACGGCCTCTTCATCGCCCTCCGCCTGATCGATGCGAGCCTGAAGCTGCTCATCGTCGCGATCGGCACCGGGATCCTGATTGGCGTGATCTGGCTCGTCGGCCGCATCCTCGAGATCTGGTAGCGCGCCGCTCGGATGCGGCGGCGGAACGAAAACGGCCCGGACATGCATCCGGGCCGCTTCTCCTCCAGAGCCGGGACGGCCTCACATCTCGGGCAGATCCTCCGGCTCTTCCTCACCCAGGATGATCCTCTGGGCATTTTCTCGCACGACCTCATCGAGCGCATCCACGAGCTCGGCCACGCTGTTGCGCAGCCGGCCGAGCGCCTCGGCCTCCGGGCCCTTCTTCTTTCGGGTGAGCCCGAAAGACGCCTTGATACCCGCGGCCTCGATCGTGTCGATCCCGGCGGCCTGCAGGGCCTCAGCAAGATCGTCGGTTTTCAGCGGGCGCTGCAGCGGCACGCCGTCGCGCGACAAGTCTTCCAGAATCGCCGAGGGGTCGCCGCCCTCGCGCAGCTCCTTGACGAGAAGCGTCAGGATCTCCTCGGCGCGCCCGGCATCGATCTTCTTGCCCTCGGCGCGGAAGGCGTCCGGGTCGATATCGGCCGCCCGGGCCAGGGAGACGAGAGCCTCCTCATCCCAGCTGCGGGTCCGGTTATAGTCGGCAACTCCCAGAGCCATCTTGCCAATCGCTTTTTCGTGCATGTCGGTGCCCAGGATCTCGATGCGCTCGATCCACTCCTTTTCGCGCTTGTCGATCATCTCCTTCATGGCGCGGAACATCGCCGCCTCATGGGCCAGCGCGATGAGATCCGGATCGTCGGCGCGCAGCTCGTCGGGCACCGGCGCGTCCGGGATGACCCCGGTCATGACATGCTCGTTCCAGAGCCGGCGGGCGGAGGCGGTCAGTTCCTTGGCGACCTCGCGGTCGAAGGGGACCGGATAGCTCACCACCTCGAAGCTGCGCGTATCGAGGACCTCGATCGACATGTCGGCAAACCGGCAGCCCGCCGCCATCGAGATGATCCCGTAGTGATGGAGCTGGCAGACATAGTCGAAGGAGATTCCCTTGCTCTCATAATCGGCACAGACATCGGCCGAGGGCGCCTTGTAGTCGACCATCCGGCGATTGCCGCCATTCAGGATTACGATGTCGTCCGGCGTGCCGGCCAGGAACGGGGCCCGATCCCAGCGGAAGCCGCGCAGAAGCGCCAGGGCGTCCTCGTCGGTCCGGTTGCCCGTCGTGTCCTGGTAGATCTTCTGGATCCAGGGTTCGGCGCGCACGCCGCGGGCCATCTCGGGCGTCGAGGGCTGCGGCGAGAGGACGAGGAGCTTTTCCAGAACGAGGTTGTGCGCGTTCGAGAATGTGCCGCGCTCGCCTCGGAAATGCTTGAGCACCGTGCCCGCCTCGGAGCCGCCGATGCCGGAGGCGCGCCGGATATGCCACATCACATGCTGATGGACGTCGGCGACCGCGAAATTGTCCTGGCCGTGCTCCAGCTCCATCCGGGCCACCGCCATGGAAAGCGTGCGGTCGAGCCAGCGCCGCGCATTGTCGTCGCGGATTGCGCCGCGCTGGGGCAGGGCGTCGATCAGGGCGCGCAGGCGCGGGATGCCGGTCTCGAAATCCACGGGCATCTGAGAGGCGGCTTCCTGTCGGAATTTCTCATCGAAGTTCTTGAAGCGCTCGAGCACATCGGTGGCGCCTTGGGCGCCGGTCGCAGATGTCATCGGATCATCCTCTCTACAAGTGTGCGAATTTTTGTTCTTTCACAAATCGGATGGTAGAGTTAGAATGCGAAAATCAAAAGTGCAAACGCACCCGACAACCGGAATCATTCGAGAGGCGAGGGGCAGACATGGCCGTCAAGGCACGACAGAGGCTCGACAGTGAGCTCCAAGGCATGGGTCCCCTGGCTGGGATACTCGCATCGGTCGAGGGGGAGGTCGAGCAGGATGCCGTCCGAGTTCTCCGGCGAAAATATCTCGGTGAAGTCGACCTCGGGTCGTATTGCGCGGAGACCGGCGCCGAGATTCGCCAGGAGGCCTGCGATCTGCTCGTCGCCATGGCGCGCGGCCAGAACCTTCCGCAGCTTACCCGTGGCGTGACCTCCCGATCGGCTTTTGCCATCGCCAATCTCATGCACACGCTGTCGGCGCGGGGATCCCTGGATGGCATCGGCCGCGAGCCCGATGAGATCATCATGACGCTCACTCACGCCTCCCCGACAGCGCCCTGCGCAACCACCTCGAGATACTGGTTTCTCGAAGCCCTGCTGAGCCAGGGCATCCTACCCTCGAACACGGTCGACCGGCGCTGCAAGTCCTCCATGAGCATCCCCTCCACCCGCGACGTGCTGGCGATGATCGAGGAATTCACCGGCATCACCGCGGAGCGGATCCGCTCCAGCGAGCGCAGCAAGATGGTTGTCGATGCGCGCTTCCGGGCGATCTACATCATGCGAAAAGTTTGCCTTCTGTCCCTGACCCAGATCGGCTCCAATCTCGGCGGGCGCGACCACACGACCGTGCTGAACGGCCTGGCGCAGGTGGCGAAGCGGATGAACGAGGACCATGGCCGGCGCGTCGGCATGGCGGCGCTCTGCGATCTGGCGGACACGATGGGCGTGCAGCGGCACCTGGACTTCCTGCGGCAGCAACCGATCAACTGACCGTGCAAAAAACTGGACATCATGCCAGAATGACACGATCGTTGCTTCGGGGGAAATAAGTGAAAAAAGATATTGCAAAGGCTTTCATGCCTTAGTAGTGAGGCCGTGCCAGCCAGGATGGCTGGCTCCCGTGGCTTCCGGGACCCGCACTGACGGACAGGAAGAAGCACTTCGCTGGAACAGTGACGCAGGGCCCCTCATCGAGGGGCTCTTTGCGTTCATGCGAAAATATACTTCTGCGCGCCTACGCTGCCATATTTGGTTCGATGTCGATAGGCAGGATACGCTCGATATCCTTCATCACTGCCTCCGCGAAAAGCCGAACGCGATCACTTTCCACCGTCAGGCTGCGGAGCAGATCCGGCGCGATGGGTTGCCGCACCTGGACCTCGGCGTCGTTCCGCGTGGGCATGTGATCCGGCATATTGTTCAATGCGCGCCAGGACCGGTTATCCCGAAAGCCGACCGGGATGTCCTCGAACATCCTCTCGAACGCCCAGGGCCCGCCAATATATCCCTTGCGCGCCGTGATGTCCTTCGATGAGGCATTGACCCAGCAGAACCGGCATTCATGCGTCCAGAGCACCGAGGGGTCGATCTCGAAGATGACCCAGCCGCAGTGCGGCGCCTGGCGCCGCTTTTCGAAGAACATCCGCTCATTGATCCCGTGGATCGAGAGCGAGACGGCATCGGACCGGCCATCGAGTCGCCAGGGGTCTGTGTAGGTGTAGGTTGCCTGGTTCCCATCGAGGATGTCTCGCGAGACCAGGCCATTCACGAGAATACTTTCCAGGTTCGCAATCGGCGTGAAGTGAAAAAGGGCTGTGATGCCACGCCGTAAAGCTGCGTCGCGGATCCGCATCCACTTCATGCTGCCCCCACCTGGACCGCGCGCTACAAGCGCGATCGCTCCCGAACCAGGCGCTCGAGGCCATCCCAGGCGTCAACGACCGGCGCGCGCGTTCGCGGATCGATGAAGCCCACCTCCTCGAGCGTGTATTGCATCCGCCCGAACTGGCAGCTGCCGCAGGCCGCGACCAGGTTGCTCAAGTCGTTGTCGCCGCCGCGGCCATGCGGGAGGATATGATCGGGCGACGAGGCGAGCACATTGAACGCGACATTCCGGTTCCGATAGGGCTTCATGCGCCAACGCACCTCATCGGGGAAAATGTCGTCAAGCAACTTGATGGCTTCCAGCGACAGGATGCGGATCCCGCAGAACCGGCACCGCCAGCCGTCGCGGCGAAACACCTCAAGTGCGACCTTCCTGCTTGGCATGCGCGCCTTGGCGCCTCGGATCCTCGGCGGGGCGTTCTCGATGGCCCGGTATCGATGAATATATGGCTTCTCGCCCTCGACGATCTGCGATCGATAGGCGCTGAGCTCGGGCATGTCGCAGGCAGCGATGATCCGCCGGGCGACATCGCGCTTTCCGGCAAGAAGTGCATCGGCCGCCAGATCGAGCAGATCGGCCGCTGTCGCCAACTCCTCAATGGGAGGCAGGAAGCTGGACCGCGGCGCCCAGAAGTCGTCAACCGAAACATCCATGTAGGATTGAATGCCGCGACGCGACCATCCAGTCAACGAACAGCGGGGAATACGATTAACGATGCTGTCCGGATATCCAGCGGTCGGACTGTGCCAGCCCTAAGGCGTTTCTCACTTGCTGGAGGGCGCTCGAATGTCTGCCTTCCTGCCCGCAGAATCAACGGCCAAGCTCGCCTTTTAGTTGCCCTCCCCACCTCACCGCCCTAGCGTGAGTTGTTGGGGGAGGAGAGAGCGAGGCAGCGCGACAGGCGTCGTCATCTTCACCGCCCTTCGTGTCGACGTCCGCATCGGCCGGGTCACCGCGCCGATGGAAGCCAGATTATCGGAGGAGATGATGATCATGATGCGCCTTACACTCGCAGCCGCCCTGATGCTTTCGACCAGCATCGCCAATGCTCAGGAAACCTCGCTTTGCATGACTTCGGAAGAATGCCGGGCGCAGGCCGAGGTGAGCTCCTCCAACGAGCGCGGCGATGCCACCAGCGCCTTGGCGGCGGCTCAAACCCAGTTCTACTGGATGAATCGCGTCAACATGGCATCCTTCGTCATGCTGGTCGAGGAGGGGATCATCCCCCCGGAGCTGAGCGACCGGATCGCCGACGGCATCCAGTTTGCGATTGACCAGGGCGAGGAACCCGACGGGCGCCGACCGAGCGACGTCATTCAGCTCGAGAACATCATCGTTGAGCGCGCCGGCGCCGAGGCGACGCTCATTCATTCCGGCAGAAGCCGCCAGGACATGTATGCCGCGATCCGGACAATGCAGCTTCGCCAGCAATTGCTGGACGTGATTGCGCGCCTCAATCAGATGCGGGGCACAATTCTCGAAATCGCTGCCGAGCACACCGAAACCTTCATCCCCGCCTACACCAACGGCGTTCAGGCGCAGCCGATCACCTACGCGCACTATCTGTCGGCCTTCGCGGATTCCTACGCCCGCGACGCGGATCGGCTTTTGCAGGCCTATGATCGGGTCAATATGAGCGCCATGGGGACCGCCGTGCTGGCAAATTCGAGCTGGCCGCTGAACAGGGAGCGTCTGGCCGACCTGTTGGGCTTCGATCGTGTCATCGAGAACTCCTACGATTCCGGCCAGGTTTCGCCGATGGACGTGCAGTTCGAAGTCGCCTCGAACCTGGCGAACATCTCGCTCCGGATCGGCTCAATGCTCCAAGACATTCATGTGCAATATCACCAGATCGAGCCCTGGATTCTTCTTGGTGCGGGCAGCACCTACACGTCGAGCGCGATGCCTCAGAAGGCCAATCCCGGCGTCATCATGAATGCCCGGCAGAGTGCCTCGGACGTTGCGGCTGCGCTGCAGACGGTGCTGCTGCGCATCCATAATGTCACGCCCGGCATGACCGACTACAAGGCCACCTATGCCGCCGCCGACATCATGGCCAAGACGGTCGAGATGCTGGAACGCTACGAGGGCGTCATGGAGGCGCTGACGGTCAACCCCGAGCGCGGCCTCGCCGAGCTCGAGGCCGAATGGACCACGTCGATGAACACGGCCGAGACGATGCAGAGACTGCACGGCATCCCATTCCGGGTCGGGCATTCCTTCGCGAGTGAAATCGTCTCTACCGCCCGCGCCGAACGCCTGACGCCGATGGACTTCCCCTATGACCGCGCGGAAGAGATCTACACGGAGATCGCTGCGCGCTACGATGTCGAGGACTCCGAGCTTCCGCTCACCGAGGAGGAGTTCCGCGAGTCACTCTCGCCCTCCGACATGGTTCGGGGCCTCGCGGGTATCGGCAGCCCAAATCCGTCGGAAGCCGCCCGCATGATCGATCGGGCAAAATCCGAACTGGCCGCGCATGAAGCGAGGTTCCAAGAGATCGAAGGCGCCCTTTTCGAAGCCGAGGCGCGCCTCAATGAAGCCTTCGCGGAATACCTGCCGAACTGATTGCGAAGCGCCCCGTCCCCATCATGAGGGCGGGGCGATGCCGCGGTTCGACCCACACGGTCACCTCAGTAATCGCCTTCCGGATAATCCAGCGCCCGGCCATTGCGCAGTTCGTTGAGCACGGCGGTCAGACGCGCGATCTCGGCCTCGGAGGGGACCTCCTCGAGCGATATATTCGCCGAGATCAGGTTGTCGCGGTTGGTGAGCATATGCCTGTCGGACGTCGGCCAGGAATAGACATAGCCCGCCGGCGGACGTCCGTCGGCCTCGTCGCGCACGAGCAGGAAATCGCGGCCCTCGACCTGGGCGAGCATCGTCTCGAAACGGTAATTCTCCGCCCCGGATCCGTCGGCCGCCACCGGGCCGGCGGCCAGGGCCGCCTCGGCATGTGCCGAGAAGGCGTCAACCCAAGGGCCGGTCAGGCGGTGCTCCGCCATCCGCTCGCGCAGATAGTCGAAATCGTCGATCTGGACCATCGAGACGGAGAGCTGCTCGATCGGCGTGCCGGTCACCGCGCCAAAAATGGAGCGCAGGAGCGTCTCGTTGGCCCGCGCCGCGCGGCCCTGCGTCATCGAGCCGATGACGGTATGCACCATGCGCTGCCGGGCGCCCGAGCTTTCACCCACCGTGACGCCGAATTCGTTGACGATGTCGGCATGGGTGCCGCGCGAGGTCAGCGCATCGGGATTGTCGGGATCGAGCGTGTGGATATCGGCGCGCAGGCGCGCCCCGGTGCAGTAGCGGCCGAGCTCATCATCGGAAAGGCCGATATCGACGCGGTCCAGATTGTCGATGAGGGCCGCCCGGAAGGCCTGGCCGCGCAGCTCGTCGGAAAACCGCGCCGGATCCGGCGTGCCCCGCGCCAGCTCGAACATCTCGCCGATCGAGGCCAGCGCGCGCTGGCCGTCAAGACCGAGGTCCTCGCCGGCGGCCCGCATCGCCAGAAGCGTTTCGCGGGCGGCAAACATATGCATGCCGGAGAAGGGCAGGCGGCGGACCTCGTCGCCCACGCCGAATTCGAGCACGACACCGGCATCCTGGCCGTTGCGGGCGATGGAGCCGCGGGTGCGGCCCTCCTCGTCGACGCGCGCGACGACGATATCGCCGAGGCTGAACTCCTGGCGACGGATCTCGCTCTCATGGAGATCGAGCCGGGCTTCGATATTGCGGCAGGCCGCGACCGTCGATTCCGTCACGAAGACGGCCTTCGCGCGGAGAACCTCGATCACCCCCTCCTCTTCGTCGAGGCGGACGAACCTGCAGTTTATCGCCCCGGCATCGAAGAGGGCTTGAGGGGACAATCGCATCGAAGAGGCTCCTGGTAAACGGTATCTCGCCATTATGCGCTGCTCTTGTGAAAAAACAGAACGACAATCACAGGGAGGGCGCTGCTGCCTCCTCCGCGGGCGCGGGCTCGGCCGCCTTGCGGGCGCGCTGTGCGCCGGGGATCGGGGAGGCTCCCTTCCTGTCGGGGATCACCTTGGGCTCGCCCGCCTTGCCGGCGGGTCCGGATCCGGCCTCGGGGCTGGAGCCTGCATCGGGAGAGGCCGCATCGGGACGCGACTGGTGCGGATCGCCCATTTCCGGCATCGGCGCGTTCGGCATGACCTTCACCGTGTAAGTTTTCCAGCTCATGACCCCGCGGCCGGCATAGCTGATCGTCGCCTCGATGCCGGCTTCCTTGGCGGCCTTGATCGCCATCATGCCGAACTCGTAGGAGCCCTGCATGTTGATCTTGCCCCAGCCGCGGTTCTGCGCCTCGCGGATCGCGAGCGAGACGGATTGCGGCGTGTAGCAGACCGGGCCGAGGCCCTTGCCGCCAAAGCTGATCGAATCCTCGTGCACCCGCATCGATCCGCCATCGGCGGTTTTCGCGGTGCAGTAGCCCCAGGAGAGAACCGAGGTCATCAGGGTCTTGTCCTGGATGCCGGGATTGATGAGCGTGGCCCAGCGGATGCCGTAATGCGGGTCGGCCGTCGCGGCTTTCACGAGGTTCTGCGAGTGCTTGTCCTGCTCCTCGAGGGGATTGTGCCGCTCGAGCCATTCCTTGATCTGACGCGAGCGGCGCAGCATGCGCTCGTTGAGCTCCATCAGCTCGCGGACCATCTGCGCCTTCTGATCGATCGTCACGCCGGGCGCCATGAACCGGTCGAGCACGCGCTGCGACGGCCAGGCCATCACCACCGGCCAGGTTTGCGGCCGCGGCGGAATGCCAAGCGCCTTCAGGCTCTCCTCGTAGCTCATGAGGGGCCCCTTGGGCAGGCGAAGAGGCTCGTCGCCCCGCGTGATCAGCCCGTCGACACCCATCCCGGCGCGCTTCATGTCGTGGAGGCTGCGGACCTGCTCGCGCTCATGGATCACGGTGGCCTTCGCCAGCGCGCCACCCAGGGCCGTAGCCGCCAGCTCCGGCGCCATGGCCGGAGCCTCCGACGACACTTCGGTCGATTCAGCAGGCACTGCTGTCGCGGCAGGCGTGGCGGCCTTCACCTCGGCCTCCGCGCCTTGATCCGTTGCCGTGGAGGCTTTGCTCGTCTGGGCCTCGCGTTCCTGGGTCTCTGCGGCCGACGCCGCCGCCGCGGCGGGCGCGACCGGCTCGGCAAGGGCAGCCGCAACCTCGGCCTGGATCTCTTCCTCGGCCTCCTGCTCGCAGATCGCGCGGGCCCGCGCCTCCGCCTGGCGCAGCAGCTCGGGATCGACATCCCCATCGAACGGGTCATCGACTTCCTTGAG
>CAZKSE010000064.1:0-5115 GCA_964555305.1 uncultured Rhodobacter sp. | reverse complement strand
GGCGCAGCAGCTCGGGATCGACATCCCCATCGAACGGGTCATCGACTTCCTTGAGGGCGCTATACAGGCTTTTCATCGGACGGTCTCCTTGTCAGAATTCGGGGCTCGGCTCGGCGTCCCGGGGAGCCGATGCGGCGAGATTACGGCGGGCGAAGGCCAGGTCGTCGGCCTCCGGTTGACGGACGGGCGCGGGGGCGGCTTTCGGCTTCGACGCCTTGTTGCCCCAGCCGGTGCGCGGCACCGGGCGGTCGGTGGGCAGGCGGTCCTCGAACTTGCCGCGCGTGGCATAGGCGGCGTGATCGCGGTTGCGGATCACGTCCCAGTGCCAGTTCGGCCGCGCCGCGGCGCGGATCTCGTCGAGGAAGCGACTGTCCTTCGCCTGGCGCAGGCGGATGAAGGGCGCCTTGCTGACGTCGAAGGACGAGCTGATCCGCACCGTCTCGCGGGCGCGGGTGATCGCGACATAGGCCAGCCGGCGCTCTTCCTCGATGGCTTCCTTGTTGTCCTCCCCGCCGCGGCCATGCGGCATGATCCCCTCGTTCCAGAAGGGCAGGCGGACGCGGTCGAATTCGAGACCCTTGGAGGCGTGGACGGTCATCACCCGAAACCCGGCCTGGGCTTCCTGCTGGTCCATCTCGAGGGTCGATTCCTGCACGAAGGCCTCGATCGACGGGAAGGCCGACGCCTGCTCCAGCAGGAGGGAGAGGTTGCCGATCCGGCGCGCCGTCTCGCTCATCGCCCCCGCCTTGTCGACGAGATCCTCGGTGGAGATTTCCTCCTCCTCGCCGCCCTTGTCGCGGCGGCGCTCTTCGTTGCGCGAGGCAACCAGGGTGGAGAGAAATTCGCGCGGATGCAGCGACAGCATGTCGGTCCGGTCGCTGATGCCCGCGGACTTCAGCGCCGCCCGGCGCAGGTCCGGCAGGTAGCCGGTGCGCTCGAGGATCGCGAGCAGCGCGGCGCCGGCATCGGGCGCGGCATTGATCGCCGAGCGCAGGTCCACGACCAGGCGGCCGAAATCCTTCGCCGACTGGATGAACGCCTTGCCATAGGGTTCGGCCTCCTCCGGCAGGTCGACCCGGTCGTTCATCACCGAGCGCAGCTCGTCGATGAAGGAGGTGTTCTTCAGCCGCGCATTGCGGTTCACCTTGGCGATCGAGGTCGGACCGAGACCACGGGAAGGCTTGTTGATGATGCGCCGCAGGAGCGTCTCGGCATCGGAATTCGTGAGAAAGCCCGCGAAGGCCATGGCGTCGCGCACCTCGGAGGATTTCCGGATGTCGGAGGCCTTGCCCTCGACCACCGGCAGGCCCGCCGCGCGCAGTTCCTTGGCAACGGCACGCACGAGTTCGCGCGTGCGCACGAGAACGGCAAATTCGGAGGGATCCTGACCCGAGGCGAGATAGCGCCGCGCTTCCGCGGAGATCGCCTCGATCTCCAGGAACGGGCTCGTATGGCGCTCGATGACCACCCGGTGCGCCGGGCGATCGGGATCGGCGGGCGCGATCGTCTTGTCGAAACGGGCCGTGTTGTTGCTCACCAGGACGTTCGCCGCATCGAGAATTGCCGGCTGGCAGCGGTAGGAGGCGCGCAGGAAGCGTGTCTGCAGCCCCTCGTAGCGTCGCGCCATGGCGCGCATGATCGCCGAATCCGAGCCACGGAAGGCGTAGATCGACTGATCGTCATCGCCCACGAAGGCCATGGTCGGCCGCGGGAAGTTCCGCACCCGGTAGCCGTTGATCTCGTGCGCGCCATCGGCGGCCGAGGCGAAGGAGTTCTCTGAGGCGTCGCGATCGACCACCATCGGCCGGCAGCCATCGGTGAACATGTCGAGCCAGGCCGCCTGGGCGCGGTTCATGTCCTGCACCTCATCGACCATGAAATGGCGGAAGGTCGAGCGCCAGCTGTCCCGGATCTGCGGATTGTCGCGGAACACCTCGGTGACCGTGTTCATCAGGTCGGAGAAGTCGACCGCGTTCTGGTCCTTCAGCGCGCGCTGGTAGGCGGCATAGACGCGAACGAATTGCGGGGTCTCGAACCTGTCGAGGATCTTTCCCCAGGCGATATCGGCCTTGCCGAGCTCGTCGCCGAGCGTGGCCTTCATCTCGAGGTCGATCTGCTTTTCCGACAGGAGCGAGGCGGAGAGCAGTCGGGATTTCGCAAGCTCCAGATCGCGGAAGAAATCGTCGACATCGAAGGCGTCGAGCGCGAGATTTTCGGCAACATCCTCGGCCAGCGCGCGGGCATCCGCCTCATCGAAGATCGAGAAGTTTTTCGACAGGCCGGCGCGCTCGGATTCGACACGCAGGATGCGCAGCGAGATGCCGTGGAACGTGCCGATCCAGGGATCGCCGTAGATCCCCTGCGGGTCGTCGGCGCGCAGCTCCTCGAGCACGGGCAGGATCCGCTCGCGCATCTCGCGGGCGGCCTTGTTGGTGAAGGTCACCATCATCACGCTCGACGGGTCGGCGCCGAGGCCGCCCTGCTCCTTGGGCATGACGAGATGGATGAAGCGTCCGACCAGCGTCCGGGTCTTGCCCGATCCGGCCCCGGCGATGATCATCACCGGATCGTCGGTCGTCAGCGCGGCCTCGCGCTGCTCACCCGACAGACCGTCAACGAATTCCCTGAACGACATGGTCTTCTCCGCATGGCTTTTCGGGAGTCTATGCGATCAACCTGAAATTCTCATCACGGATTCCGGCAATCATGTGAAAAAATCTGCTCTCCACAGAAATCTGAACCTGACGGCCTTCGCAGGCGTTTACCCCCGTGCGATCATGCGCGGTGAAAAACCGGAGCGCCTCATGAGTGACCCCCTGTCCCTGATCTCGGCCCTCGTCGGCGGCTTCGGCATTCTCCTGTCGAGCCCCTTCGGCCCCGCCACGCTGCCGGCTGCCGACATGAACGAGCTGCGCACCCGCGCCGTGCCGGCCTATGCGGCACGCATCTCCGATGCCGACGGTCGGGATCTTGGCGAGCTCTACCGTGAAGGCCCGCTTTCCTCGCCGCTGGCGCTCCTGCCCGAAACCTTCCTTCGGGCGGTGATTGCGACCGAGGATCGCCGCTTTTTCGAGCACCGCGGCATCGACCCTGTGGGCCTCGCTGGCGCCACCGCCTCGCAATTCGGCCGCAACCCGCGCGGCGGATCGACGATCGACCAGCAGATGGCCAAGAATGCCTGGACCGGTCCCGAGGTGAGCCTGCGTCGCAAGATCCCCGAGGCGGTCCTGGCGTTGCGCGCGCGCCACCAGCTTGGTGCCGAGGGCGTGTTGCAGGCCTATCTGGAGACCGCCTGGTTCGGCCGCGGCGTGACCGGGGCCGCCGGGGCGGCGCAGGCCTGGTTCGCCCGCGACTGGGCGGAGCTGAGCCTGGGCGAGATCGCCTATCTCGCCGGGATCCTGAAGGGGCCGGGCTTCTATGATGCTGAACGCCATCCCGAACGCGCGCTGGCGCGCCGCAACCAGGTGCTGGTCGCGATGCTGCGCGAGGGCTTCATCTCCGAAGAGGCGGCCGAAGCCGCGCGCGCCGAGCCGATCGAAGCTGCCCCGCGGCGCATGGCCGGGCAGGGGGCGGAGAACAGGTGGTTCATGACCGCCGCGCGCCCGGCGATCGGCCGGGCGATCGAGGAGATGCCGGCCTGGCATACCCTCTTCGCCCAGGTCGATGTCGAAACGACGCTCTCCGCCGAGTGGCAGGCGCTCGCGCAATCCGCGCTTGCCGGCACCATTCGCAACATCTCGCCGCTGGAGCCCTTCGCCGTGCTCGAGGCGGCCGATCTTGAGGAGATCCGCGAGGCGCGGGACGAGCGCGGCAACCTGCGCCGGCTGGCGCGCGCCCATCTCTCCGGGATCCTGCCCTGGGACAGCGATGCCCAGGCCGGGCTCCTCGTCGACCGGTCGGGCGAGGACTGGACCATCCTGCTGGCCAATGGCGAGCTGCGCACCGCCGCGCTCAGCGTTTCTGGCAATTTCGCACTCCAGCCCGGCCAGGTCCTGGCGCTGCGCGACGAGGTCGATGGCTTTGCGGCCCAGGGGCGCAAC
Source organism: uncultured Rhodobacter sp. (assembly GCA_964555305.1). Classification (GTDB taxonomy): domain Bacteria; phylum Pseudomonadota; class Alphaproteobacteria; order Rhodobacterales; family Rhodobacteraceae; genus Pararhodobacter. The sequence goes on along the minus strand of CAZKSE010000064.1, from coordinate 1,075 downwards.
ACGATCGAGGGCGCTGTTGTCATCATCGATCCGCGCGACGGCTCGCTCCTGGCGAGCATCGGCGGCGCCGATCCGAACCTGACCTCTTTCGACCGCACCCGGGCACGCCGTCAGCCGGGCTCGGCCATCAAGACCTTCCTCTGGATCGCCGCCATGCAGTCCGGGTATCACCCCGGCTCGCCGGTCCCCGATTTCGAGCAGGAGTATATCACCGAGGATGGCGAGGCCTGGCGGCCGCGCAATTACGGGCGCAGCCAGTCGGGCATGGTGCCGCTGTCCTCAGCCTACGAGCAGAGCTCGAACCTCGTCGCCGCGGCCCTGATCGACGCGATCGGCTCCGATGCGATGGCCCAGGTTGCCGAGCGGGCGGGCGCCTATCCCGATGGCATGCGCCGTCACATGACCGCCGCGCTCGGCACGATGGAGGTGACGCTGCTCGACCTCACCCGCGCCCATGGCGCGGTGGTCAATGACGGCGTGCCCCGCGAGCCGACCGTTATTCGCAATATGGAGCTCGACGGGCACCGGCTGATTTCGGACGGCGTGCGCGTGGGGCAGGGGCGTCACGGCGGCGGCCCGATCGCCAGCCGCTTCATCATTGAGGACATGCTCGGCATGATGCGCAACGTGGTGCGCCACGGAACGGCCTCGGGCGCCTTTCGCGGAAACCCGGTGACCATCGCCGGCAAGACCGGAACCACACAAGGCTATCGCGATGCCTGGTTCGTCGGCGTCACGCCGCATCTGGCGATCGGTGTCTGGATCGGGCGCGACGACAACCGCTCGATGCCCGGCCGGATCGCCGGCGGCCGCCACGCGGCGCCGGTCGCGGCGCGGATCCTGGCCGAGGCGCATCGCGCCGGACTGATCGACGGTGAGGGCTACCGTGACGAGGGGCGCGCCTCGGGCATCGCCTGGCCGCCGGGCGCGACGATGGCGGTCACCCAAGGGGGCGGCGTGATCATCGAAGGCACGGCGCAGGAGCAGCCTGCTCATCAGTCCGTTCCGCGCTACGTGCCCGCGCCGGCGCAACCCGCGCAGAGCGGGGGCGGGTTCTGGGGTGTCGTCGGCGAGG
>CAZKSE010000063.1:0-17713 GCA_964555305.1 uncultured Rhodobacter sp. | reverse complement strand
GTCGCCTTCTGCCATGCCCTGAATCGATGCGGCGGCACCAACGACAAGGGCGAGCGCCAGTTGCGGCACCGCGCGAACGCCACCGCCCACGGGCTGTGCTGTCAATCCCAAGGCACGGCGCAAAGACCGCATCATGCGCGACAGATCATGACCCACTGCCAAGAGTGACGGGACGATGAGCAGTACCAGAAGCATCCCGAAACCCAGGCCATAGACCAGCGTGACCACGGTCGGCTTCAGGAACAGCGCCTGGCTCGACCGCTCGAACAGCAGCGGCGCAAGCCCGAGGATCGTGGTCAGGGTGGTCAGAAGAACGGGCCGGAGCCTGTCGCAGGCGGCATCGACGATCGACGGGATCAGCCCGCGTTCGCGCGCGTACTGATCGACCGTCGTCACCAGAACGATCGAATCGTTGATGATGATCCCGGTCATGCCGAGGATACCGACGACCGAAAACATGGACACCGCCATACCCCAGCTGAGATGCCCATAGGCCACCCCGATCAGTCCGAAAGGGATGACCGCCATGACGACAATGGGCCGCAACCAGCTGGAGAAGACCCAGGCAAGCGTCAAGTAGATCACCAGCAGGCAGGCAATCAGCCCCAAGAGCGCATCCGTCAGAAAGTCACGTTCCTGTTCGGCCAGCCCCGACATCCGGGTGGCGATACTGAAATCCTCTTCCAGCCGCGGAAGGATCGTGCGGCGCAGGTCGTCGGTGATGGCGCGTGCACGCGCCGCGTCATCCTCGGAAATGGCGCCCGAAACGGTAACAAGCGGCACACCATTCTCCCGCTGGATGGCAGAAAAGCCCTGCCGTGTCTCCATTCGGACGATGTCACCGAGCGGAACATATTGGCCCACGGCACCGCGCAAGAGTGCTGCCTCCAGAAAATCGGAGGCGCGTTCGGCCTCCGGAAGCTCCACCCGGATGGCGCCAGAGCGCAATCCTTCGGGGAAGGTCGCGGCCTCGATCCCCGTCAGCCGGTTGCGCAATTCGCGCGCCAGCTCGTCGGTCGTGAACCCCAGCGCCCGGCCCTGGGGCGTTAGTTCCAGCACCATCTCCTCGCGGTCATAGGGGAGGCTGTCTTCCAGCCCGGTGATCTCGGGGAAGGGCGCAAGTAGGGTCTTTAATGCTTCGGCGGCAGCCTTCAGGGTCTCGGCATCCGCACCGAAAAGCTGCACGGATAGTGAATCGCCCCCCGGCCCCATCCCGAAACTGCGGAAGCTGATCTCGTCCACCAACGGATGGCGGCGGACCTCATCCTGAAGGAGCGCAGTGAATTCGAACGAGGAATAGGGCCGCAGGTCGGCATCGATCAGCTCGATCGTGATCGCCCCCAGAAGTTCGGCCGGGCGGTTGGCCGCGCCCGCGAGCGGCCGGCCGGTGTTGCCGCCCAGTTCGGCCAGGACATGCACTATTGGCGAGGCGCCATGCTCGGCTTCCAGCCGATCGGCGACGGCATCGGCGGCCCGTTGCAACTCGCGCAACTGCGCGAGCGTATCGGCGCGCGTTGCGTCCTGCGACATGACGAAGTTGCCCGAGAGCGTGCCCTGCTCGGGCGAGACGAAGAACCGCCAGACCACATCGCCGCGGATGAAATTCGCCGCCTGCATTGCCAGTAACAGAAAAAGCCCGGCCAGCACCACATAACGGCCCGCCACCACCAGCCGCATGAACCGCCGGAAGCCATTTTCGCGAAACCAGGCGAAACCCCGGTTCACCTGCCGCGAGGGCCAGTCATACCATTTCTCGCGTGCAGCACCGATCAATGCGTGATGCATGTGATGCGGCAGGATAAGGAAGCATTCGACCAGCGAGGCGGCCAACACCGCGATTACGGTCAGCGGAATGTCGGCGATCATGTCGCCGAACCGTCCGCCAATGACAATCAGGCCGGCAAACGCAGTGATCGTGGTGATCGTCGCGGCGAAGACCGGCAGGGCCATACGCGTGGCGGCGTTCTCGGCGGCGATCGCCGGCGGCTCGCCCAGGTCGCGGTGCCGGTAATCGGCATGTTCGCCCACGACAATGGCATCATCGACGACGATCCCGAGCGTGATGATTAGCGCAAAAAGCGAGATCATGTTGAAGCTCATGCCCGCCGCATACATCACTGCGATGGCAGCCAGCATCGCCACAGGAATGCCGGCTGCGACCCAGAAGGCCGTACGCGCGTTCAGAAACAAGAACAGCAGTAGCACCACCAGCGCGAGGCCCATCAAGCCGTTGCGCAACAGCAGCTGCAAGCGCCCCGAGATAAGTTCGGCGCGCGCCTGCACCAGCTCGACCCGCACGCCCTCGGGCAGGGTGGAGACGAATTCCGCGGCGATCCGTTCGACCGTGGCCTGGATCCCGATGGCATCGCCCGATTGCGACCTGTCGATCCTGAGCGCGATCGCCGGCGCATGCCCGACCCAATACGCGCGCTGCCGGTCGATTGCACCCGCGCTGACGGTGGCGATATCACTGATGGTAAGCGTGGTGCCGTCCGGCCGGGTGTAGAGGACGATGTCGCTTACCGCCTCGGCGCTGCGCCGTTCGGTGCCGGTGCGCACGCGCATCCCGCCCCCGGCCAGATCGCCAGCCGGATCGGCGGCGACCGACGCGGCGATGGCCTGGGCGATCTGCTGTAAGGTCAAGTCATGCTCGACCAGCCGCAGCGAGGGGACTTCCACCAGGATTTCGGGCGCGGCGATGCCTTGGATCGTGGTGCGGGTGATCCCCGCCTCGAAGAGGCGCGCGCCGAATTCGTCGGCGAACCGGGCCAGTTGCTCCAGCCCGACGGGGCCGGTGATGACCACGTTGGTGACCCGGTCCGCCCAGTTCGAACGCAGGATGCGCGGCTCCTCGGCATCCTCGGGAAAGGTGCGGATCAGGTCCAGCGCGTCCTGCACGTCCGAGGCGGCGCGTGCCATGTCCCAGCCCGGCTCGAACTCCAGCGTGATCCGGGCGCTTCCCTCCGAGGCGCGGGCCGAGGTGCCGGCCACCCCTTCAACCGCCATGAGCGCGGGTTCCACCAGCTGGACGATGCCGGCATCCACATCTTCGGCCCCCGCTCCCGGCCAAGCGACCGAGACCGAGATGGTGTCGACAACGACATCCGGGAAGAACTGCGCATGCATCCGTGGCAAGGACGCGAGTCCGGCCATCAGCATCAGGACCAGAAGCAGGTTCGCAGCCGTGCGGTGGCGGGTGAAGTACCGGAAGATCCCCGCGGCCTGGACCTGAAGAAGCGCCTCGCGCGCCATAGATCAGCCCCCCCGCCCGCCTTGATCGAGCCGCTCGATCAGCTGCGCCGGAACCTCCTCGGCTTCCAGCTGGTCCAGGATCCGGCTGCGCACCTGATCCGGCATGAAGGCATTGGCATGGACACGGGCGATCAGTGCCGCGCGACGATCCGGGTCAAGCGTCACCATCGACGGAGCCTCGGGAAGGCCGGCGGCCTCGTCGCGCTGGGGCCGGATGCGGATGCCTTCGCCCAGCAGCGGCGTGCGAGCCGCAACGATCTCGCGGCCGTTGAGGCCGTGCGCGCGGATCAGCACCATGTCGCCCTGACGCCGCAGCAGTTCCACTTGCCCGGCCTCCAGCCGGTCATCCTCGGCCAGGACCAGCACGCCGCCGGTGGCATCGACGGCTGTCGCCGGCACCAACGCCACACCCTGAAGCGCCGGCTCGCCGATGCGAACGGTCACGAAATCACCGGGCCGGAACCCGCGCGGCGCCAGCAACTCGGCATAGAGCAATCGCCCCGTCTGGCCTTCGCCCACCGCCGGGCTGGCCCGCGCGAGCCGCAGGGGCGAGGCGATTTCGATCCCGCCCAGGTCGATCGCCGCCTCGCCCGGGGCCGGGATCAGCGCGCCGGCCGCATCGATCAGGCGAAGGTATTGCGCGGTCGATAGGCGAAAGGCGACTTCCAAGGCCTCGGGATCGATGATCTGCGCAAGGCGTTCATTGCCACCAACCAGGCCACCTTCGACCACGGTGACATCGCTCAACACACCGTCAAACCCGGCGGTGATGCGCGTCTCGGCCAAGCGTCGCTCGGCCTCGGCCAGGGTGATGCGCTGGCGCTCGAGCGCGGTTTCGGCAGTGTCCAGGCGCGCTTCGGACTGGGCCTCGGCCTGGGCGCGGGTGATCACGGCGGCGCGGGCGGCGGCGAAGGCCAGTTCCGCTTCCTCGATCGCCGCCTCGGTCCCGACGCCGCGTTCTGATAACGACCGTCGGCGTTCCCAGGCCCGACGGCGCAGATCGGCTTGCGCCTCGGCCTCGATCAGATCGGCACGCGCCAATTCCAGACTGCGCGCCGCGTCGCGCATTTCGGCATCGGCCCGGCGCAGATCGGCATGGGCCAGATCGCGCGCGGACTGCGCATCGGCGGGATCGAGCTGCAGCAGAAGCTCTCCCGCGCTGACCGCGGCACCGTTCTCGACACCCGGCGCGATTCCGATCACGCGCCCGGCGAAGGGCGCGCGCAGTTCCAGCGTCCGGCGGGCGCGGACCTCGCCGAAGGCGGCCAGTTCGGGGGTGATCTCACCGGGCTGGATGGTCACGACGCGGGCGGTAAAGATGCGCTCGCGGGTCATCCTCTGGGGCTCGTCGGTCGCGGCGCGCTCCTGCAGGGCGCTCTGCACGGTCAAGGCCGCCAGCCCCAGCAGTCCAAGCGCCATCGCCGCAAGGAAGACAGCGATCAGGCTACGGGTCAGGAAACGCATGTTCTGGTTTCTCGGGTTGTCGGCACTGCGGCTACGCAGCACGGGGCGGAACGGTTCACGGTTCCACGCGGGAGCGGGTCATTTCCGTCGCAGATGCTCGTCCAACCGCGGCATGATCTCGACAAAGTTGCAGGGGCGGTGGCGGTAATCGAACTGCGGCGCCAGGATTTCGTCCCAGGCGTCGCGGCAGGCGCCCGGACTGCCCGGCAGCGCAAAGAGGTAGGTTCCGCCCGCGACCCCGGCGCAGGCGCGCGACTGGATGGCCGAGGTGCCAATCTTCGCCGCAGAAACCATCGTGAACAGCACCGCGAAGGCGTCGATTTCCTTCTCGTAGGCATCGCGATGCGCCTCGACCGTGACATCGCGGCCGGTCAGACCCGTCCCACCGGTCGAGAGCACCGCGTCGATGCCCGGATCGGCGATCCAGTCGCGCAACTGCCCGGCGATGGCGTCGCGTTCGTCGCGCACCAGCGCCCGCGCGGCCAGAACATGCCCCGCCTCGGTGATCCGCTCTGCCAGCGTGTCGCCGGAGCGGTCGTTGGCGGCCTCGCGCGTGTCCGAGACGGTCAAGACGGCGAAGCGCACGGGCAGGAAACCGCGCGTTTCGTCAAAACGGCGGGGAAGGTCGAAGGTCATGAAAGGCTCCTCAGCCGGGCCTTGAGCGACAGAAGATCCGCCCAGACCTCGCGCTTGTTTTCAGGTGCGCGCAGCAGGTTCGCCGGGTGCAGGGTTGGCAGGCAGGGCCGTCCCAGCGCTTCGGTCCACTGACCGCGTAATCGCATGATGCCACGTTTACCCAGAACCGCTTGGCAGGCCGTATTGCCCAAGAGGACGATGAGATCTGGATCGGCGAGTTCCACATGGCGCTGCAGGAAGGGGCGCAGCATCTCCAGCTCCTCGACCGTGGGCTCGCGGTTGCCCGGCGGGCGCCAGGGGACCGAATTGGTGATGTAGATCGCCGACTGCGCATCGGGGCTCGTGCGCGACAGATCGATCGCGGCAAACATCCGGTCCAGCAGCTGGCCCGCCGCACCGACAAAGGGCAGACCGCGCAGGTCCTCCTCGCGCCCCGGCCCCTCGCCGATCAGCATGACGCGCGCGGCGGGGTTGCCGTCGCTGAAGACCGTGTTGCGGGCGCCCTTGCGCAATTCGCAATGCGGAAAGGCGGCCAGCGCCTCGGCCAGCGCAGGCAGGTCGGGGGCGGCGGCGGCCATCGACTGCGCCACGGCGACCGGGTCGGGACCTGACGGGGTGGGAACGGCCGCGACTGGGGCCTGGGCCGTCGGTGCCGCTGCTGCCGGGCGGGGAGCGTGGCGGGTATCCGCAGCTTCAGGCGCGAGGCTCATCCGGTCGATCGGCACATCCGCAATCGCCTCGGTCGCGCCGAGTTCGACCTGCCATTCCAGAAGCGCGCGCGCGAGATGCCAGTCCATGCCTGCGGTCATGGTATCAAGTTACTCTATCCCCGCGCCGGGGGGAATGGCCGCCGCGTGCTGGCGGCCACCGGCGTCCCGGTCGAACACCCGATTGTGCTTGCCGCGCGAGGCGACGCTTCCTATACCCCCGCGCAAGCGACGTGGAGCCGATGATGAGTTTCAACCAGCGCCATCTCCTGGGGATAGAGCCCCTGCATCCCGTTGAAATCACGTCAATCCTAGATCTGGCCGAGAAATATGTGGAGCTCAACCGCTCGGCCGCGAAACATGCCGAGGTACTGGCAGGCTTGACGCAGATCAACATGTTCTTCGAAGCCTCGACCCGCACGCAGGCGAGTTTCGAGCTGGCCGGCAAGCGGCTGGGGGCGGATGTGATGAACATGTCGATGGCCCAGTCCAGCCTGAAGAAGGGCGAGACGCTGATCGACACTGCGCTGACGCTCAACGCCATGCATCCTGACCTGCTGGTCGTCCGACACCCCTCGTCCGGGGCGGTCAACCTGTTGGCAGAGAAGGTCAATTGCGCGGTTCTGAATGCCGGCGACGGGCGCCATGAGCATCCGACCCAGGCGCTGCTGGACGCGCTGACAATCCGGCGCAAGAAAGGGCGGTTGCACCGGCTTGTGGTGGCGATCTGCGGCGATATCGCGCACAGCCGGGTTGCACGCAGCAACTTGATATTGCTGGGAAAAATGGAGAACCGGGTTCGCCTGATCGGGCCGCCGACGCTGATGCCCACGGGTGTGGCCGACTTCGGCTGCGAGGTCTTCGATGACATGCGCAAAGGCCTCGAAGGGGCCGATGTGGTGATGATGCTGCGCCTTCAGAAAGAAAGGATGGACGGCGCCTTCATCCCCTCCGAGCGCGAGTTCTTTCACCGCTATGGCCTTGATACCGAAAAGCTTTCCCGCGCCAAGCCCGATGCGATCGTGATGCATCCGGGGCCCATGAACCGCGGCGTGGAGATAGACGGGCAGATCGCCGACGACATCAATCGCTCCGTCATCCAGGAGCAGGTCGAGATGGGCGTCGCGGTACGCATGGCGGCGATGGATCTGCTGGCGCAGAACCTGCGCCGCGCCCGGCTGAAGGCCGCCCTGCGCGAGGCCTGAGGCCGCCCCGGGGAACGCCCGTTTTCCCATCGGTAGCGCGTCGGTACCACGTCATGACGTTGCGCGCGCTGCGCCGCGCTTTCGCGCAACGGCCTTGTCGCGCCTCCCCCGGCACCGCCCTACGGGCCCGGCACCACCTTCCCGTCGCGCGCCCACGCCGCGTGCGGAACGCGCGCGGCGCCCCGCCCAACGCAAGGAAGGTTCGTGCGCAGCACAGCCTGACGCGCGGCGGGAGCACACGCCCGGAGCCGGCCGGCCGTGGGCCCCTCGGGCGGGCGATCCCCCCTTTCCCCGGCCTGCGGTTTGGGCCATGTAGAGGCCATGCGCTGGACGATACCGAATATCCTGACCACGTTGCGTCTGCTGGCTGCGCCCGGCGTGGCGGTGATGTTCCTCTACTTCCACCGGCCCTGGGCTGACTGGCTGGCGCTTGTGCTCTTCCTCGGGGCGGCGATCACCGATTATTTCGACGGCTACCTGGCGCGGCTCTGGAAGCAGGAAAGCCGTATCGGCGCCATGCTCGATCCGATCGCCGACAAGGCGATGGTGGTGATCGCGCTTCTGGTCATCACCGGCTATTCGGGGATGGATCCCTGGCTGATCCTGCCCGCCACCGCCATCATGTTCCGCGAGGTCTTCGTCTCGGGCCTGCGCGAATACCTCGGCGGCAAGTCGAAACTGCTGGAGGTCACCCGGCTTGCCAAGTGGAAGACTACCGCGCAGATGGTGGCCATCGCCGTCCTTTTTGCGGCAACCGGGCTTGAATACATCCGCGAGCAGGTGCTGGCGCGCAACCGCACGCTGATTGCCGAGATGACCGCCGCGGGGCTCGACGACGATCTGAACCTCCTGACTGTCGCAAATTACGGTGGCGCCTTCGTCTGGACGCTCGGCCTCGTGCTGATCTGGATCGCCGCGATCCTCACGCTGGTGACCGGCTGGGACTACCTGCGCAAGGCCGCCCCGCATCTGAAGGACTACGCCCCATGACCCTGACCGTGCTCTATTTCGCCTGGCTGCGCGAACGCGTGGGCTTGCCGCGCGAAACGGTCGAGACCGAGGCCGCCACCGTGGCCGAGCTGGTCGCCGAATTGCGCGCCCGCGAAGAACGTTATGCGCTGGCGTTTTCCGACCTGAAGGCCGTGCGCGTGGCGCTCGACCAAGATCTCGCCGATTTCGACGCCCCCCTCCACGGCGTGCGCGAGGTGGCCTTCTTCCCGCCGATGACCGGAGGCTAGGCGATGCGCATCGAGGTGCAGGCAGACCCCTTCGACTACGGCGCCGAGGCCGGGGCCTTCGCCGCTGGCGTGGACGGCGCCGGCGCCGTCGTCAGCTTCGCCGGGATCGTCCGCGACCGCCCCGGCGGCGGCTTGCTGCGCATGGAGATCGAGCATTACCCCGGCATGACCGAAAAGGCGCTGGCCGCCATCGCCGGGGAGGCGCGCGCGCGCTGGTCGCTCAACGATGCGCTGATCCTGCACCGCCACGGCGCCATGCAACCCGGCGAGGTCATCATGATGGTCGCCACCGCCGCCCCGCACCGCGCCGATGCCTTCGCCGCCGCGGAATTCCTGATGGACTACCTGAAATCGCGCGCCCCCTTCTGGAAAAAGGAAATCACCGCCGAGGGCTCCGACTGGGTCGCCGCGACGGACGAGGACGAAGCCGCGCTCACCCGCTGGTAGGCGCGTCGGCCGCGCGCCTCGGCGGCTGAGTAGCCACCAGGGAACAGGGGCGGTCGGCCCGGTCAGCACCGCGCCGTGGCCAAAAGTATGGTCGCCGCGCCGCCCCTCCCGCCGAACCTGGGGACCGCACCGCGATTATTGCAGCGTTCCGATCCCGGCTTCTCCACGGCCCTGATTGCGCGTTTTTCGGACGTCGTTGCCGCGTATTTCGACAAGCTGGCAATCGGTGCCGGTTTCCGGATGTGAGCCAACGCGCACGTTGCGACAATAGAAGCCTTGGTGCCATTGCCAACCGCCGACCATGCGCTGACCGCCCCATTCACCGGTGAGGCGGCCATCGGCATGCGAGGTGAAGCGATTGCCTTCGGTCGTCAGGATTTGCCGGCCGACGATCCGCTCGCGATATTGTTGCTCGGTGGTGATGCGCTGCCAGCCCTGTGCCTGTGCGGATGTCGGCACCGACACTCCGGCGATGGCAAAGCCGAACAATGTAAAAGCGGGAACAATGACTTTCATATCAGCCTCCTCAGTCAAAAAAGGTTGGCTGCCGATCAATTCCTGCCTGAAATGCGGGCATAGAAGGTGCCCATGACGAAACGCACACTACACACTACCCCAATGGATCAAGGCTGACGCAAAACGGCATTTGCGTCAAGTTTTGCGAGTCCCACGGGTCCGACGATCCCGCAAGCGGCGCCGCTCCGGCCGTCCCGCCTCGCCCGCCAGCGCGGCCCTCCTCGCCGCCCGCGCCAGACCCTCTCACCGCGCGGCACGCGCGGCGCCCAGCCCAACGCGAGGAAGCTTGCACGCAAAGCGTGCAACCTTACAAGGGGCCGCGGTACGCCCGGGGCCGTGCCTCCCTTTCCCTCGGGCGGGCGTATCGCGGAGGCGGCAAGTCTCCTCGGGATCGGCCGGGCCTGCGCCCCTCAGCGAGTGCGGGCCTCGATCTGGCGGCGCAGGGTCTCGGTTTCGTGGCGGGCGTCGCGCAGGCCCTCCATTGCCGCGGCAAGCTCCGCCCTGGTCTGGCTCAGATCGCGCGTCAGTTCCGCCTCGCGCGCCTCCAGATAGGCCAGCGCCTGATCGCGCATTTCCTCGGCGTCGTGCAGCGCCTGGGCCATGCCTTCCAGCTCGTTCAGATCCGCCTGGCTGACGCGGGTGAAGCGCTGCACCAGCCAATAGGCGGCCCAACCGAGCGCGAAGGCCAGAAAGAGGACCATGGCGGTCACCAGGATGAAGGCGAGGCGGCTCATGGGTCTCCTTTCACGGGCGGCGCGGGTTCGGGCCGGCCCGGTGGTGCGTCGGTTGCGCGCGGGCGTGTCAGTTGCGCGCCGGGCGCGCGGTGGGGCGGATGTCGTTTTCGCCCGGTGTCTGCGGTTCGAACACCAAGTCCGCCTCGCGTTCGGGGTCGCGCGCGATCGGCTCGTCCTCTCCGCGGATGAGCGAGATTTCGATCCGGCGGTTGGCCTCGCGCCCCGCAGCAGTGGCGTTGTCGGCAATCGGATTGTCCTGACCATAGCCGCGCGCGACCATGCCGGCAACCAGTACCCGGCGCTCCAGCAGCGCGTTGACCACCGCCTCGGCGCGTTCCTGGCTCAGCCTAAGATTGGTCTCGGCGCGGCCCTGGCTATCGGTATACCCGGCGATCTCCAGCGGCAGTTCGCCGCACTCGCGCAGCACCTCGGCGATGTCGTCGAGCGTCGCGCGCGAATCGGCGTCGAGCCGCGCCGAGCCGGGCGCGAAGGTGATCATCCGCCGCTCCAAGATCGCGCCGATCCGCGCTTCGCAGCGGGCGGGGGTGGGCGCTTGGGCGACAGGGTCCAGTTCCTCGTCGTAGCGCACGCGGATGGCGATGCGCGCCTCCTGCCCCAGCCCCTCTGTCAGGACCCGCGTCACCTGGTCCGAGGCGTCGGGATTGCCCGAGACGCCCGCCAGATCCACGCGGTCGGCGCGCACCGTGACCGTGCCGGTATGCAGTTCAGCCAGCGCCTCGAGAGCGGTGAGCACGCGCACCGACCAGCCCGAGGGCAGGTCGGGGTCGAGCCGCGCCTCCAGCGTCACCGCCTCCGAGCCGAATCGGGCGCGGGCGAAGGCGCCGACGGCGCTGCGGATGCGCTCGTCCGGCACCCGCCCGGCGATCAACACCGCTCCCTCGGCATCGAGCGTGGCGCTCAGTTCGGGGCGCGCGCCGGCCTCGGTCTCGGTCCCCGGCTCGGGGTCGCGACGCAGCGCGGTCAGGGTGAAGGCCTCGGGCAGGCGGGTTTCCATCCGGCCGACAGCGCGGTCGAAGGCATCCTGGTCGACCTCGTGCGGGACGGTCAGGGCGACGTCGGTATCGGAAAAGCTGACCGACCCCTCGCCCAGCCCCGCCAGCGTCGTCACGCCCAGTTCCACCGCCTGCGCCCAGCGCGGCGAGGGGATGCCCATGCCGATCGTGCAGCTGAGCCGGTCGGAGGCGCCGGCATTACGCACGGCGCGCAGGATCTGGTCGCGATCGCTGTCGCTGTCGGCCGAGCAGGCCTCGAGCCGGGCGGTGTCCTCTTCGAGCACGAAGCGGAAAACGAAAGGCGCGATCACCGGGCGCGGGGCTTCCAGTTCGATCATCACCACCTTGTCGCGCGGGGCGGTGGCGCGCAGTTCGGCCTCCAGCCGCTGGCGCGTTTCGGCGCTTTCGACGAGCGCCTGCACCTCGATCCGGCCGGCGGAAACCGAGACCTGCGCGACCGGCAGGCGGGCCAGCACGCCGAGCGCGTAATCGACCGCCAGTTCCCAACCCGGCGGGATCGGGTGATCGGCACTTTGCAGCATGTCGGCCACGGCGATATCGGCCTCGATCGCGGTCAGCCGCTCGATGATCGCGGTCTCGCCCTGCGCGAGCGGCACGAGGCCGATCACCGAGATCTGGTCATGGTTGCGCAGCGCCTCGATCCGGAAGACCGGGGCGACGGTGCCGGCGGTGTTCTCGGCCTCGATCGAATCGCGCAAGCGGGCGGAATGCACGACCCCGCCGGCAAGGCGCAGCGCCGCAAGGCGCGCGGGTTCGTCCGGCGCAGTCCCCGAGAGGTGGACGCGCAGCCCGTCGGTCTCAACCTCGACCCAGGTCATGCGTTCCTGGACGAAGGCGGCTTCCAGATCGGCGCGGGTCTGCTGCTCGACCGTGCCCCCCAGAAGGGCCGCAGCCAGAAGCGACAGCAGTGCCGCCCCGGCGAAGACAGCCCAGGGAAGATAGGGGGTCAGTCGCGGCATGGTTGTCCTGTCGGTCTCTTTGCGCCTTGCCCTAGCGGCTAGCCGGACGGGATGCAATCAGACCAGCGGAGCGACGGCGAAAAACAGCACAACGATCAGCCCGGCATCCCGGTTGGATCGGAAGAGCGTCAGGCAGACATCGGGGTTATGAATGTTCAGCTTGCCCAGTTGCCAGTTCAAATGCGCGCCAAAGGCCCAGGCGCCGGCCAGGGCCAGCGACATCTTCAGCGGGTCGGCCAGCGGCGCGAGGGCGAAGATGATCGCCAGTGACATCAAGAGGACCGTAGCGACCAGAAAACCGCGCAACCAGTTCTCGGTCTGCGCGCCGAATAGTCGCGCGGTCGATTTCACCCCGATCAGCGCGTCATCCTCGCGGTCCTGATGGGCATAGATCGTGTCGTAGAAGAGCGTCCAGGCAATCCCGGCGAGGTAAAGGAAGATCGCCGGCAGGCTCAAGGCGCCGGTCTGCGCGGTCCAGGCCAGGAGCGCGCCCCAGTTGAAGGCAAGCCCCAGAAACACCTGCGGCCACCAAGTGAAGCGTTTGGCGAAGGGATAGATCGTGACCGGCACCAGCGCCAGCACCCCTAGCAGGATTGCCTGCCAGTTGAAGGTCAGAAGGATCAGCAGCGCGATGGCCATTTGCGCGGCCATCCAGATTAGCGCCTGCTTGACGCGGACGGAGCCCGAGACCAGCGGCCGGTTGCGGGTCCGCGCGACGCGGCCGTCAATGTCGCGGTCGGTGATGTCGTTCCAAGTGCAGCCTGCCCCGCGCATCAGGAACGCACCAACGGCGCAGCCCAAGACGATCCAGACGGTGAGCCAGCCGCGCAGTTGAGGCTCGGCGAGCGCGCCCAGGAGCACGCCCCACCAGCAGGGCAGCAGCAGAAGCCAGGTGCCGATCGGCCGATCCGCGCGCGACAGGCGCAAATATGGGCGCCAGTGCTCCGGGGCCAGGCGATCCACCCAGTTGCCGTCGATCCGGTCGGCGATGGCATCCGGCGAATCCCGGTCGGCCGCGGGGTCGGCGCCGCTCTGGGGCTCTGGCCTTCGATCCGACTCGCTCATACATTCGGTCCCATGACTGAAGGCCCTCGTCCCGCGGATCCCGAGACTGCCCCCGGTCGCCCTCGTGTGCGCCTGTTTCTAGAGCAGCCACTGGGCGAAGGGCAACCGCTTCCACTGCCCGCCCCGGCGGCGCATTACCTGTTCTCGGTCATGCGCCTGCAAACCGGTGCCGAGGTGGCGGTCTTCAACGGCCGCGACGGCGAATGGCGCGCGCGGGTCGAGACGGCGAACCGCAAGGGCGGCACACTGACCTGCGTGGAACGCACGGTCGCGCAGCGCGATCCACCGGATCTGTGGCTACTCTTTGCGCCGCTGAAGAAGGCGCGCACCGATTTCCTGGTCGAAAAGGCGACCGAGCTGGGCGTGGCGCGGCTGGTGCCGGTGACGACCGGCTTCACCAATGCCGAACGCATCCGCCGCGACCGGCTTCAGGCCAATGCGATCGAGGCCGCCGAGCAATGCGGCGCGACCTTCGTGCCGCCGGTCGAGGAGTTGCGCCCGCTGGCCTCAGTGCTCGCTGACTGGCCGGCGGGTCGAACGCTCTACTGGGCGAATGAGGCGCGCGCCGGTGCCGCCCCCCTGCCCGAGGGCGCCGGCCCAGCCGCCATCCTGATCGGCCCCGAGGGCGGCTTTTCACCCGAGGAACGCGCCCGTCTTGCCGCGGCGCCTTTCGTGCGCCCGCTCTCGCTGGGGCCGCGGATCCTGCGCGCGGAAACCGCCGCCGTCGCGGCGATCACGCTGTGGCAGGCGGCGCTGGGGGACTGGCGATGACCGGGGGATTGGCGATGAGCGGAACCGCCGGGGCCGCGCAGGGAAGGTCAGAATGGCACTGATCCGGCCCCAGGCGCGGCGGATGCTGCACAACTGGCGCGACGCGCTGATCGGTCTGACGCTGCTGGCGCTGGCGGCCGGGGCGGTTGCGCAGCCGGGACCGCTGATCCGGGGGGTCGGCGGGCTGTTGGCGCTGGCCGGGCTGGCACTGACGGTGCTGGGCACCCGGCGCGCGCGATTTGCAGTCACGGCGCAGGGGCCGGGGGTGGTGCAGGTTCTGGAGGGGCAGATCACCTATTGGGGGCCGCAGACCGGCGGTTTCGTCGCCGTGGGCGAGTTGGAGGCGCTGGACCTGAGCGCCGATGGTCTTTGCTGGCGGCTGCGCGCGGCGGATGGCACGCGGCTCGACATCCCGCGTGGCGCGCGGGGCGCCGAGGCGCTTTTCGATGCCTTCGCCCAGCTGCCGGGCGTCGACATGCCTTTCCTTCTGCGCCGCGTCGCCGCCGCCCCCACCGCCGGCGATCAGCCAATCTGGCGTCGTCGGGCACCGCTGCTCTTGACTTGACCGGCGCACCGGCACAGTTGGGGTGGGCGATAAACAGCCGGAGTCAGGCCCCATGTCCATTCCCCAGTCCGGCGGCGGACCGATCGAACACGCGGGCCAGCTGGCCGAATACCTGGCAGCCGGCTGCAAGCCGCGCGCCGACTGGCTGATCGGCACCGAGCACGAGAAGTTCGGCTATTGTCAGGACAGTTTGAAGCCCCTGCCCTATGACGGCCCGCGCTCCATCCGGGCGATGCTGGAGGGGCTGCGCGACCGCTACGGCTGGCAGCCGATGGAAGAAGGCGGCAACATCATCGGCCTGGTCAAGGACGGCGCTAATGTCAGCCTGGAGCCCGGCGGGCAGCTGGAGTTGTCGGGTGCGCCCCTGGAGAACATCCATCAGACCTGTGACGAGGTAAACGAGCATCTGCGGCAGGTGAAATCCATCGCCGACGAGATCGGCGTCGCCTTCATCGGACTGGGCGCGGCGCCGATCTGGACGCATGAGACGATGTCGATGATGCCCAAGGGGCGCTACCGGCTGATGACCGATTACATGCAGAAAGTCGGCACGCATGGCCTGCAGATGATGTACCGGACCTGCACGGTGCAGGTGAACCTGGATTTCGGCTCGGAAGCCGACATGGTGCAGAAGATGCGCGTGGCGTTGGCCTTGCAGCCGGTCGCGACCGCGCTTTTCGCCAATTCGCCCTTCTTCGAGGGCAAGCCCAACGGGCACAAGTCTTGGCGCTCGCGCATCTGGCGCGACCTGGACCCGGCGCGCACGGGGATGCTGCCCTTCGTCTTCGAGGAGGGCTTCGGCTTCGAGTCTTGGGTGGACTATGCGCTCGATGTGCCAATGTACTTTGTGTACCGCGACGGCCGCTACATCGACGCCACCGGCCAGAGCTTCCGGGATTTCCTGAAGGGCCGGTTGCCGGCGCTGCCGGGCGAGGTGCCGACGCTCAGCGACTGGGCCGACCACCTGACCACGATCTTCCCCGAGGCGCGGCTGAAGCGCTACATCGAGATGCGCGGCGCCGATGGCGGGCCCTGGCGGCGGCTCTGCGCGCTGCCGGCGTTCTGGGTGGGGCTGATGTACGACCAGAGCGCACTGGACGCCGCCTGGGATCTGGTGCGCGGCTGGGATGCCGAAACCCGCGAGGCGCTGCGCGTCGCCGCCAGTGTCGAGGCGCTGGACGCCAAGGTCGGGCCGATCCGGATGCACGACCTGGCCCGCGAAGTAGTCGCCATATCCGAGGCGGGTTTGCGGGCGCGCGCCCGTCCCGGCGCGGGCGGCATGTTGCCGGACGAGACGCACTTCCTCAACGCGTTGAAGGAAAGCCTGGAGACCGGCCAGACCCCTGCCGACGAGATGCTGGCCCGCTATCACGGCGACTGGAACGGCGACCTAACGCGGATCTACGCCGAATACAGCTACTAAACGTGCCGCCGCTGTGCCCCCTTCCGGGGCGCATGTCTTCGCGATGGGCGACAGCACTATGTCTCCAAGGGCCATTGCGGTCGGCGCCCGACTACGGGCCAAGGGCTACGCCCCGTGCCTGAACGCCGACGTTCAAGCGGTCATGAAAATGGTCGCAAGTCCTGCAGGCAAGGCGGGCAAGCGAAACCACTCCCAGAGCTTTTGCTTCTTGCCGCCGATCACGGCGTAGCAGATCAGCCAAAGGCCGACGGCGATCTTTGCCATCGCGGCGAGAGCATCGAGCGGGGCGGCGGCCAGTTCCAGCAGGGCCGGATTGGCAATGAACCCAAGAGGCACGATGAAGAGGCCGACACCCAGCCGCATCGCATTTCCCGCAACAGGTAGCCAAGGCGTTTGCGCGATGCCCGCCGCGATGAACACATTTCCGCAGACCGGCGGCGTGATGGTGCACAAAAGTGCGTACCAGAAGACAAAAAGGTGGGCGTAGAGTTCAGGGACGCCCATCCCGACCAGCGCCGGCGCGGCAACGGCGGCGCAAATGACATAGGCGGCCGTGGTCGGCAACTCCATCCCCAGCACCAATCCCGCCAGCGCAGTCAGCAACAGGGCGATCCAGAGCGTGTTGCCCGAGGCCGAGAGGATGATCGAGGTCAGTTTCACGCCGAGCCCCGTCATGTTGAAAACCCCGACGACGATTCCGGCGCAGATGATGACAGCGGCGATGATCGCCACCTGCTGGGCTGCAGTGACCAGCGCCATGAGCGTCCGCTGCCACCAGCCTGCCAGTGACACGCGCCCATCCGGCTCGAAGATCAGGGTGGCCCAGGTGGCAAGCGTCGCGAAGACCGCGGCATAGGCGAGCGTGTAGCCGGTAAAGACCAGCGTGCCGATCAGGATACCGAAGGGCAAAAGGAAGAAGGGCACCGATTTCGCCACCATTCCCCATCCAGGCAGGGCGGATTTCGGAAGTGGCGCCAGATCGTGCCGCAGGGCATAGACATGAACGCCGAACCAGGCGGCCACGAAGAAGAGGATCGCGGGCAGAAGCGCCGCCACCATGATCTCGGTGTAGGGAACCCGCACCAGTTCGGCCATGACGAAGACGCCCGCGCCCATCACCGGCGGCAGGATCTGCCCGCCGGTCGAGGCGACCGCCTCGGTCGCGGCGGCAAGTTGCGGGGGGTAGCCCAGCCGCTTCATTGCGGGAATGGTGATCATCCCCGTCGTCGCGGTGTTTGCCGCCGCCACGCCCGAGATCGAGCCATAGAAGGCCGACGAAAGGATCGCCACCTTGGCAGCGCCGGCACGCAGCCGTCCGGCGATCTGGGTGGCGAAGGCCATGAAGCCGGCGCCCGCCTGGCCTGCGGAAATGAAGCCGCCGAGGATCACGAACATGGCGATGGTTTCAACGGATGTCCCGGTCAAGCTGCCCCAGAGACCGCCTTCAGTGATGATCATGGTTCCCAGCAGGTAATCGACCGGCATGCCTGAGTGACCGAAATAGCCGGGTATCCGATCGCCGAGAAAGGCATAGGCCAGCACCAGCGCAGCGACCGCGGGCAGAACGATCCGAATGGCCCTGCGGGCCATTTCCAGGACGACCAGGAGCAGGACGATTGCGAGCGCGATCTGACTCCACCCGTCAAGGGCGCCGTATTGCATGATCAACTCGCGTCTGTTGAGCATGATGTAGGCGC
>CAZKSE010000062.1:0-17951 GCA_964555305.1 uncultured Rhodobacter sp. | reverse complement strand
CAGTCCCAGCACGCTGACCAACCCGGCCAAGCCGGATATGCGTGGAGGCCCTGCCCCAGTTACACCACGCCGAGGGGCACGATCCAGGTAGGGGTCCGGAAGCGTTTCTATATGGGACAGATCTGGGTCTGTGATGGCAGCCGCGGACGCCATGGCAGCAAGGCTTGATACGACCCGCCAGGCTTTGCGCGCTCAGCGCAAGCAGAGGTTCAGGCCGTCATTAACGGTTTGTTCTGCGTTCACCACGTTCGGCCGCCGCCAATCTTCGAATTTGACACCATCTATCGAAGTCGTCGTGACGCTTTCGACGATGGCTCGTTAACCCGGTGCCGCAGTTGTCTGCCATTGCCGTCTACGCTCCGACGAGATTTCCATCCACAGGTCGGGTATCGAAATTCTCCCGCCGTCGATTTTGCGCACCCGGTGACATTTTTTGTTCCGACACCCCCGTTACTCCCTCACACCCGGTGATCGCACCGGGTGTGAGGGGAATGCGTTACTAATCCAGTTCGCGCAGTTGCTTGACGACCGCGCGGCCGAGCTTTTGACGGGTCCGTCTTTGCCAGGCGGCCCGGCGCTCACGATATGTTCCGAGCAGTCGCAAGAGTGCTGCCTTGCTTTCCTCCCTGTCATATCCCGCCTCGGAAAGCTCCATCATCGAGCGGATGAAGATACTGTCCGTGGCCGGTCCGTTCGCGCGGAGCATGCTCAACAGGACATTGGAGGTTGCCTGGCGGACCGCCTCACTATCTGGCGCGAGCTGCAACGCCTGTGCCTGCTTATAGCTGGCGGTGCGGGCGTTGTGCTTTTCCCGAGCTTCGTCCCGATTAGGATGCGCGGGCAGTTCCAGATCGACATAGGCAAGGGCGTCGTCGCCTAGCAGCGTTTGCAGACGCTTGCGAAGCTCTGCCGGGCTGAGGGTGGTCAATTTGCTACCGACGCCTGCTTCTTCAGTGTCGCTCATTTTTGCTCACTTGCCTTTGCGGGTTTGGGCTTGTCGATGGTCTTGACGATGTCCGGTGCCAGGATGAGGTCTAGCTCATAAAGCAGGTTCTTGCCCTGCTCGGAAATGGCAACGTAGCGGCCGCGGCGATCCTCGGGGTCGCTCTCCTTTTCAAGCAAGCGCAGTCCCGGGTTCTTTTCCGTGCCCTCGCCAAGCTGGTCGATCTGCCTCGCAACGGTGGGATATTTCTGGCCCGGAGAATGCGCCACGATGTCGGTAACGGAAACATATTGGCCCTCCTTCTGCGGTACCAGCCCCACCCGCAGCAGCGTTGCAAGCTGCCCAATGGTCATAAGCGGATAGCGGTGCTGGATGATGTCGAGCGTATGAGCAAGGCGCTCGAGTTCCGGGCTTTCGAATGGCTCGCGGGCACCGAGAAAGAAGAAAAACATAATGCGCTTGACTCCAAAAAACGATAACACAATATTATATAGAACGATAGTGATAGCAAGAGGTCTCGTCATGCGTCGACCCATTCTGCCTCATCTGGTTTCCGGGACCGCTCTTCATTTTCTTCCTGGCCATCGAGCGGTTGACTGGCGTCGAGGTGCCGCGTCGCGCCTCTTTGATCCGCGTGCTCTACTCCGAGATCGGGCGCATCCTGAACCATCTGCTGAACGTCACCACGCAGGCAATGGACGTGGGCGCGCTGACCCCGCCCCTCTGGGGGTTCGAGGAGCGCGAGAAGCTGATGATCTTCTACGAGCGGGCCTGCGGGGCGCGGCTGCATTCGGCCTATTTCCGGCCGGGGGGCGTGCATCAGGACCTGCCACCCGAACTGCTGGACGATATCGAGGCCTGGGCGCATGAATTCCCCAAGGTGCTGGACGATATTGACGGGCTGCTGACGGAAAACCGCATCTTCAAGCAGCGTAACGCCGACATCGGTATCATCAGCGAGCAGGAGATCCTCGAATGGGGGTATTCCGGAGTGATGGTGCGCGGCTCCGGCCTGGCCTGGGACCTGCGCCGCTCGCAGCCCTATGAATGCTACGACGAGTTCGACTTCATGGTGCCGATCGGCAAGAACGGCGACTGCTATGACCGCTACCTGGTC
Source organism: uncultured Rhodobacter sp. (assembly GCA_964555305.1). Taxonomy (GTDB): domain Bacteria; phylum Pseudomonadota; class Alphaproteobacteria; order Rhodobacterales; family Rhodobacteraceae; genus Pararhodobacter. The sequence goes on along the minus strand of CAZKSE010000062.1, from coordinate 15,891 downwards.
CGCATGGCCGAGATGCGCGAGAGCACCAAGATCGTCTTGCAGGCGATCCAGAAGCTTCGCGCGCCGGACGGGCAGGGCGATGTACTGGCGCGCGGCAAGATCACCCCGCCGAAACGTGCCGAAATGAAGAGGTCGATGGAGGCCCTGATCCATCACTTCAAGCTCTATACCGAGGGTTTCCATGTCCCGGCGGGCGAGGTCTATGCCGCGGTCGAGGCGCCGAAGGGCGAGTTCGGCGTCTACCTCGTCGCGGATGGCACCAACCGCCCCTACCGGGCCAAGATCCGCGCGCCGGGGTATCTTCATCTACAGTCGATGGATCATGTCGCCAAGGGGCACATGCTGGCCGATGTCGCCGCGATCATCGGCACGATGGATGTCGTCTTCGGAGAGATCGACCGGTGAGGCAACTGGCGCCCCTTCTGCTGGCGGCGGCCTTTGCCGCGCCGGCCGCGGCGGACACGCCCGAGAAGGCAGCGGCCTTTCTGGGTGCTATGCGCGATACGGGGTGCGACATGTCGCTGGAGACCGCCGATGCCGCGGCCGAGGATCTGGGGATCGAGATCGACGAGCTGGATGACATTCTGGACCTGCTTTACGCGGGCGAGCAGATGCAGATCGATGCCGAAGATCACATGACGCTGATCCCGTCGCTCTGTGCGGCGCCGGCGGCCGGAGATGCGGCGCTTTTCACCCGTTTGCAGGCCGAGATCGATCTGAACGCGTTCGAGGAAGAGTGGCTCGGGACCGACGCACTCGGTGCAGGGATCCTGCTACCGGAGCGCGCCGCAGAGGTGATCGCCGTCATCCGTGACAACGGCTGCGCGATTACCCACGACACCGCCCCCGACCTGATGCGCGGCGCGGATATCGGGCCGGGCGTCTCCTATGCGGCGACCGCTGCGCTGTTCGAGGCCGGGCATCTTTACCATGATGCGGGGCCGGAGGCGTTTCGGCTGACTGATGCGGTCTGCGATGCGGATGCGGCTGGGGATGGCGCGCTTTACGATGCGGCGATTGCCCGGTTGACCGGCAGTGCCGCCCCCACCGATCCCGACGCGGTGCTGGCCGATCGGTTCGGTCCGGAAGGTGTGCGCGCGGTGCTGGAATTTCTGGCGGGTACCAATGACTGCGTCCTCGACACCTCGGACCGCGAAGATGCAGTCGACTCGGTCGTGGCGTTCCTCGCGTTCAATGTGACCGGACTATACAATCTGCCGCCTGACTTTTCGCCCGAGGCCGAGGCCGATTTGCGCGCGATGGTCGTGCAGATGCTCGACGCTCCGGGCCCCGCCTTTGTTGCCGAACCCGGGCAACTGACCCTGATCGACTGTACCCCCTGACCGGAAGATGTGATGCTGCGCCGTCTGCACCCCGACCAACCCGAAAGCTTCGCCTTCAGCCCCGCCAACCGGAAGTGGGCCGAGGCGCAGATCAGCAAGTATCCCGAGGGCCGGCAGGCCAGCGCGATCATCCCGCTTCTGTGGCGTGCCCAGGAGCAGGAAGGATGGTTGAGCCGGCCTGCGATCGAACATGTCGCCGAGATGCTGTCGATGCCCTATATCCGCGCGCTGGAAGTGGCGACGTTCTACTTCATGTTCCAGCTGCAGCCCGTCGGGTCGGTCGCGCATATTCAGGTTTGCGGCACCACGAGCTGCATGATCTGCGGGGCCGAGGATCTGATCGCCGTTTGCCGCGACAGGATCGCCCCGAAGGCCCACCAGCTGTCGGCTGACGGTCGATTCAGCTGGGAGGAGGTCGAATGCCTCGGCGCATGCGCAAACGCGCCGATGGCCCAGATCGGCAAGGACTATTACGAAGACCTGACTGCCGAGAGCTTCGGCAAGATCCTCGATGAACTAGCTGCCGGGCGGGTTCCTCGGCCAGGCCCGCAGAACGGTCGCTTTGCCTCGGAGCCGCTGGGTGGGGTGACGACGCTCAAAGGTCAGACAGTGGAAGCGCATAACGCATCGGTCGCGCGGGCTGTTTCCCTGCAGGATACGATCAAGCGGATCGACGGGACCGAAGTGCCGTTGATCACCCCGTGGCTCGGTGAGAAGGCGAAGGGCAGGGCCGAGGACACCGACCCGAGCAAGAAGGTCGAACCGAAGCCCGCGAACGGCCTGCCCGTGGACGAGACGGGAACAACCGTGCAGGAAGCGCCGGCCAAGGAACGCGGCCGGCCCAAGACGGAACCCGCAGCCCCCCCTTCTGCGGCACCAGCTTCTCCGCCTCCGACGATGGAGGGGCCGCGCAACGGCAAGGCCGACGACCTGCAACGGATCAAGGGTGTGGGCCCCAAGCTGGAAGAGCTTCTCAATTCGATGGGCTTCTATCACTACGACCAGATCGCTGCCTGGACCGAGGATGAACTTGGCTGGGTCGACGAGAATATCGAAGGTTTCAAAGGACGTGCCACCCGGGACGACTGGGTGAGACAGGCAAGAGCACTCGCCGAGCAGAGCGGGTCGGGAAAGGGAAAGGCTGCGAAGGACTGAGCCATCATCATTCGCCCGTGCAAAGGGCCTGACCGAAAGGGAGACAACCAATGACTGAACGCGAGCCGATCAACACGCCGTTGCTGGCGGGCTGGACGATTGCCACGGGGATGGCCCTTGTGGCGTTCGGTGTTTCCTATCTGGTCATTGACCTTGGGGCGAATGGGGCGGTTGCCGTGGCAGCCGTGCTGTGGCTTGTCGTCGGGACGATCCTGGGTATGCCGCGCCGGGAATTGCCGCGCCCGAATTCGGTCGCGCTGGCTTCTGAACCCGCGGTCGCCCGTGATGCCGCACCGACGCAGGCGGATCTGTCGGCCACCCCGGCGTCGCCGGTTCCGGCGGCGTCCGATGTGACCGACGCCCGCCCGCTCCCGCTGCCGGGGCCGCGTGACGGCACGGCGGACAACCTGCAGCGCATCAAGGGCATCGGCCCGGCACTGGAGGCGATGCTGCATGAGCAGGGCTACTATCACTACGACCAGATCGCAGCCTGGACCGAAGCCGAGATCGCCTGGGTCGATGACAACCTGGAAGGGTTCAAGGGCCGGGCGACCCGCGATGCCTGGGTGGCGCAGGCAAAGGTGCTGGCCGCCGGTGGCGAGACAGAGTTCTCGTCGAAGGACAGCTGAAGGCAGGGATGTGAGCCAGCGAAGCGAACAGGACAGGCAGCACGCCCGGCAGGTACGCCTGGTCGCCGTGGTCCTTGTGGCGACCATGGCGGTGTGGATGCTGCTCAGCTGGGCGGGGGGCTTCTACGGATGGGCCCCGCGCTTTGCCTTCCTGTTCGACTTCCTGGCGCTCGCGGCCTTTGCCTGGGCGCTGATCGTAACTTTCCGTCTCTGGCGCCAACGCCGGAACAACTGAGGACCGCACATGCTGAAGGACCAGGACCGCATCTTCACGAACATCTACGGGATGCAGGACCGCTCTTTGAAGGGCGCGCAGGCGCGCGGGCATTGGGACGGGACCGCCGCGCTCATTGCCAAGGGGCGCGACTGGATCATCAATGAGATGAAGACCTCCGGCCTGCGTGGCCGTGGTGGGGCGGGCTTTCCGACCGGGCTGAAGTGGTCCTTCATGCCCAAGGAAAGCGATGGCCGGCCCAGCTATCTGGTGGTCAATGCCGACGAATCCGAACCCGGCACCTGCAAGGACCGGGAGATCATGCGGCACGATCCGCACACGCTGATCGAGGGGTGCCTGATCGCCTCCTTCGCGATGAATGCACATGCCTGCTATATCTACATCCGCGGCGAGTACATCCGCGAGCGCGAAGCGCTGCAGGCCGCCATCGACGAGGCCTACGAGGCGGGGCTTCTGGGCAAGAACGCCGCCAAATCCGGTTGGGATTTCGATCTTTACCTGCACCACGGGGCAGGGGCCTATATCTGCGGTGAGGAAACGGCGCTTCTGGAAAGCCTTGAAGGCAAGAAGGGCATGCCGCGGATGAAGCCTCCGTTCCCGGCCGGTGCCGGGCTCTACGGCTGCCCCACGACGGTGAACAACGTCGAATCCATCGCCGTCGTTCCGACGATCCTGCGCCGAGGTGGCGCGTGGTTCGCGGGCTTCGGGAGGCCAAATAACGCCGGCACCAAGCTTTTCGCCATCTCGGGCCATGTGAACAAGCCCTGCGTCGTCGAGGAAGCAATGTCGATCACCTTCGAGGAATTGATCGAGACGCATTGCGGCGGAATCCGCGGGGGGTGGGACAACCTCAAGGCGGTGATCCCCGGTGGCTCCTCGGTCCCGTGCATCCGGGGGGAGCACATGCGCGAGGCGATCATGGATTTCGACTACCTGCGTGAGCAGCGCTCGGGTCTGGGCACCGCGGCGGTGATCGTGATGGACAAGTCGACCGACATCATCAAGGCGATTTGGCGGCTGTCGAAGTTCTACAAGCACGAAAGTTGCGGTCAGTGCACCCCCTGTCGCGAAGGGACGGGCTGGATGATGCGTGTGATGGACAGGCTGGTGCGCGGCGATGCCGGCCTGGAAGAGATCGACATGCTCTGGGACGTCTCGAAACAGGTCGAGGGACACACGATCTGCGCGCTCGGTGATGCCGCTGCCTGGCCGATCCAGGGCCTGATCCGCAACTTCCGCGATGAGATCGAGGACCGCATCCGCGCCCAGATGAAGGGCCGCGTGTCGGCGGTGGCAGCAGAATGACTGGGGGACGCGTGATGCGGATCTATCCGACACTTCGCTCGGCCGTTCTGGCCATGGCGATCGTCCTGCCCTCCGGCGCGGTCGTGGCCGCCGAACCGCGCAACATGACCCAAGCCGAGGTCAACGAGGTGTTGCGCAGCACGCCCGATGTCTACAACGGCCTCTATCTGGCCGCCGTCGTGAACGAGATTGCGCGACGCTGCGACACGCTGGGCGGGCCGAACCGGCTGGCGCGCACCACCTATTTCCTGGGGCTCTACAATCAGGCCAGGCGGCTTGGGTTTACCCGTGCCCAGATCGAGGCCTTCGTCGAGGATGCCGGCGAGAGGGCGCGGATGGAGACGCTGGTGCGCAACTACATCGAATCCAAGGGCGCGCGGTCCGACGATCCGGCGTCGATCTGCGCGCTTGGCCGGGACGAGATGGCCGCGGGTACGGCCATTGGTCGGCGACTGACAGAAAGGTAAGCCATGAGCGAGCTTCGCAAGATCATCATCGACGACCGCGAGGTCGAGGTTCCGCCCGCGATGACGCTGATACAGGCCTGCGAAATCGCCGGCATCGAGATCCCGCGCTTCTGCTACCATGAGCGCCTCAGCATCGCGGGCAATTGCCGGATGTGCCTGGTCGAGGTCGTCGGTGGCCCGCCGAAGCCCGCGGCCTCCTGCGCGATGCAGGTCAAGGATCTGCGCCCGGGTCCCGAGGGTCAGCCGCCGGTCGTCAAGACCAACTCGCCGATGGTCAAGAAGGCGCGCGAAGGGGTGATGGAGTTCCTGCTCATCAACCACCCGCTCGATTGCCCGATCTGCGACCAGGGCGGCGAATGCGACCTGCAGGACCAGGCGATGGCCTACGGCGTCGATTTCTCGCGCTACCGTGAGCCGAAACGCGCCAACCTGGACCTGAACCTGGGTCCGTTGGTCGAGACGCACATGACGCGCTGCATCAGTTGCACGCGCTGCGTACGGTTCACGACCGAAGTCGCGGGCATCTACGACATGGGGCAGACCGGTCGGGGCGAGGATGCCGAGATCACGACCTATCTGGGCAAGCTGATCGATTCGAACATGCAGGGCAACATCATCGATCTGTGCCCGGTGGGCGCGCTGGTGTCCAAGCCTTATGCGTTCACGGCGCGTCCTTGGGAGCTGACAAAGACCGAGACGATCGACGTCATGGACGCGTTGGGATCCTCGATCCGCGTTGATACCAAGGGGCGCGAAGTCATGCGGATTCTGCCGCGCAACCATGACGGCGTGAACGAGGAGTGGATTTCCGACAAGACGCGCTTCGTCTGGGACGGGCTGCGCCGGCAGCGGCTGGACCGGCCTTACATCCGCACGAACGGCAAGCTGACCCCGGCTACCTGGCCCGAGGTGCTGAAGACCGTCGCGGAAGTGATGAAGGGCAAGAAGGTCGCGGGCCTGGTCGGCGACCTGGTGCCGGTCGAGGCCGCCTACGCGCTGAAGCTCCTGGTCGAGGGGCAGGGCGGGCATGTCGAATGCCGCGTGGATGGCGCCAAGCTTCCGGCGGGCAACCGTTCCGCCTATGTCGGTACCGCGGCGATCGAGGATATCGACCATGCACGCACCATCTGGCTGATCGGCAGCAATCCGCGCGACGAGGCCCCGGTCCTTAACGCCCGGATCCGCAAGGCGTGGCTGGCCGGCGCGGATGTGCACCGGATCGGCCCGGCGGCGGACCTGACTTATGACGTGATCGAGGCGGGCACCGATGGCGCGGCGCTTGTTCGCGCGGCAAAGGACGCGCAAGCGGCCGACGAGGCGCTTGTGATCGTGGGGCAGGGCGCCTTGCGGGGCGCGGACGGCGAAGCGGTCCTGAGCCAGGCGATGGCGCTGACCGGCGCACTTGGCGGCCGGATGCTGGTTCTGCACACGGCTGCGGGTCGCGTGGGGGCGATGGATGTGGGCTGCGTCACCGAGGGCGGGCTTGAGGCAGCGCTCGACGGCGCCGACGTGGTCTACAACCTCGGCATGGACGAGGTCGAGGTTCCTGCGGGTCCGTTCGTGATCTATCAGGGCAGCCACGGCGACCGGGGTGCACACCGCGCCGACGTGATCCTGCCGGCCGCCTGCTACACTGAAGAGAATGCGATCTTTGTCAACACCGAGGGCCGGCCCCAGCAGGCGCTGCGAGCCAATGTCCCGCCGGGCGATGCCAAGGAGAACTGGGCGATCCTGCGCGCACTCTCGGCGGAGCTGGGCGCGGTCCTGCCGTTCGACAACCTGGCAGAACTGCGTCGCGGCCTGGTCGAAGCGGCGCCGCATCTGGAGGACATCGACGTCGTGGCCGAGAACGACTGGCAGCCGCTCGACCCGGTGGAGCCCGGCAAGGGCGATTTCGTCCCGGTGATCGCGGATCACTACCTGACGAACCCGATCACCCGCGCCTCGACGCTGATGGCCGAGCTTTCGGCCATGGCAAAAGCGCGCGGGACCACGCAGCTGGCGGCGGAGTAGGTGATGTGGCAACCCGACGCCTCCTGCGCGCAGGACGCCTCGGCTGCGACGGTGCGGTGGCGCCACGGCGCGGCAATTGTACCTGCGCGGGGTGGAAACCGGGTGCGGGTTGCGGTTATGAGCACGGGCACCGGGCATGGCGCGGGGCTGGAGCGGGGCGATGCGGCCGTTGGACGCCGCCAGCGGTCTGAGGATTGAGGCAGATGGCAGACTTTCTTGATACCGGGCTGGGAATCACGGTTCTGATTCTCGCACAGTCGCTACTGGTCATCGCCTTCGTGATGATCAGCCTGCTTTTTCTGGTCTATGGGGACCGCAAGGTTTGGGCGGCGGTGCAGATGCGCAGGGGGCCCAACGTCGTCGGCCCCTGGGGATTGCTGCAATCCGTGGCCGATGCGTTGAAATATGTCGTCAAGGAAGTGGTGATCCCGGCGGGGGTCGATCGGCCGGTCTATTTCCTGGCCCCCATGCTCAGCTTCGTTCTGGCGGTGCTTGCCTGGTCGGTGATCCCCTTCAACGATGGCTGGGTGTTGGCCGACATCAATGTCGCGATCCTCTTCGTTCTCGCCATCGCCTCGCTCGAGGTTTACGGCGTGATCATGGGCGGTTGGGCGTCGAATTCGAAATACGCCTTCCTTGGCTCGCTCCGCTCTGCGGCGCAGATGATCAGCTACGAGGTCAGCCTGGGTCTGATCATCATCGGGGTCATCATCTCGACCGGCAGCATGAATTTTGGCGCCATCGTCGCCGCTCAGCAGGGCGACTGGGGGCTGTTCAACTGGTACTGGCTGCCGCATCTGCCGATGGTGGTGCTGTTCTTCATCTCCTGTCTCGCTGAAACGAACCGCCCGCCCTTCGACCTGCCCGAAGCGGAATCGGAGCTGGTTGCCGGGTTCATGGTCGAGTATTCGTCGACCCCCTATCTGCTTTTCATGGCGGGTGAGTACATCGCAATTTTCCTGATGTGCGCGCTGATCAGCCTGCTCTTTTTTGGCGGCTGGCTCAGCCCGGTGCCGTTCCTGCCGGACGGGCCGTGGTGGATGGTCGCCAAGATGGCGGTCTTCTTCTTCCTCTTTGCCATGGTGAAGGCGATTGTGCCGCGCTACCGCTACGACCAGCTGATGCGGATCGGCTGGAAGGTTTTCCTGCCGCTGTCGCTCGCGTGGGTGGTGATCGTTGCGTTCCTGGCGAAATTCGAACTCTTCGGCGGCGCCTATGCCCGCTGGGCGATTGGAGGCTGACATGACCACGATGGATTGGACGCGCGCGACCAAATACTTCCTGATGGTCGATTTCCTGAAGGGGTTCGGGCTGGGCTTTCGTTATTTCGCCAAGCCGAAGGCCACGTTGAACTATCCGCATGAAAAGGGTCCGCTTTCGCCCCGTTTCCGGGGTGAACATGCGCTGCGGCGCTATCCGAATGGCGAGGAACGCTGCATCGCCTGCAAGCTTTGCGAAGCGATCTGCCCGGCGCAGGCGATTACCATTGATGCCGAACCACGCGACGACGGCTCGCGCCGCACGACGCGCTACGACATCGACATGACCAAATGCATCTACTGCGGCTTCTGCCAGGAGGCCTGCCCGGTGGATGCCATTGTCGAGGGGCCGAATTTCGAATTCGCCACCGAAACGCGCGAGGAGCTTTTCTACGACAAGGAGCGGCTTCTGGCCAACGGCGACCGCTGGGAAGCCGAGATCGCGCGCAACCTCGAAATCGATGCGCCCTACCGGTGAGCGGCATGAATGATCCCTTCGCGCAGATGATCCGCCAGATGATGGAAAGCAGCCAGCAGATGCTGCGCGCCTTCAATCCGGCAATGGAAAAGGTGGGCAGCAGCAAGGCATTCGATCAGGCCTTTCCGACCCTGCCGGCGGATCTGATGGAGATGTGGTTCGGCCGTACCTTCAACCGCGAGGGACTGGATTCGAAGACCCGCCTGCTGGTCACGCTGGCCGCGTTGACCGTTCTCGGCGCTCAGGCCGAGCCGCAGATGCGGCTGACCGTGCGCCACGCCGTCGAGGCCGGCGCCAGCGAGCGCGAGATTGCCGAGGTGATCTGGCAAATGAGCATGTTCGGGGGACTGCCCGCAATGCAGCGCGCGCTGGAGATCGCGCAGGGCGTCTTCGCCGAGATGAAGGAGAAAGACGAATGAGCGTCGCCGATTTTGCCTTCTACGCCTTTGCGATCGTTCTGATCGGCGCGGGCTTTCTGGTAGTGATCGCGCGTAACCCCGTGCATTCGGTGCTTTGGCTGATCCTGGCCTTTCTCAGCTCGGCGGGCCTTTTCGTGCTTCTCGGGGCCGAGTTCATCGCGATGCTTCTGATCATCGTCTATGTCGGCGCCGTCGCGGTCCTCTTCCTGTTCGTTGTAATGATGCTCGACATCGATTTTGCGGCGCTGAAGGCGGGGATGGCGCGGTATTTCCCCCTGGCGGCCCTGGTCGGATTGGTCATCCTGATGCAGCTCGCCTTGCTGTTCGGCTCTTGGGTGGAGGCCGAGGGCGCGCTGGGGCTGCGCCAGGCGGTCACGCCGGACCTGCGCGAAGTGCACAACACCCGCGCGCTGGGTATGATCCTTTACGACCAGTATTTCGTGGCCTTCCAGCTGGCCGGCCTGATCCTGTTGGTCGCGATGATTGGCGCGATCGTGCTTACGCTGCGCAAGCGGCCGAACGTCAAGCGGCAGGACGTGCTGTCGCAGATGTACCGCGACCCGGCCAAGGCGCTGGAACTGAAGGACGTGAAGCCCGGCCAGGGCCTGAACTGAGCCGGCATTCGGGATACCGGCCCGCGAGCGGCCGGGTTGAGAAACGAGGGACCAGATGGTGGGACTGGAACATTACCTGACGGTGGCAGCGGCGCTGTTCGTCATCGGGATCTTCGGCATCTTCCTCAACAGGAAGAATGTCATCGTGATCCTGATGTCGATCGAGTTGATCCTGCTCAGCGTCAACATCAACCTTGTGGCGTTCTCCAGCCATCTGGGCGACCTGGTCGGACAGGTCTTCACCATGTTCGTCCTGACCGTTGCCGCCGCCGAAGCCGCGATCGGGCTGGCGATCTTGGTCTGTTTCTTCCGCAACCGCGGCACGATTGATGTCGAAGACGTCAACGTCATGAAAGGCTGAGTGATGGCGACGACGCTTCTCCTTGCACCGCTGATCGGGGCGATCATCTGCGGCTTCGGCTGGCGCATAATTGGCGAAAAAGCGGCGATGATCACCGCGACGGCGCTTCTGTTCCTGTCGGCGCTGCTGTCCTGGATTGTCTTCCTGACCTATGACGGCGTTGCGCAGTCGATCCAGATCCTGCGCTTCATCGATTCAGGCACGCTGGTCGGTGACTGGGCCTTCCGGCTCGACCGGCTGACCACGGTCATGCTGATCGTGGTGACCACCGTCTCGGCGCTCGTGCATCTCTACAGCTTCGGCTACATGGCCCATGACGACAACTGGGCCGAGGGCGAGAGCTATCGCGCACGCTTCTTCGCGTATCTGTCGCTCTTTACCTTTGCCATGCTGATGCTGGTGACCGCCGACAACCTGGTGCAGATGTTCTTCGGCTGGGAAGGGGTGGGCCTCGCCTCGTATCTGCTGATCGGTTTCTACTACCGCAAGGCCAGCGCCAATGCGGCCGCGATCAAGGCCTTCGTGGTCAACCGGGTGGGCGATTTCGGGTTCATCATCGGGATCATGGCGATCTACTACCTGACCGACTCGATCCGCTTCGACGACATCTTCGCCCAGGCCGATGAGCTTTCAGGGATGACGGTCCGGTTCCTCTGGACCGACTGGAACGCGGTCAACATGATCTGCTTCTTCCTGTTCATCGGCGCGATGGGCAAGTCGGCGCAGTTGTTCCTGCACACCTGGCTACCGGATGCGATGGAAGGCCCGACCCCGGTCTCGGCGCTGATCCACGCAGCGACGATGGTTACTGCCGGCGTCTTCCTCGTCGCGCGCATGTCTCCGCTGATGGAATACGCGCATGTGGCGACCGATTTCATCGTCCTGATTGGGGCTTTCACCGCCTTTTTCGCGGCGACCGTGGGCCTTGTCCAGAACGACATCAAGCGCGTGATCGCCTATTCGACCTGTTCGCAACTGGGCTACATGTTCGTGGCCGCCGGCGTCGGCGTCTATTCGGTTGCGATGTTCCACCTGCTGACGCACGCCTTCTTCAAGGCGATGCTCTTCCTCGGCGCGGGCTCGGTGATCCACGGGATGCATCACGAACAGGACATGCGCAACTACGGTGGTCTGCGCCACAAGATGCCCAAGACCTTCTGGGCGATGATGATCGGCACCCTCGCGATCACCGGCGTCGGCATTCCGCTGACCTCGATCGGCTTGGCCGGCTTCGTCTCTAAGGATGCGATCATCGAAAGTACTTTCGCCGCGGGGGCGGGCTACGCCTTCTGGATCCTGGTTGCGGGCGCGGCGATGACCTCTTTCTACTCTTGGCGCCTGATGTTCCTGACCTTCTTCGGAACGCCGCGGGGCGACCACCATACGCATGAGCATGCGCATGAAAGCCCGACGGTGATGCTGATCCCGCTGGCGGTTCTGGCCGTGGGATCGGTTTTTGCCGGCATGATCTGGTACGGACCCTTCTTCGGCTCGACCAGCGAGGTTCGGGAATGGTTTGGCGCCTCGATCTTCATGGCGGAAACCAACAACCTTGTGAGCGAGGCGCATTATGTGCCCGCCTGGGTCAAGGTCTCTCCCTTCGTCGCGATGCTGCTGGGGTTCGGCCTATCTTGGCTCTTCTACATCCGCCGCCCGGACCTGCCGGGAAAACTGGCAGCGAACCAACCCATCCTCTACCGCTTCCTGCTCAACAAGTGGTATTTCGACGAGATCTACGATGCGATCTTCGTGCGCCCCGCGCTGTGGCTGGGCCGGACGCTCTGGCGCCGGGGTGACGGTTCGACCATCGATGGCGGGCTCAACGGGCTTGCCTTCGGGATCCTGCCCTTCTTCAACCGCGTCTATGCGCGTGTTCAGTCGGGCTATGTGTACCACTACGTCTTTGCCATGATCATCGGTATCACCCTTCTTGTCACCTGGGTCACCCTTGTCGGGGGGGCACGCTGATGTTGAACCTTCTCTCCATCATCACCTTCACGCCGGCTGTCGCCGCGGTGATCCTGGCGCTTTTCCTGCGGGGCGAGGATGAAGCCGCCCAGCAGAACGCCAAGTGGCTGGCGCTGGTGGCTACCGGCGCGACCTTCCTGATCTCGCTGATCCTGTTCTTTGGTTTCGATCCGCAGAACACCGACTTCCAGTTCGTCGAGGAGCGCGAGTGGATCCTCGGCCTGACTTACAAGCTGGGTGTTGACGGCATTTCGATCCTCTTCGTGATGCTGACCACGTTCTTGATGCCGATCACCATCGCCGCCTGCTGGAACGTGACCCACCGGGTGAAGGAGTACATGATCGCCTTCCTCGTGCTCGAGACGCTGATGATCGGCGTCTTCGTGGCGCTGGACCTCGTGCTCTTCTACCTCTTCTTCGAGGCAGGGCTGATCCCGATGTTCCTGATCATCGGCATCTGGGGCGGGAAGGAGCGCATCTACGCGACCTTCAAGTTCTTCCTCTATACCTTCTTCGGTTCGGTCCTGATGCTGGTGGCGATGATCGCCATGTATGTGGATGCCGGCACGACCGACATTCCGTCGCTGCTGACGCACCAGTTCAGCGCGGGGCCGCTGGATCTGTTGGGCTGGCAGATCATGGGCGGAATGCAGACTCTGCTGTGGTTGGCCTTCTTCGCCTCCTTCGCAGTTAAAATGCCGATGTGGCCGGTGCATACCTGGCTGCCGGATGCTCACGTTCAGGCGCCGACCGCGGGCTCGGTGATCCTTGCGGCGGTGCTTCTAAAGATGGGCGGATACGGTTTCCTGCGCTTCTCGCTGCCGATGTTCCCGGTCGCGTCCGACATCTTCGCGCCGATGGTGCTGTGGCTTTCGGCCATCGCCATTGTCTACGCCTCGCTCGTGGCGCTGGTGCAGGAAGATATGAAAAAGCTCGTGGCCTATTCCTCGGTGGCGCATATGGGCTTCGTCACCATGGGCATCTTCGCTGCGACGCGTCAGGGCGTGGACGGCGCGATCTTCCAGATGATCAGCCACGGCTTCATCTCGGGCGCTCTCTTCCTCGCCGTGGGCGTGATCTACGACCGCATGCACACCCGCGAAATCGCGGCCTATGGGGGGTTGGTGAACCGGATGCCGGTCTACGCGGCGATCTTCATGCTGTTCACCATGGCCAACGTGGGCCTGCCCGGGACCTCGGGCTTCGTTGGTGAATTCCTGACCTTCATGGCCGTCTTCCAGGTCAACACCTGGGTTGCGCTCTTTGCGGCGTCGGGGGTTGTCTTCGCGGCGGGCTACGGGCTCTGGCTCTATCGGCGCGTCGTCTTCGGTCCGCTGATCAAGGTCAGCCTGAAGACGATCCCCGATGTCGACAGGCGTGAAAAGCTGATGTTCGCCCCACTGGTGGTGATGACGCTGCTCCTGGGCATCTACCCCTCGCTGGTGACCGATATCATCGGCCCGTCGGTTGCCGACCTGGTGAACCGCTACGATGCTGCCCTTGCCGCGCATGATGCCACCTCGGCGCTGGCGCAGAACTGAAAGGCTGACCGATCATGACTTCGCTCGATCTGACGATTGCCCTGCCGGAGATCCTGCTGGCGATCTATGCCATGGCGGCGCTGATGTTCGGGGCCTATTTCGGCAAGGATCGCGTGGCGGCGCCCATCCTCTGGGCGACGGTCGCGGTCTTCCTGCTGCTGGCGGTCATGGTCGGCTCGCTCGCGCCGGATCCGCGACCGGCTTTCGGCGGGCTACTGGTGGACGATGCCTTCGCGCGCTTCGCGAAGGTGGTTATCCTGATCGCCGGTGCGGCGGTGCTGGCGATGGGGCAGGACTATCTGTCGCGCCAGAACCTTCTGCGGTTCGAATACCCGGTGCTGGTGGCGCTGGCGACGGTAGGGATGATGGTCATGGTTTCGGCCGGCGACCTCATAACCCTCTACATGGGACTGGAGCTTCAGTCGCTGGCGCTTTACGTCCTTGCCGCCTTCCGCCGCGACAGCGCCCGCTCGACCGAGGCGGGGTTGAAGTATTTCATGCTGGGCGCGCTGGCCTCGGGCCTGCTGCTCTACGGTGCCTCGCTGGTCTACGGCTATGCCGGCACTACCCGCTTCGACGGGATCGCCAGCACTGCGCAGCAGGGGCAGTTGTCGATCGGCCTGCTGATGGGGCTGGTCTTCATGCTGGCCGGCCTCGCGTTCAAGGTTTCGGCCGTGCCCTTCCACATGTGGACGCCGGATGTCTACGAAGGGGCGCCGACGCCGGTCACCGCCTTCTTCGCCACCGCACCGAAGATCGCCGCGATGGCGCTCCTGGCGAGGCTGGTCCATGACGCTTTCGGCGCCGCACCGGGCGATTGGGGGCAGATCCTGGCGTTCCTAGCCGTCGCCTCGATGTTCATCGGCGCGATCGCGGCGATCTTGCAGCGTAACATCAAACGACTGATGGCCTATTCTTCGATCACGCATATGGGCTTCGCGCTGGTCGGCCTGTCCGCCGGGACGGCCGCGGGCGTTCAGGCGACGCTTCTCTACATGGCGATCTATGTGACGATGAGCGTTGGCGTCTTCGCCTTCATCCTGGCCATGCGCCGTGACGGACGGCCCGTGACGCAGATCGAGGATCTGCACATGCTGTCCAAGACCCAGCCGATGCATGCGCTGGCCCTGCTGGTCCTGATGTTCTCGCTGGCGGGCGTTCCGCCGCTGGTCGGCTTCTGGGCGAAGTTCTCGGTCCTGGCAGCGGCGGTTCAGGCGGGGCTGGTGTGGCTGGCGGTGGCGGGTGTCATCGCCTCGGTCATCGGTGCCTTCTATTACCTGCGCATCGTCTACTACATGTATTTCGGCGAGGAGCGCGAGGCGCTGGACAGCGATGTCGGCACCGTGCAGCGCGTGCTCTTGGCGGTCTCGGCCGCGGCTATGGTTCTGGGGGTCTTCAACCTCTTCGGAGTGGACGGGGCAGCCGCGGTTGCGGCGCAGGCGCTTGTTCACTGACGCACCGGCCTGGCCCGCGGGTCATGACCGGCAGGTGCTGGACGCGGCTGACAGCACCAATGCCGAAGCCTTGCGGCTGGCGGATCGGATCTCGGGTCCCTGCTGGATCCTCGCGCGGCGGCAGACCGCCGGCCGCGGGCGGCGGGGCCGGGCCTGGACCGATCCGCCCGGAAATTTCGCGGCCTCGCTTCTCATCCGTCCGGGGGATCCGCCGGCGCGGCTGGCGTTGCGGTCCTTCGTGGCGGGGCTGGCACTCCACGACGCGCTGAGTGCGCTGACCGGGCTTGCGGCGCCCTTTGCCCTGAAATGGCCCAATGACGTACTGCTCAATGGCGGCAAGCTGTCGGGGATCTTGCTTGAAACCGCGCCCAATGGTGCGCTCATCGTCGGCATCGGCGTGAACCTGCGCGCGGCCCCACCCGCCGATGCCGAGGCCCTGTTTCCCCCGGTTGCCCTGCGCACCGAGACCGGCATCGATCTGCCCGCCGAACGACTGCTGGATCACCTGGCGCCGGCGTTCGCGCAGTGGGAAGACCGGCTGCGACGCTACGGTTTTGAACCCGTGCGCGACGCCTTTCTGGCGCGCGCCGCGCGCCTGGGCGCGCCAATCCAGGCCCGCACCCCGACCCGCGTCTATGAGGGGCGGTTCG
>CAZKSE010000061.1:0-17972 GCA_964555305.1 uncultured Rhodobacter sp. | reverse complement strand
AGGCCACAACCGACGGGATGATGTCGTACTGCCCGCGCGTGGCGGGCTTGGGGATCACGCCTTCCTTGGCCAGCTGCTGCACTCGGCGCGGGGTGAGATCCAGCAGCTTGGCCAGCGATTCGATGGGGGCAGTTGCCATGCAGGGTGGCTCGTGAGCAAAGGTGAAATCAAAGTGGGGCCGGCAGCGCCGACATTTCGCCGTCAAGCGAAACACCGATGCCACTCATTTCGTCTCGGCTCACGGCTAGGCCCTGTGGCGCCTTGAACTGAGCCACGAAGCGAAACCGTAGCGCGGCCTGTGCCTGCGCAAATCTCGCGGGTCCGCCGCCCCGCACTGGCCAAGGTCGCCAGGGTCCCCGGCGATGAAATAGCGAAGCGCTGCGAGCCACTGCCATTCCCTGCGTGGGATTGATGCGACAGGGGCCAGATTCAACTTGGCTTCTTCCGCAAATGAAGCGTTCATACGGTCATCGCAATCAACCGGAGCCCACACCATGACCCACCCGACGCTCGATCACATCGCCCAAACCATCCTCGGGCTCGAGACCCTGGACACGCGTAACAGCGACCGGCTGGATTTCCATGACCTGGCGGTCTGGAACATCAAAGCCGCGCTGCAGGCGGCTTTTGAGGCAGGCCAGCAAGAAACCTCGCCAAACCCCGCAGAAACGAGTTGCTACGCCGGCCGAATGAAGCGTTCATACAGACACGATCACCCACCCGCAAAAAGGACCGAACCATGACCACCCAGACCGCCAAGCCCACCGCCCTGGACAGCTTTATCGCCAAGGCCGGCGAATTCGACGTCTTGCTCCAGCGGCTGCAACAGATGCGCGATGACCATTTTGGCGTCAGCCCCGATGCGGTGACCTGGGGCCATGTGGGTGACGTGACGCGCTACGTCACCGCCCTCAAGGAAGTGACCGATGCCTACTTCTGGCAAGGCGAGTACGCCGAGTAAGCCCACCCCAATTCAACGCACCCCGATCCGTCACAAGGAGATGACCATGAAACTGACCGACACCCAGACCCTGATTCTCAACACCGCCATCCAGTCGTCCGATGGCCGACTGAGCTGGTTTCCAGACAACCTCAAGGGCGGTGCCCGTGACAAGGTGTTGGGCAGCCTGCTGCGACAGGGCCTGATTCAAATCGATGGCAAAACCCACCGGGTCACTGACCTGGCTTACGAGACGCTGGGGCTACCGGTGCCACCGGCTTCGGCCGAGCCGATCAAAGCCGCGCCGCGCACCCGGGGGAACACCAAGCAGGCGCAGATCATCGCCATGCTCCAGCGCCCGGAAGGCGCCACCATCAGCCAGATCGTTGAGGTCACGGGCTGGCAACCGCACACGGTGCGTGGCACCTTTGCCGGTGCCTTCAAGAAGAAGTTGGGCCTGACACTGAGCTCCAGCAAAGATGAGCATGGCCAGCGCGTTTACCAAATCATTTAAGGAGACGGCTATGTCGTCCAAGACCATCCATATTGAACGCTATTCCTGTGGTGTCACGATGAATGGCAAACCAGTGAATGCTGAGGAGCTCAGCATTCGTTTGCGCTTTGCGCGCAAACCTGCTGACTTGTCACAGATCGACGGATCTGACAGTTACCGGGTCTTCGTCACCGAAACTCGCCAGATGGCGGCAGGCGAGTTCGACAGCTTCGCAAGCAAGTTGCTGCTTTCGCGCGACTGGCTCGCCGGTAAAGGTGGTTACTTTTCGGATGGTCGGCTATGCGTAGAGGTCGTTGCCCCCGGTCGACCTATTCTCTATGTCGATCCGTCCGGGAGTGACTATGCCCGCTACGTTGCTCTGCTTGGCTAGGTCACTGAGCGTCAGGCCATCAGATTGGCGCGATGCTTGTTTCCCCGTGTAGTCCTGCCAACGCTTGACGATCACGTCTACATACTTGGGATCGAGCTCCACCAGCCGTGCGCGGCGCTGGGTTTTCTCGGCAGCAATCAGGGTCGTACCGGAGCCGCCAAACAGATCAAGCACGATGTCCCGTGTTTTACTGCTGTTGCGAATCGCCCGCTCGACCAGCTCCACCGGCTTCATGGTCGGATGCAGATCGTTCTTTACCGGCTTGTTGATGAACCAGACATCACCCTGGTCACGGTCACCGCACCAGAAGTGATCGACGCCATCACGCCAGCCATACAGGATGGGTTCGTACTGGCGCTGGTAGTCAGCGCGACCCAGTGTGAAGGTGTTCTTGGCCCAGATGATGAAGGTGGACCACTTGCCACCCGCGCCGCGAAATGCCAGCTGCAGGGTGTCAAGCTCGCTGGAGCTCATGGCGATGTAAACCGCACCCTTGCTATAGGCCAGCAGGTTGGCACAGGCCGCCGACAGGAATCCGGCAAAGCCTTCACCCAGGTTGTCATTGAGGATGGGCCGGTGAGTGCCGCGCTGCTTGTCCTTGGCAGTATTGGCGTAGTTGACGTTGTAGGGCGGATCGGTAAACGCCATGTCGGCCAGATCGCTGCCCATCAGGGTCTCCAGTGCCACGGGGTCCGTGGCATCGCCACACAGCAGGCGATGTTCACCCAGCAGCCACACATCGCCTGGCTGACTGACGGGATCGTCGGTGACCTTCGGTACCGCATCATCGTCGGTCAGTCCCTCGTTGCCGGCCAACTCAGCCATCAGCGCGGCCAGTTCATCATCGGCAAAGCCGGTCAGAGACAGATCAAACCCGGCAGCCTGCAAGGCCTCAAGTTCGATGCGCAGCAACTCATCATCCCAGCCAGCGTTCTCAGCCAGCTTGTTGTCCGCCAGCACATAGGCGCGCTTTTGCGACTCGGTCAGGTGCGCCAGTTCGATGACCGGCACCTGCTCGAAGCCCAGCTTGCGTGCCGCCAGCACCCGACCGTGACCGGCAATGATGCCGTTGCTGCCGTCGACCAGCACCGGATTGGTCCAGCCAAACTCGCGGATGGATGCGGCGATCTGCGCAACTTGGGCATCCGAGTGCGTGCGGCTGTTACGGGCGTAAGGAATCAACGCCTCGATCGGACGATATTCGATTTGCACGATGGTCTGGGAGCCTTGAAACGACAAACCCGCCAAGAGCATGGTGCTCAGGGCGGGTTCGTGGGGTGAAGTTGTGGACAGATCAGGGTGGGCGTTTGCCTCGCACCTCTGTCCAGAAGATAGCTGAAATACTACGCCAATCCGGCGGATATGTTGCACGCCCGATTTCGCGTTCAACCCGCACCGTTACTCAGGTCTGCGCAGACCTTGTAAGTCGCTGGCGATTTCATGCAATTTCATGATCGATCTTCCAGATTGAGGTGCAGCGCCACCTTGGCCAGGGCCATCTGCCAGCGTCGCCAGGCGGTACTGCGGTCACAGGCAAAGCGGATACCGATTTCACGCCAGCCGTAGCGCTTGGCGCGCATCCACACCAGGTGACGTTGCTCTTCTTCCAGCCAGAGCACCCAGCGCATCACCTCCAGCATCCGATCGACCGACTCAGGACTGGGCGGGAAATAGACCGGTGGCCGGTCTTCCGCACCCAGGTTCTCATGTTCGGCGCGCTTGATCGCCGGCCAGCAATTGAAATATCCCTGGACTCGAACCGCTGGCAGACGCCGAGCCACATCCGCCGCCTGACTGAAGCGCAAGGCCACATCCTCGATCGTCCACTTAGCCATGGCCAGACCCTCCGTAAAGACGCTGGCCGATGCGCCGAACGATCTCCTGCTCAAGGAAGTCCAGGCGGCTGTCATCAGCATGCACCACCAGGATGCGCTGCTCCTGCCAGCCGCTTTGCTTGATGGCGTCCAGATCGGGCGACGGGGGCTGAAGGCGCCCCAGGGGGCAGCGGTAGTGAGGTGTCGGTGTTTTCATGTTCAGGCCTCCTGCGTCGCGATGGCCCAGTGCAACAAGGCCAGGGCATCGGCCTCGTTGTCATCGGTGACCGGGTGCCCCAGGGCACGCATGGCGGCAATGACCTCGGTCTTGCCTGCATTGCCTTTGCCGGTGGCGTGCTTTTTGATCGTGCCGACAGGTACGCCCAGATAGGCGATGTTCTGGTGCTCACACCAGGTAGTGAGCGTGGCCATCAGGCCTCCGTAGACATGGGCGGCATCCACCCCGGCATGACGGCGTACCTCTTCGAAGTACACCGCATGGATGTCCTGGGCGATCGTCTTGAGTTCCCCCAACCAGCGCTTGAAGCGCAGAAACCGCATGCCACCCCCCTCGAAGCGCTGGGGTCGGAAACTCGCAAACCCGTGTGCAATGTGACCTTCCCGGGTCAGCAGTGCCCAGCCGGTGGAGGTCCCGAGATCAAGTGCCAGCACCACCCGCCGATTCAGATCCCTGCCATAACCATCGGAGGAAACCTCCCTACGTAAGGGAGAGGGAACCACTGTTCCCTCTCCTACGTAGTAGGAGGGGGAGTTTTCTCCAACTGAAGAATCCGAGCAAACCCAGTAACCATGCGGGTTTTCGTCAGTTGGCAAGTTGGCAGCGTTTCCAACTTGCCAACTTGCCAACTTGCGCTCAAGTGGTTGATTTACATGAGAATGAAGTTGGCAAGGGTCTGCCAACTGAATCCAGTTGGCAAAAAGTGGGTTCCAGTTGGCAGAAATTTTGCCAACTTGACGATGCGTATTCATGCGGGCTCCTGGGTATCGTTGAGATCGTCTTGGTACACCCACACCTCGGGGTTCTCGACTGGCATGGCGGCCCCCGATTGCGGGCATTTGTAGTGGGTGGGCAGGATGAGATGCGTCTGCATCACGACCTCCCCGGTGTCCGGATTAGGCGGTCCGATGGCCATCTGCAACGCCATGCCTTCCACACACAGATAGCCGAACTTGGTGCGCCCGCAGGACGGCAAACCGTAGTCAGCGGCATTGCGGAAATACTTGATGTAGCCCTGGGTCGCCAGGGCCGATAGCCGCTCGCGGATGGTGCGCTCGCCACCGAGCCCGGCTTTGCCTTCAAAGCCTTCGGCAAACTGATTGGCGGTGTAGCAGCGTCCGTTGGCAGCTTCCTGAAACAGAATCTCGAGGATCGCGTCCCGCTTGCGCCGACGTTCCGCATCCAGCCGCTCGCCGTATTCCTTCATCACCAGCCGATCGTTGGCGTCGACCTCGCGCCACTCGCCCTGAACCTTGTCGATGTGCTTGAGCGGAATACCGGCACCGTTGCGCAACTCATAGATCAGCTGACGGGTCGTGCGCGTCTCATCCGGGCGGAACAGCAACATCCCGGAGGAGTAATAGCCACGCAGGCTTCCCGCGCCGGCCAAGGCCTGGAACGGGTCCTCCTCAAACTGCTTCTTGCCTAGTTTCCGGGTGTGGTGAGCGAGGATGACGCCAGCGTCCGGATTGACCGCCTGGCGAATCCGCTCCACCCGCTGCGACAGGAAGAACAGCATGGCGCCGTTGTCGTTTTCGCCACCGGCATCACCGCCGTCGAACACATTGCGGATGGGATCGATGGCGATGATGTCGGGAGGCTCGCCGCCAAAGGCGTTCATGATCGCGGGGATCACCTGCGCCAGCCCCGCGTCATCGAGCACCAGCCGCAACTGCGGTGTGGCTACGAAGTTGGTGCGGGCGTCCAGCAGCCGATGGGACGGCAGGCGGACATCCTTCACGCGCTCGCGCAAGTAGTGGTACTGGACCTCGGCCTGTAGGTAAAACACACGCAATGGTCTGGGTGGCTGCATGCCCAGAAACGCAGCGCCAGCGGCCATGTGTGCCAGCCACGACAGCAGGAAGTCACTCTTGCCGACCTTGGGTGCTCCACCGAATACCAACATGCCAGCCGGCGTCAGGACGCGCGGCGAGATCAGATCAGGTGGCAGCGGTGAGTCATCATCGAGCAGTTCGCCGAGCGTGAAGGTGGGCAGAGCGGGAACCGCTGCCTTGACCACGCGCCGTTCGCCCTGGGCGATGAATGCCGCGCAGTCGAACCCTTCATCGACAGCGTCTGCGGCGTCCCACTTGGCCGGCTTGTCGGTGGGCGGCACCAGGATGGCCACGGATGTGCTGCCCGCAGCCATACAAGCACGCGCTGCGCTCTCGGCGTAGTCCCAGCCGGGTACATCCCGGTCCGGCCAGATGACCACGGATTTCCCCGCCAACGGATGCCAGTCGGTTTTATCGACAGGTGCCCTGGCGCCGTTCATCGCGGTGGTGGCCACAATGCCGCAAGCGATCAATGCAGCCGCACACTTCTCGCCTTCGACCAGGACGACCTCTCGCGCCTTCGAGATGACCGGGAGGTTGTAGAGCGGCCTGGGGTCAGGCGCACGCCACATGCGGGCGCGAACATCCCAGGGGCGGTACTCCTTACCCGTCGGCGGATCGTACCTGTAGACGCAGGCGATCAGTTCGCCCTCGGGTGACAGATAGTCCCACTTGGCGGTATACGCGCCCAGCTCATCCATCGGAACGCTGCGAATATCACGGCGCATCGGCGTGATGTTCGGCGTAGGAAGACCCAGCCACTGCCGGATCTCGCCAGTAATGCGGGGAAAGTCGCTTCGGGCGGAGCGGCCTTGCGACCGCGCCCACAAATCGATGATGTCGCCGCCCTCGTCAGTGGAGAAGTCCTTCCACAGGCCGTGCCGAGGACCGTCGAGCTCAACCACCAGACTCTTGCCAGGGTTGCCATCGACATCACCGACGTAGAACTTTCCACCTCGGATGCGCCCCTGCGGAAACAGGTAGTGGAGAACGGCTTCGAGCCGGTCCAGTAGCCCCGCACGCAGCGCATCGGTATCGGATGCCAGTTCGTCGCGCTGCTCGGGGGCGTCATTGAAGTCGAGCCAGATGATGTTGTCGGCCATCATGTCGCACCCCAACAGCGGTCTTGCCAGGGGCAGAACTTGCACTCGACATGCGTCGGTGTAGTCGCATGGCGCGGCAACAGTTCCTGGCTGTCGGTCGCCGTGATGACACGCACCGCGCGATCGGACATCCGCTGCGCCAAGCCGCCATCGAAGGGCACCAGCTCGAACCAGATCTCCTCGGAGTCCTTGTTGATCGCGGTAAACAACGCCGGGTTTGACGAGATGCCTGGCACGCTCGCTTCCATGTAGGCCTGGTAGACCGCCATCTGCGCGGCATAGACCGGTTTGGATTTGCTGACGCCGTGCTTGACCGTATCCCGCCAGGACTTGTCGTTCATGGTCTTGCACTCCCACAGGGCCGGAAAGCTCATTCCCAGCGCTGCGGGGCCGCCGTTCAAGACGCCATCGACGTGCCCTTGGATGCGGCCGCCCGCGACGGAAAAGCCGAACTGACCGCCACTGGCCTTTTGGGTGTACAGATCGAATCCGGCCATGCGCAGCCAGCGGATGGCCAGTTCTTCGAGAGCGTGTCCCACCTCGAAGATGCGCAGCACGCGACCGGGAATCTCTCGACCCGGGTCGACAGGGGTTTGCAGATACTCGTATTGCAGCGCGCGCTCGCAGGCAACACCCAAGCGAGACGCACCGAGGTAGTTGCGACGGAGTTGCTTGTCACGATCGGCGCTAAGTGCAGCGTCGATGAGTACGCCGATCTGCTCATGGATCTTGGGACGGTGATTGAAATCCAGCATCAGAACGGCACTCCCGTCAAAGCCGGCTTGCCTTGCCGGGCGAGCCGCTCCTCAAGAAAGGCGCGATCCTTTTCTGCCATCCGCTCGTGCTCGACGAGCATGTATTCCTGGTAGGCAGTCACAACCACGTCGATCAGCATCAGCACTTCGTCTTTGCTGTAGTCCGTCAGCGGTCGCTGCATACCGATGGCGCCGACATACTCGCCAAGCGGCGCCAGGCAGGACGCCATGGCGGCGAGCTCCATATCACTGGGATCGATCATTTGCCCCTCCGTTTTCGTCATGAGCTTGCAGAACGCGTTCTGGCAGCGCATGGAGCAGAACACCCAACGGTCCGAGTAGCGCCGTGGGTCGCTGCGCGGCAGGCGTGGATTGAAGTAGCCGAAGCCCTTGGCTTTGCGGGAGCAGACTGCACATTTCACGCGGCCTCCCGGTGGGCGTCGTTCGCAGCCACCACGAGGCGCTGAATCGACGACTTGTTGAACTGGAAGGACAGCAGCGCCGAGGCCTGATAGCGCGTCATGCCAAAGTCGGCACGCAGCGCCTGCGGCAGATACTGCAGTTGCTTGGGCGTAGGCGGTTCGTTCAGCCAGCGCCGGGTCTTGTGCGCGGAGTCTGCCGACTCGCGGTCATTCAGCCAGTCATCGGCTTTGGCCATGCAGACGGTGCGATCGCCAACGGCCAGCAAGCGCGGCGGCAGATCCTTACCGCCGCCCACGGCATGCCAGCGCCCATTCAGGAAAAACACACCACCCCAAGCGTTGAAGCCTGTGGCCATCAGTGCGTCGTCGCAGCCGAACAGGTCGCACCAGCGGAAGTTGGAGCGCTTGAGCAAATCGATCTCGGTCATCACGAAATCGGCCAGCGCATCACCTTCCTTGGTGGCCTCGTTCTCCCAGACGAATCCGCACAGCGGGCATTCGCGGCAGCCCAGCGGGACGGTGGCTTCACAGGACGGGCAGTCCTTGATGGGCGCTTCACCGTGATGCAGGTGTCCGTCGAGATTGACATCCTGCTCCAGAGATCCGTGCATCAAGGTCGCGGTGCCGAAGTCCAGGACCACGCAGTCGGTCTTGATGACACCGGGATGCTCAACCGGATCGATGGTGCGCAGGCCACGCCCGATCATCTGGGTCAGTGTTGATTTGTGCGAGCTGGGTCGCAGCAGCACCACGCAGGAGGTGGGTGTGAAGTCGTACCCTTCAGTCAGCACAGCCACATTGACCACGACCTGTGCGGTACCGGATTCGTAATCGGCCAGTCGTGCCTTTCGCTCTGCGTCTGAGAGCTCGCCATGCACGATCACGGCAGACACCCCGGCA
The DNA here is from genome assembly GCA_964555305.1 of uncultured Rhodobacter sp. GTDB lineage: Bacteria > Pseudomonadota > Alphaproteobacteria > Rhodobacterales > Rhodobacteraceae > Pararhodobacter. The sequence goes on along the minus strand of CAZKSE010000061.1, from coordinate 9,081 downwards.
TCTCGAAAGGCCTGGCGCACGCACTCGGCATGGGCGACGGTCGAGCAGAACACAATCGTCTTGCGATCGCCTGCCTTCTCACGCCAGTGACGGATCACGGCATCGGTGATAGGCGTCTTGTTGAGAATCGCCTCGACTTCCGTCATGTCGAAGTCAGTGGCACTGCGCCGGACCCGCGTCAACTGCTCCTGGGCGCCGACGTCGATGACAAAGGTGCGTGGCGGCACGAGGTGGCCGGAGGCGATCAGCTCGCCGAGTGTGATTTGATCCGCGACGTTGCTGAAGACCTCCCGCAGTCCCTTGCCGTCACTGCGGGCAGGCGTCGCCGTCACCCCGAAGATCTGGGCGCGCGAGTTCTTGTCCAGCACCCGGTCGATCACGCGGCGGTACGAGGCCGAGGCTGCGTGATGCGCTTCATCGATCACCAGCAGATCGAGGATCGGGATGGCAGCGAGATGGTTGTCGCGCGACAGCGTTTGCACCATCGCGAACGTGGCGCGCCCGGACCAGGATTTGTCCTTGGCATCGAACACGGAGGTGCTGACGCCAGGATTCACCCGTGCAAACTTGGATAGGTTCTGGCCGGTCAGTTCATCGCGATGAGCGAGGATGCAGGCCTTGGCATCTGGCTCGGCCAACAAGCTGCCGGCCACCGCCGACAGCATGATGGTCTTTCCAGACCCTGTGGGACCAACAGACAGTGTGTTGCCGTGTTGGGCGAGCGCCGCCAAGGAGCGCTCGACCAGCAGGGCTTGTCGGGGGCGGAGCATCATGGCGGCGTCCCCCTTACTGTGCCCAGCTCGGGCGGCCCGGCACGGAGGCACGTCCCGTAGCCTGGGCATACGTGTTTGACCCGTTTGCGGGTGCAGGCGCCTTCGGCGCTCCCTGCGCGCCACCCATCATGGCGGCGTAGTCCTTGTGATCGGGCGTGATCGCGGCCTTGATCACGCTCTTGTCTTGGCCGTTCTGGTCTTTGTCCCAGTCGACCTTGCCTAGAAACTCGATGCCATCGAGATCGGCAAACCCGCTGATGCGGCGTGCGTTCTGCGCGGCAGGGCTGTTGTCGCCAGGATGAACACCGCGCGCCGAGTTGAGGATCGCCTTGACGAAGGTGCGGCCCATGTTGGCCCAATCGGGTCCTTTGGGGCTGTGGAGGCCAATCAGTGACCACATCTTGCGACGGGCGAACGCACCCTCCATCACGACGAACTCGCAGTTCAAGTACACCGAGCCGGTGTTGTCGTTGCGGGTGGCGTAGCCGCCGGTCCATCCCTGCGACGGATCATCGAAGCCACCCGGCTTGATGGTCATGCGCACACGCACCAGCGTGCCTTTGGGGATCAGGTCGAAAGAGGTCTGTTCGGAAGCGGAATTGAAATCGAAGTAGGTCATGATCAGGACTCCTGAGTCGAAGTGGATTCGGTGTTAGGGACAGGCGCGGTAGCTGGCGCGGGGCGCGCGAAATCGAGGCGTTCGGTGGCGGGTTTTGCCGGGCCGGCGATCTTTTCCATCAGGCGGCCGAGGTGTGGCTCCTCGATCGGATCGAGCCGCCCGGAGCGGTCCTTGGCGGGGTAGCCCCATGCGTTCAGCGTGTGGCAGACGAAGGCGCGGTAACTGGCGCCGTCATCGGCCTTCAGCTCGGCCAAAGTGACGACCTCATCGACGATGCCGGGCAGTTCAAGTCCGGTTTTCGAGCCGTCGATCTGCAGGGAGAACACGCGGCGATTGAAGTCATCCAGCCGCTCGTCGAGGATGCCGACGAACCACACGTTCTTGCCACGCGTGTGCTGCAGGTGGGTCAGCCAGCCGATCATTTCCTGGCCCATCAGGCCGTATGCCCCCCGGCTGTCGGGTTTGCCGGTCTTCTCGGAGTAGGCCTGGGGCTGGCCTTTGCACCATTGCAGGCACAAGCGACCGGCCACGGTGATGGAGTCGACGAACACGGTGTCGTACTTGTCCAGGACCGTCGGATCACTGAAGCGCGCGCATACGGCATCGAAGTGGGCTTGGCTGAACGGCTGGTCGTCGCGCAGCGCCGGGTTCGGCCCGCCGATGAACACCGCGAAGTCACGACACTCCTGCCAGGTGCGCGGACGGATCGTGTCGCCGGCCCAGCCTTCGACCGCGAGATCACCAGCCTCAAGATCAAAGAACAGCGTGGCCGTGGGTTTCAGCGTCCAGAGTTGCGAGGTTTTACCGATCCCACTCTTGCCGACGAGCACGCCTTTCACGCCACGGCGCTCGGCCAGACGCTGGTCTGCGGTAATGATGGGGAGGCTCATTTGCCGGCCTCCTCGATGCTGATGTTGGCGAACGCGTCAGCAACGGTGGCCATACCGAGCGCGCCACGCTTGCGGGCCATTTCGTACAGGTCGCGCAGACCGCTCAGGCGCCGATGGATAACGCGGGTTTCGGACTCCAGGCCCTGGATGGCGAATGCCACGTCATCGAGGGTGGCGTCCTCGAGGCGACGCACCACTTCGTCGGGGCGGTTGCCGTCCAGCGCCGGGATGCGAATGGTTTCGGGCAGATCCCGGAGGTACATCTCCGGCTGTTTGCGCAGCAGTTCGAGCAGCGTAGGTTTGGTTTTCATGGCGATTACTCCTGAAGCAGAGCGAGACGAAAGCCCGGCTTGCCGGTCTTGAGGGTGCGTGCCGGGGCGAAGGCGCTCTTGAGCGACTCGGGCCACGCGTTGAACTTGGTTTCCGAGATCCGGTAGCTGATCTCCACGTACTCGGACGGGTCGTCACCGTTGGCGGCGATGCGCCGGGTGATCTCGGCGAGCCGCTTCTGGTCCCAGTCGACCTTCTTGGGCAGATCGGCGGTGATGCGGACGTACCCGTCGTCGAAATGGACGACGCCGGTGTCCTTGCCTGCTTCTAGGCGCAGTTGGTGGGCGCGGTCGGCGTACTTGAGGTCCAGTGCGCGATCGACGTGCTCGACGATCGCCTTGGCAGCAGCCAGAAGATCAGCCGCGTCGTTTTTGAGCTGGAACAGCGATTCGCTGGCAAGCGAAGCCAGTTCACCGGCTGGGGTGGCCAATGCCTGATCGGGAGGGATACGGTTCATGCCGCACCTCCTTCGCGATAGGCTTGGTCGGTGCTCTGGCGCAGGGAACTGCGCTCGAACGCCTCGACGTCCTCGATGCGATAGACGACCTTGCCTGGCAGGCGGATGTAGACCGGGCCGATACCCAGCACACGCCAGCGCTCAAGGGTCTTTGGCGAGAGCCCCCAGCGTTCGGCAAGTGCCTGCTGGCAGAGCCGGGTTTTGGTGGTGGATTCAGTGCCGGAGAGAATGACCGGCGGGGTTTCACCCGATCTCGGGTGGGTGACCGTTGGATTTGGCATTGCAGCGCTCCATGGGGTTGTTGAGGAACACTGCGCATCCTCCGGATATGACTTCAGACGCTCATCCGGTAAAACTTAGACGCTGATGAGACGGTGATGCCGACCCAGAAATGCAAACGGGCTGCACAAGGCAGCCCGCGTGGGTGATGAAAAAAACGGTTTAGACGAGCAACTTCCAGGCGCCGCGCTTGCCCCCGGCCTTGCCGATATAAATGTCTTCGATATGCTCTTTCCAGTTGCGGAAAGCCTGGCTCGGGCTGGCGGAACCCAGGCCATCCATCAGGTCCTTGGTCACCACCGCCGGATTCCCCGAGCGGTAGGCATCCACCAGTCGCTGAACCAGCTTGATCTGCTTTTCACCGACCACGGTCAGAACAGGCTTGCCGGGAATGAACAGTGAGCCAGAACGGTTGTGCTCGACGATGAAGTCCACCGTCTGGCCACCCCGGGCCAGTACCTTGCCCTGACCATAGACGCTCTTGAGACGGACGAGATCCACCGTGGGCTCGGCAGCATCTGCCACCAGCAGCGCAGTCAAAGGCACCACGACATGACACCCCAGGAAAGCCGGCGCCGTTTCGGAGCACGCCAGCACCACCCCGATGCCGGCATTCTGGTGGGCACGCAACTGGATGTCGTAGTCGCGTATGACGCGCTGATCGGACAGCTGACGTGCCAGGTAGGCGGGGATGGATTCGCCATCAAGATCGAGCATGCCGAGGAATATCAAGCCTTGCTCCTGCAGCATCTGTCCGACAGGCTTGAGTGAGGACTTGAGACCCTTGATGATGCGCTCTTCGACCCACTCCCGTTTGATCTCGAAAAAATCCAACGACTGGGCCGGCAGTTCCACCCATTGAAGCGAAACCGGGCATTCGTAACGGACGTGCCCGATGGTCGGCGAAGACTGGACAGTCACCAACTGCGTCTCGCCGTTTTCCAGCTCGACTTCGATGCTGCTGTGACGCCCCCGGCGAACAAGAAAGCCGCCCTCGAGCAAAGGGTCGAGCAAGATACCCCGGGTATCCAGATGGCGGCGCGAAACCGTTTCTGCATGTTCATCGTAGAGGCGCAACAAGGCAGGAAACGCCGCGCATTCCTCTGCCGCATCCAGCGGCCGCACCTTTTGCATCAGCCCCCAGTGCTCCAGCAGCTTGAAGCCGAAATCGCGCTGCTTCGGATCACGGTTGCTGCGCAAATTGCAGCGATTGGGATCGCTCAGGGTGATGTTCAGCGTTTTGGTTTTGGCTTCGCCATCGGCCGAGTAGCGCACGGCAATCACAATGCGGCTGACCAGCGCTGCGCGCTTGAAAATATTGTTCGGACCGAACAAGTCGGCGGCCACGGTCTCGATATCGTCCCCGATGGCCACGCGCAACGAAGCACGATGCTTGAAATTCTGCGGCCGAACCTCGGCCTCAACCACGGTTACCGATTCAATGTCGAAGCCGACAACGCTGGGCGCATCCAGCCGCAACGAGGTCAAAAACCGGCTCAGGTTGTATTGGCGCAGCGTCAGTGGTCGATCGGACAGGTTGTGTTTCAAGCCCACCTCGGCGAACGCTGACGCCACGACCGGTCGTACCCCAGGGCTGGCTGCAAAAACCTCAACAATCGCTTCGTCAGGGGAAAACAGCAGCGTGGCCTCGATCGCTGGCCGGTAGTACATCGGTTTCTTGCGACCATCTTTCATAGCCGCCACGCTGGACAACGGGCCGGCATGGCGAATGATCAGCAGATGGGATGCCACCTCTGTGCCGTCCTCACGCTTGCCGGTCACCCGGATGTGGTCGATCTTGCAGTTGTCTGGCAACTCCAGCGCCTGTTGCAACTTCGCCTCTAACGACGCCTTGACCGTATCGTCCCACTGGAAATCCAGGCCACCGTTGGCGTCGACCTCAAAGGCTTCATACATCCGGCCGAGGTTGCGATAGTGGTCGGCATAGAACAGGTTTTCGGCGTCATCGAACAGTTCGCCCTCGTGCAAGTAAAGGTAGATGGCCCGGCCGTAGTCGTCTCGCTGTTGTGCAAACTCCGCTGAATTCGCCGAATCAAAAATCCGGTCAGCCACCTTGGCAACGGCCTCCACACCCCGGCCTTCCGCCAAGTTGAGGATGCGTGACGCATGCTGCTCGAGGGGAACACCCGCATCGGGTTGCAGGGAGGCCGCCACCTCCAGAACTGCCAGCCGGCAGGCTTCGATGATGTCATCAGCCGAATCCGCCTCAGGCCAGTCAACGTCATCGAAACAGGCGGCGTAACCTTGCTCGTCGATCTTGAGCAACAAATCCCTGACCGATTCCAGCGGTGCCGACTCCAGCAAGCGGTGCAGTGAAGGAATGTTCTTGAACGTTTTGGCCATCGGCTCCCCTTTGCGGTTGTTTTTGTCAGGGAAGCGGATTTAGGAGCCGGCCGACCGTGCTGCCAATCTCTCCTGGGCTTCGCTGAGCGGCGGTTAGGAAAAATGCAAAACTTGACCGATAGATAAGGACATTTGCGCAATTTTCAAGCGGTTACAACTCATTTCGCGTACGCCGACAATTTCGCTGCTCAGGCCGATTGTTGCGCAGGCTTACCCATACGCGCGCAATTTCGGGATGTCAGCCGCTGGGCCAGTTTTCATAATCCGACATAGATAAACCGTTGGAAATGATGCGAGACCCTACCGATGTTGCAGATCAACACCCTCCCAGCTGAACGGATGACGGCCGAGCAGCGCTGTGCCGAGCTCGCCGGCCTCTTGGCCGCCGGACTTTGCCGCTTGCGCCAGCCCGATTTCGCCAAGTCCGCAAATACGCAACAAGAGACGCCGTTTGTACTTGGCTTTCCGGTCGAACAGAGCGTTCATTCAGACATCGACAACAACCCATCGATGGAGCCCTGAATGAAACCTCGAATCACCATAGCCCCTACGCCCGACACCGTCGTGGCGCAAATTGCCAACCTGCCCAAACTGGGCATGCCGGAGATCAAGTCGCTCTGGCGGCGCCTGTTTGGAGGGGACACCCCGACGCACAACCGGCAGTTTCTCGAGCGCCGGATTGCCTACAAACTGCAGATCATCGAATGCCGCAAGACCGACCGCAACCTGCTTGAGCGCAATCAGCGTCGTATCGATAACCTGCTGGAGATCGGCAAGCAGAAATCACAGACCCGGTCGGCCGATTACGCACTGACCCCGGGCACGGTGCTCTGCCGCCATTACCAGGGTGTTGACCACGAAGTGGTGGTCCAAGCTGACGGTACTTTCCTGCACGGTGGCCAACCGTACACGAGCCTGTCGCAACTGGCGCGTGAGATCACCGGCACCCGGTGGTCAGGGCCGGTGTTCTTTGGCCTGAAGACCAACGTCCGGCCCAAGAAGTCAGCCCGCAAGGGAGGTCGTCGATGAGCGAGGTTCTCAAGCGCCGAATGCGCTGCGCGGTCTACACGCGCAAATCCACTGACGAGGGACTCGATCAGGAATACAACTCCATCGACGCGCAGCGTGACGCCGGTCATGCCTACATTGCCAGCCAGCGGGCTGAGGGCTGGATTCCGGTGGCCGACGACTATGACGACCCGGCGTTTTCCGGCGGGAACATGGAGCGGCCAGCCTTGAAGCGGCTCATGGCCGATATCGAGGCTGGGTTGATTGATGTGGTGGTGATCTACAAAATCGACCGGCTGACGCGCAGCCTCACCGACTTTTCCAAGATGGTCGATGTGTTCGAACGGCATGGGGTGTCTTTTGTGTCTGTGACCCAGCAGTTCAACACGACCACGTCGATGGGCCGCTTGATGCTGAACATCCTGCTGTCCTTTGCCCAGTTCGAGCGCGAGGTCACCGGCGAGCGCATCCGCGACAAGATTGCAGCCAGCAAGCGAAAGGGCATGTGGATGGGCGGCATTCCCCCGCTGGGCTATGACGTCGAGAACCGTCGTCTGGTGCCCAACAAGGCGGAAGCCAAGGTGGTCCAGCACATTTTCCGGCGATTTGTCGAATTGGGATCGAGCACCTTGCTGGTCAAGGAGCTACGCTTGGACGGGGTCACCTCGAAATCATGGACCACGCAGGACGGTCGGGTGCGCGAGGGCAAGCTGATCGACAAGACTCTCGTGTACGCGCTGCTTCACAACCGGACCTACCTCGGCCAACTGCGCCACAAGGACCAGTGGTACCCGGCGGAGCACCTTCCCATTGTCGAGCAGGAGTGGTGGGACAAGGCACATGCGATCCTGTCGACCAACAGCCGCGTGCGTGGCAATAACACCCGCTCGAAGGTGCCGTTCCTGCTCAAAGGCATGGTCTTCGGCAACGATGGGCGTGCCTTGTCACCGTGGCACACGGTCAAGAAAAGCAACGGCCGACGGTATCGTTACTACATTCCCCAGCGCGATGCCAAGGAGCATGCCGGCGCCTCAGGGTTGCCACGCCTGCCAGCGGCCGAGTTGGAAGCCGCCGTGTTTGATCAGGTGCGATCGATCTTACGCTCGCCGGATTTGCTGGCCGATATCCTGCCTCGCGCAGCGAAGCTGGACCCGTCACTAGACGAGGCCAAGGTGACAGTTGCCATGACGCGCATCGATGCGATCTGGGATCAACTGTTTCCCGCTGAGCAAACCCGGATCTTCAAATTGCTGATCGAGAAGGTGATCGTCTCGCCGACCGATCTTGAGGTCCGGCTGCGACCGAACGGCATCGAGCGGCTGGTGCTCGAGTTGCGGCCCGAGCCGGCCAAGGAAGCAGCGGAGGTGACAACATGAATGAGGTGCGTATTGAAAAGACTGGCCAGCCGGATGTGGTCAGCACCAGCGATGGTCGGCTGACCCTGTCCGTGCCGATCCAGATCAAGCGGCGTGGCGGTCGCAAGGTGGTGAGGCTTCCTGACGGCAATACCTTGAAGCCCAGGCCCATCAACGACAAACCGACGCCCATTCAAATGGCGCTGGCGCGTGGTCACCGCTGGTTGGCGATGCTGGAATCCGGGGAGGCAGAAAACCTGACGGAGGTTGCCGAGCGCGAGGGTATGGATCGGGCGTACGTGAGCAGGATGGTTAACCTTACCACGCTGGCGCCGGACATCGTGGCCGCCATCCTGGATGAAACGCTACCGTCAGAAGTGACGCTGTTTGATCTGGCATCGGGGACGCCGCTGCTATGGGATGAGCAGCGGGCGCAGATTCAGTCCGTGTGCCGCGTTGTCAGTCTCGCCGAGCCAGACGATTAATCTCATCTTGAATCGATGCGCAGCTCGCCATGACTGTTTCAAAGGTGGGCTGTTCAAAAGCCAGCAGTCCATCTTCCAGCATGGCTGCGTAGTCCTTCGCCAGCGCGTCCAGTGACGGCCCCTGCGGGATCAACCGGAGATCCCCCGAGGTCGCCTGGAAATAATCGACCTTTCCGCCGTCGACATCTTTCTCAGCGAAGAACATGGACTTGTGTTCGGCCACCTGCCGCGCCAGCTCGTGATCGCTGGCCGCTGAAGCGAAGTGCGTCGTTTTGGCCAAAGCGGCGAGGTCATACCAGTGGCGTGAATAGCGATCCCCTCGCAGCCGCCCTTGCAGGCAGTACACGTGAGCCGCCGTCGCCTTCTCCCAAAAGGTACGCTCTGCCGCCATTACCAAGGGCTGCGCTGTCGGAAATCTCACCCCTTCAATGAGCGGGGCGATGTCGCAGGCCACGTGATGTCGCTGATGGGGTTCGCCGGTGGCTCGCGCACCAAACTCCAACTGGATCGTGGCTGCGGCG
>CAZKSE010000060.1:0-18320 GCA_964555305.1 uncultured Rhodobacter sp. | reverse complement strand
CGATGAACATGCCGACAAAGGGCGACCAGCTGATCCACCAGGCCCAGTAGAAGGCCGTCCAGCCCTGCCGGAAGCCGTCGTCGTCCCGTCCGATCGGATTCGACAGTGCCAGCATCTCGGTCGCATAGGCACCGAGGTTGCCGAAGAACTGCGAGATCAGCGTCAGCGTCGGGCCGACCAGGATGACAAAGAGCAGCAGCACCCCGGCGAGGATCATGTTCAGCTCCGAGAGCCGCTTCACCCCGCCGTCGAGCCCGCGCAGAACAGAGATCAGCGCCAACACCGTGATCCCCATGATCAGCACGACCGCCGCGGTGACGCTTTCGCCGAACCCTTCGATCCCGAAGACGAAGCCGATGCCCGCCGCGGCCTGGCTCGCGCCCAGCCCCAACGAGGTGGCCAGCCCGAAGAGCGTGGCAAAGACCGCCAGAATGTCGATCACATGGCCCGGCCAGCCCCAGACCCGTTCGCCGAAGATCGGGTAGAAGATCGAGCGCACGGTCAGCGGCAGGCCCTTGTTATAGGCGAAAAGCGCCAGCGACAGCGCGACCACCGCATACATCGCCCAAGGGTGCAGGCCCCAATGGTAGATCGTCGCCGCCATCGCCGTGCGGCGCGCGGCCTCGACCGTGGCGGGGTCGGCCAGTTCGCCATCCAGCACGCCGATGTCGCGCATCAGCGGCTGATCGCCCCAGGGCGTGCCGAAGTAGTAGACCGGCTCCAGAACGCCGAAGAACATCAGCCCGATGCCCATGCCGGCGGCGAACAGCATCGCAAACCAGCCGGCATAGCTGTAATCCGGCGTCGCATCCGCGCCGCCGATCCGCACCTTGCCCAGGGGTGAGACCAGGATGCCCAGGCACACCAGCACGAAGATGTTGCCCGCGATCATGAAGAACCAGTCGAAATTCGATGTGAGGAACCCGCGCAGAGCGGTGAAGAGCGGTTCCACTTGCGTCTGGAAGGCCAGCGTGATGATGACGAATGCCACCACCACCAGGCCGGAGATCACGAAAACCGGGTTGTGGATATCCAGCCCGAAGGGTCCGATCTTCGGGGTGATGTTCTGCTCGCCGATCTCGTAATCGGTGTCGATGACCTCCGACGCTCCCTCGGGTGCGGGCAGTGCCTCGCCGCCACTGGCGTCGGCCTCGTCTTTTTCGTCGGCCATGATGCTTCCTTCCTGTTCGATTTTCAGGGCGCCGCCCGCCGGCTGCGCCCGTCCCTTGTCCTGGCTCAGCGCACCACGAAGACCGAGATCGCGGCATGCCCGGCCAATCTCCCGCCGTGCGACCCCCAGAAATAATCCGCAAGCCCCGGCTTGTGCGAGGCGATGACCACCAGATCCGCGCCGGCCTCCTCGGCGGCGCGCAGAAGCGTCGCGTCGATGTCGATCGTCGGATCGGTCGCGGTATAGGCGGCCGTCTCGATGCTCAACCCGTCCGCCGCCGCGCGCTGGCGCGCGAACTCGGCCAGCTTTTCGCCGAATTCCTTCGGATTATGCGCAACCGAAGTGGGCGTTTCCGCCGTGACCGAGACATAGGTCAGTCCTGCGCCGTAATGCCTGGCCAGGTCGCTTGCCGTATCGAGCGCCTTTGTCAGCAATTCGGGATGGGCCAGATCGACCGGGACCACGATGCGTGAATACATACCGTTCCCTCCTTGTGGTGGTTCAGTCTGGACCCGCCCCCCTTCAGGGGTCAACCCTGCCGGGGCCGCTGGCGCCGGGTGGTGCAGTATGGCAACCCAAGCGTCCCGTGGCTCCGGCGTCAGTCGGCCTCGGCTTGCAGGGACAGCGGCGCGGCGGTCGAGGTCAGATCGCTGGTGTCGAGCGGGCGTGTCGGTCGCGCCAGGCGGTTGCGCACCACCCAGTGCAATCGGTGTTCGGCGCGGGTGATGGCCACATAGGCCAGCCGCTTCCACAGCGCAATCCCGGCTTCGGTGCGGCCTGACCGCGCCGCGGCATAAAGGTCGGGGGCGAAGACCTGCACCTCGGGCCATTGCGAGCCCTGCGCCTTGTGGATCGTCACCGCCGCGCCGTGCAGAAAGGCCGCCCCCATCGTCGCGGCATAGGGAATTACCGGCTCCTCGTCGCCCTCGCGCTCGATCTTGATGATCGATGCGGCCGAGACCTGCGGCTCCTCGGCGCCGATGACGTGCAGGCGAGAAAAGCCGGTCTTCCGCCCTGGGCCCAGGTAGATGACCTGCGCGCCCTTGATCAGCCCCCGCGCCTCCAGGTCGATGCGCTTCTTGCGGTGCTTGAGCGGCAGTTCCAGCCCGTCGCAGATCAGCGGCTCGCCCGGCAGCAGCGCCTCCTCGGGCGCGCCCTGCGAGGCGCGGAAGGCGTGGATCAGCCGGATGCGCGTGGCATTGCGCCAGACCAGCACCGGCGACCGGGCCATCAGGTCGGCATCGACCCGCGGCGACCAGACGATCCGGTCGTCGCCGCGCGCCAGCTCGCCCAGCCGGTTCTCGAACGTCTCGAAATCCAGCGCCGGATCGCCAAGCGCATGGGCCAGGTCCAGGATCGGGTTGTCGCGCGCCTGCCGGTGGATGCGGCTCAACGTGACCTTCGCGGGCGCGGGCAGCGTGTCGAAGACCATTTCCCCGGACTGACCGACCGGGGCCAGCTGCGCCGGATCGCCAAAGAGCACGAGCGTGCGAAAGATCTCGCTCAGGTCCTCGAACTGACGCGCGTCCAGCATCGAGGATTCATCGACGAAGCCGATGTCCAGCGGGTCCTCGCGCCGTTTCCAGCCCTTGATGAAATCGCTGCCCCTCAGACCCGCCGCCGCCAGCGCCCCGGGGATCGACGGCACCTGCTCGTAAAATGCCTTGGCCCGGTCCAGCGCCGTCTCGCCCAGATCCGGCATCTCGGGGCGGGAGCCGTTGCCGGCCAGCCATTCGGCGATCTTCTCGTATTCGGGATCATAGACGGGGGTATAGAGGATCCGGTGGATCGTCGTCGCGGGCACGCCGCGCATCCGCAGGACCGAGGCCGCCTTGTTCGTCGGCGCCAGGATCGCCAGCGTGCGCCGCTCGCGCCGCCGACGCCCTTCATAATCGCCCGAGACGATCTCCACCCCCGAAGCGATCAGCGCGCGCGTCAATTCGGCCAGCAGCATCGTCTTGCCCGACCCGGCCTTGCCGAGGATCGCAAGCACCGCATCCTCGGCATCGGGGTCCGGCGGATCTGATTCCTCGTCCAGAAGCCGGATGCCCGCTTTCGCCAGCAGCTCCGCCAGACGGTCCCAGGCCATCGCCTGATCTTCCGAAAAGACCGGCGCAGGCGGGGTGGACGCGGGCAGGGGGGGGGCAGGTTCCGACATGCGCGCGACGCTAGGCGATCTGGTCGGGCAAGGGAAGCTTCCAGACTTGCTCGCGCCGCGACCGAAGGGGGCAGGGGGTTGCCGAAGCCGCGTTTTCAGAAAATTTCATTCCGGTAAATATTCTTGCCTTGTTTCGAAATATCAGTTTCTTGGCTGTTGGTCCAAATCTGGACCCTGCGCCCCCGGATGCTCGCCGATCCTTCCAAGCCGCGATCCCGTGCCTGATGCGTCACACCCGCGGTGGGCGGGGTTTGTAGACCGGCAGCCGCCAGCCAAACACCAGCGAGCCCGCCCGCAACAGGAAGGTCATCGCCGCGCACGCCAGAAGCGCGGGCAGTGTCGCGCCCGTCAGGGCGACGACAGCCAGCGCGGTCAGCGCCCCGGCGAACGCGGCGCTCAGGTAGAGCTCGCCCTGCCGCAGGACCATCGGCACCTCATTGCAGACCACATCACGCATCAACCCGCCGAACGCCCCGGTCGCCATGCCCATCATCACCACGACCGCCGGCCCGTGACCCAGAGCCATCGCCACGCCCACCCCCGCCGGCACCGCGACCGCGAGTGCGCCGGCATCGAGCCAGTCGAGCGTGCGACGGCGGGACTCGAGGCGGTGTGCGGTGAAAAAGACCAGGATCGCGGCGGCACAGGCGGTGCCGATGAACCAGGGGTTCGCGATCCAGAACACCATGTCGCGGTTGAGCAGCACGTCGCGCACCGTCCCGCCGCCGACCGCGGTCAGACTGGCGATGAACAGGAACCCGACCAGATCAAGCTGCGCGCGGCTGGCGGCCAGCGCGCCGGTCAGCGCGAAGATGAAGACCGACAGGTAGTCGAGCGTTGTCAGAAGGCTCATGCGCCGCACCTCAAGCCGCGGGTCCCGCGGCGGCGGGGGCACCGGTGCGGGGCTTGTAGGGCGCCATTCCGGCGCGGGCCAGCTCGTCGGCGCGCTCGTTCTCGTCATGACCGGCGTGGCCCTTGATCCAGTGCCAGGTGACGTCGTGGCGCGCTTGCGCCGCATCGAGGCGCTGCCACAGGTCCACGTTCTTCACCGGCTTGCGGTCCGCCGTGCGCCAGCCGTTCTTCTTCCAGCCGTGAATCCAGGCCGAGACGCCATTCTTCACATAGGCGCTGTCGGTGGTGATGGTGATCGTCGTCGGCCGTTTCAGCGCCTCCAACGCCATGATCGCGGCCATCAGTTCCATCCTGTTGTTCGTCGTGTCGCGTTCGCCGCCGGAAAGCTCGCGCTCCTTCACGATCTGCGTGCCCTCCATCGCGCGCATCAGAACGCCCCAGCCTCCCGGGCCGGGATTGCCCGAGCAGGCGCCGTCGGTCCAGGCGTGAATTTCAGGCATGATTGTTCCCGGCTGTGGCATGGTCCAAGGTTGGACTGGAGCGCAAGTCATTGATGAAAGGCGATTGTCTTGAAAGAATTAACCGAATTTCAACCGCCTTCAGGCCCCCTCCCAGGGGTTGACGCCGCCAATTTGCGTGAAGCTCAGGCATGGCGCGCCACCCAGAGGCAGCCGAGGACGACGGCGGTGACCGGAAGGCGCAGGCTCAGCCACCAGCGCGGGGCAAGACCCTTTGCCTGGTAGACCATGTCGAGAACGAGGACCGCCAGAAACCCCGCGATCAGATGCGCCAGCGCCTGGCCTTCGAAGGCCCAGGGATGGGGGGTGACGAAGAAGAAGACATGCAGCGCCGGCAAGACGCTGAGAACATAGGCCCAGGCCCGCCCGCCGCGCGCCGCGAACCCCCACAGCACGCCCGACATGAAGGCGAGGATCACCGTGCCGTAGGCGGTGATCAGCCCGCGCCCCTCACCGGGGACGAGGCCGAGGATCATCGCTGCGCCCGCCACGAAGGGCAGGGCGCCGGCGGCGGTCAGCAGAATGGCGATGCGCGGCGGGATCATGCCGGCTCGCGCAGGACGCGTGGCACCTTGAATTCGACGCGCTCGATCGCCGTTTCGACGATTTCCTGCTTCAGATCGAACCGTTCGGCGAGCGCGGCGATCACCTCGTCGACCAGAACCTCGGGGGCGCTGGCACCGGCAGTCAGGCCGATGGCGCGCGCGCCGACAAGCGCGCGCCAGTCGATCTCGGACGCGCGCTGGATGAGCTGGGCATAATCGCACCCGGCGGCGCGCCCTACCTCGACCAGCCGCTTGGAATTCGAGGAGTTCGGCGCGCCGATGACCAGAAGCGCGTCGATCGTGGGCGCAATCACCTTGACCGCGGCCTGCCGGTTGGTGGTGGCGTAGCAGATGTCTTCCTTGTGCGGCCCGACGATGGCCGGAAAGCGCGCCTGCAGCGCGGCAACGATTTCGGCGGTGTCATCGACCGAGAGCGTGGTCTGGGTGATGAAGGCAAGCTTTTCGGGATCACGCACCGACAGGCCCGCGACATCGGCGACCGTCTCGACCAGAAGCACCTCGCCCTGCGGCAGCTGGCCCATCGTGCCGTCGGTTTCGGGGTGGCTGGCATGGCCGATCATCACCATCTGCAATCCGGCCGCATGGTGGCGCTCGGCCTCGATATGGACCTTGGAGACCAGCGGGCAGGTGGCATCCACATAGACCATCTGCCGCGCCCGGGCTGCCGCGGGCACCGATTTCGGCACACCATGCGCGGAGAAGATCACCGGCCGGTCATCGGGGCATTCGTCCAGCTCCTCGACAAAGACTGCGCCCTGTTCGCGCAGGGCATCGACAACGTAGCGGTTGTGCACGATCTCGTGGCGCACATAGACCGGCGCACCCCATTTCTGCAGCGCCATCTCGACAATCTTGATCGCACGGTCGACCCCGGCGCAGAAGCCCCGCGGCGCGGCAAGATAGAGTGTGAGCGGCGGTTTCGCGGTCATGGCGACCCTTTCCGTTAATGCGCGACAGAGCTAAGGCGCGGGCGTGCGCCAGTCCAGTCCTATCGCGTGATAGGTCAGCCAGCCCAGAATGACAAACCGCGCGGTCTTGGCGATGGAGACGAGCAGCGCGAATTGCCAAAGCGGCGTGCGCATGGCGCCTGCGACGACCGTGAACCAGCCCAGCACCGGCGCCCAGCTCATCAGAAGCGACCATACCCCCCAGCGCAGCCACCATTGCTGAAGGCGCGCGAACCTGGCGTCGTCGATCCTGAGCCAGCGATGCGCGCCGTGGTCTTCCAGACGCGCACCGATCCAGTAGTTCACGAAGGAACCGAGCGTGTTGCCGATGCTGGCGACCGCGATCAGGGTCATCAGCGGCGCGGCGCCCGCCACCTGCATGGCCACGAAGACGACCTCGGACTGGAACGGAATGACCGTCGCGGCCAGGAAGGTCGCCGCAAAGAGCGCGGCCAGTGAGACGATCACACCTCAGCCGTCGTCGTTGGTAACGACTTCTTCGCGTTCGATGCGGGGTTCTCGGGGTTCGCGCGGCGGTCGGCCGATCACGTCGCGCAGATCGTCGAGCTCGATGAAGTTGTCCGCCTGGCGGCGCAGGTCATCGGCGATCATCGGCGGGCTGGAGCGGATGGTCGAGACCACCGACACGCGCACGCCCTGGCGTTGCAACGACTCGACCAGTGGCTTGAAATCGCCGTCTCCCGAGAAGAGGACGGCATGATCGAGCCTGTGGGCCAGTTCCATGGCATTGACCGCAAGCTCAATGTCCATGTTGCCCTTGACCTTCCGGCGGCCGGCGCTGTCGATATATTCCTTTGCCGGCTTCGTCACCATCGTGTAGCCGTTGTACTGCAGCCAGTCGATCAGCGGGCGGATCGGCGAATAATCTTCGTTCTCCAGGAGTGCGGTATAATAGAAGGCACGCAGAAGCTTGCCCCGGCGCATGAATTCCTGGCGCAGTAGCTTGTAATCGATATCGAACCCCAGCGCCTTGCCCGCGGCGAAGAGGTTGGCGCCGTCGATAAAGAGCGCGAGACGTTCGTCCTTGTAGAACATTGCCTTTCCTTTCGTGACCATGTCATGGAATGCGGCCATCGCGAGGGGCAACCCGGTCCGCGGCCCCTTGGTCAACGGGGCGGCGCGGGAGGTGGCCGGCGCTACTGCATCGTCACTCGCATCCAGACACGGATTGAGGCTCTTTAACGGATGAAGAAAGTCGAGAGCAACCGCTTCCTGATAGCGCTGGGCAGCAACGCGTCGGAGAACCTCTCCGATAACGCTACGTCACTTCAGGAGGCCCTGCGCCTGCTCGACCAGTTACCCGCAAAACGTATCAGACAGTCGGCGATGTGGCAAACCCCGGCCTTTCCTGCAAGGTCGGGTCCCGACTTCGTGAATGCCTGCGTCGAGATCGAGTGCGCGTTCGATGCGCCGGAGATGCTAACGGCACTGCACCGGATCGAGGATGCGCTGGGTCGGGTGCGGCGCGCGCGGTGGGGGCAGCGGGTGATCGACCTTGATCTGCTGGCGCAGGGTGCGCGCATTCTGCCCCACCGGGCGACGGTGCGGCGCTGGATCGACCTGCCCCTTGAGCTGCAGATGCAGAGGGCGCCGGATCGGCTAATCCTGCCCCATCCGCGGTTGCAGGACCGCGCCTTCGTTCTGGTTCCGCTGGCCGAGGTGGCGCCGGACTGGCTGCACCCCCTGCTCGACCGGACCGTTTTGCAGTTGCGCGACGCGCTGGATCCGGCCGATCTTGCCGCGCTCCGCCGGTTGTGAACGGGTGGCGCACGCGCCTTTCCGGCTTTCGCTTGTCAAGCCCCGCCTTTCGCGCTAGAAGCCGCGACTTGACCCGCCCTTTCCCAGGACATGGAGTGTTCGCATGGCCCGCGTGACGGTTGAAGATTGCGTTGACAAGGTACCCAACCGGTTCGAGCTGGTGATCCTCGCCGCGCATCGCGCCCGCGAAATCGCCTCCGGCGCGCCGATCACGATCGAGCGCGACAACGACAAGAACCCTGTCGTCGCCTTGCGCGAGATCGCCGACGAGACGCAGCAGGCTGATTCGCTGCGTGAGCGTCTGATCGAAAGCATGCAGACCCAGATCGAGGTCGACATGCCCGAAGACGACGACATGGCGCTGCTCATGAGCACCGATGCCGACCGCCCGGCAGCCGATGACATGACCGAGGAGCAGATGCTGCGCCAGTTGCTGGAAGCGCAGAGCCAAGCCGACTGACCGGATGCGGGCAAGGTCCTGCCGTGATCACGCCCGATGATCTTGTTGCGCTGGTCCGCAACTATAACCCGAACTGCGACGAAGACCTGATCCGCCGCGCCTGGGACTATGGCGCGGCGATGCATGAGGGGCAGACGCGCCATTCGGGCGAGCCCTATTTCACCCATCCCGTCGCCGTCGCCTCGATCCTGACCGAGATGCGGCTCGACGACGCGACGATCGTCACCGCGCTTCTGCACGACACGGTCGAGGACACGCGCTCCACCCATGCCGAGGTGGCGCGCCTTTTCGGCACCGAGATCGCCGAACTGGTCGATGGCGTGACCAAGCTGACCAACCTGCAGCTCTCGTCTTCCGAAGCCAAGCAGGCCGAGAACTTCCGCAAGCTCCTGATCGCCATGAGCCGCGATCTGCGCGTGATCCTGGTCAAGCTGGCCGACCGGTTGCACAACATGCGGACGATCCGCTCGATGCGGCCGGACAAGCAGGCCCAGAAGGCCCGCGAGACGATGGATATCTTCGCCCCGCTTGCCGGGCGGATGGGCATGCAATGGATGCGCGAGGAGCTGGAGGATCTGTCCTTTCGCGTCCTGAACCCCGAGGCGCGCAATTCGATCCTGCGTCGCTTCGTCATGCTGCAGCGCGAGTCGGGCGACGTGATTCCCAAGATCACCGCCGATATCCGGCTGGAGCTGGAAAAGGCCGGCATCGATGCCACCGTCTACGGGCGCGCGAAGAAGCCCTATTCCGTATGGCGCAAGATGCAGGAGAAGGATCTTGCCTTCTCGCGGCTCTCGGACATCTACGGCTTCCGCATCATCGTCAGCGACGTGGCGGAGTGCTATCAGGTTCTGGGCCTGATCCATCAGCGCTGGCGTGCCGTGCCCGGGCGGTTCAAGGATTACATCAGCCAGCCCAAGCAGAACGGCTATCGCTCGATCCATACCACCGTCTCGGGCCGCGACGGCAAGCGCGTGGAGGTGCAGATCCGCACGCGCGAGATGCACGAGGTCGCCGAAGCCGGTGTCGCCGCGCACTGGGCCTATCGCGACGGCGCGCGCACCGCCAATCCCTTCGCCGTCGATCCGGCGAAATGGATCGCGACCCTGACCGAACGGCTCGACACCGCCGAGGACCACGACGAGTTCCTCGAGCACGTCAAGCTGGAGATGTATGCTGACCAAGTCTTCTGCTTTACGCCCAAGGGCGACGTGGTGCAGTTGCCGCGCGGCGCGACGCCTCTTGATTTCGCCTACGCGATCCATACCCGGATCGGCAACGCCACCGTCTCGGCGAAGCTGGACGGGTTGCGCGTGCCGCTCTGGACGCGGCTGAGGAACGGCCAGTCGGTCGAGATCATCACCGCCGAGGGGCAGAAGCCGCAGGCGAGCTGGATCGAACTGGTGCATACAGGCCGGGCCAAGGCCGCGATCCGTCGCTCGCTGCGCGAGGAAGATCGCGAACGCTTCGTTGCGCTGGGGCGGGAACTGGCGCGCGTCGCCTTCGAGAACGTTGGCCGAAAGGTTACCGACAAGGCGCTTGAGACGGCGGCGAAGACGCTGGGGCTGAAGAGCCATACGGACCTGCTGTCGAAGATCGGCAGCGCCGAGATCAGTGCCCGTGGCGTCGTCGAGAAGCTTTATCCCGAGCTTGCCACCCGCCCGCCCGAGGAGGTGGATATCGCCCGCCCCGTCGTCGGACTGGAGGCGGGGCAACGCTTCCGTCGGGCGACCTGCTGCCAGCCTGTCCCCGGCGAGCGCATCGTCGGTATCACCTATCGCGGCAAGGGGGTTGTCGCCCATGCCATCGACTGCGACGTCCTGGCGACGCTGGAGGATCAGCCAGAGCGCTGGATCGACCTGCGTTGGCACGAAGGCCGACATCCGCCGGTCTATACGGTGGCCCTGGATATCACCATCGCAAACGCCACGGGGGCGCTGGGCCGGATTTGCACCTTGATCGCCGAACAGAAGGCCAATATCTCGGATCTGAGGTTCGTTGATCGCAAACCCGACTTCTTCCGCCTCGTCGTCGAGGTCGATGTGCGCGACGCCGAACATCTGCACCGCATCTTGACGGTCCTCGATGCGGAGAGCGACGTGGCCCAGGTTGCCCGTTTCCGCGATCCGACGCGGCAGCCATGACAAGGGGACAAAGCGCGGAGTGGTCTTCAAGCGTCGGACACGACAGAGCGTTCCGCAACGGCTGATCCAGGCGTTCTACCCGCGCGGGGGCTGGGGCCGCGCTACCTCGTATATCCTGCACCGGCTGCGCCGCCTGCCCGACACCCCGCACCGCATCTGCGTCGGCATCGCCGCCGGGTCCTTCGTGTCCTTCCTGCCGCTCTGGGGGCTGCATTTCGTGCTGGCCGCGCTTGTTGCCTGGGCCTTTCGCGGCAACATCCTGGCGGCACTACTGGGCACATTCTTCGGCAATCCCATCACCTTTCCCATCATTGCGGTCTCGTCGCTGGAGCTGGGCAACTGGCTGATGGGCAATCCCGGCAGCATGAAGTTCGTCGAGGTGATGGCCGCGACGGGCAGCGCCACGTCCGAGCTGACCTCGAACCTCTGGGGAATGCTGATGGGCGAGAAGGTCTACTGGGGCCGGTTGCAGCTTTTCCTGTGGCGCGTCTTCTTTCCGTTCATGCTGGGTGGGACAATTCTGGGCATTCCCAGTTCGGTGGCAATGTATTACCTCTGCCTCCCGTTGGTGCGCGCCTATCAGCGCCGACGCTACCAGAAGCTGAAAGAGCGGTTCGAGGCCGCCCGCGCCCTGCAACGCGAACGCGAAACCGGAGAGCCGACATGAGCCCCCATTCGATCCGCCCGCCAATTCGATCACCGATCCGACTGGGCGTGAACATCGATCACGTCGCCACCTTGCGCAACGCGCGCGGAACCGATTACCCCGACCCGGTCCGCGCCGCCCTCATTGCGCAGGAGGCCGGCGCCGACGGCATCACCGCCCATCTGCGCGAGGACCGGCGCCATATCGTCGACGGGGACATCGCGCGGCTGATGGAGGCGATCGCGCTGCCCCTGAACTTCGAGATGGCGGCAACGGCCGAGATGCAGGAGATTGCCCTGCGCCACCGCCCCCATGCCGTCTGCATCGTCCCCGAAAAGCGCGAGGAACGCACGACCGAGGGGGGGCTCGATGTCGCCGCCGACGCCAACCGCCTGACCGGATTCATCGCCCCGTTGCGCGACGCCGGCTGTCGCGTCTCGCTTTTCATCGGGCATGACTCGCGCCAGATCGATGCGGCGCTGCGCGTCGGGGCCGCGGTGATCGAACTTCACACGGGTCATTACTGCGACCTGATCGCCGAGAACCGCCCGCAAGAGGCCGAGGCCGAACTGGCCGAATTGCATCGCGCCGCCCGGGACGCCTATGCCGCCGGGCTGGAGGTCCATGCCGGTCACGGACTGACCTTCGACACCGTCGCGCCCTTCGCGGCGATGGAAGCGGTGCGCGAGGTCAATATCGGTCATTTCCTTATCGCCGAGTCGGTCTTCATGGGGCTGGGCCCCGCCATCGCCGAGATGCGCCGCCGGATGGATGCGGCGCGCTTCCCCGCCGCCTGAGCCGGCGCGGCCCACGGCGCAATCGTCAACCTGGATGAACGGAAGGAACCCCTCGATGAGCCATGTCCTGGTCACGGGTGGCGCGGGCTACATTGGCGCGCATGCCTGCAAGCTTCTGGCCGCGCGTGGCCATGTCCCCGTCACGTTCGACAACCTCGCCACCGGCTGGGCCGAGGCGGTGAAATTCGGCCCGCTGATCCAGGCCGACCTGACTGACCGCGCCGCGCTCGATGCCGCGTTCGCCCAGTACAAGCCCGCAGCGGTGATGCATTTCGCCGCCTTCAGCCTGGTGGGCGAGGCGATGGCCGATCCGGGCAAGTACTGGCGCAACAACGTGCTGGGCTCGCTCAACCTGATCGAGGCGGCGGCGGCGGCCGAGGTGCGCAATTTCGTCTTCTCCTCTACCTGCGCGACCTACGGCGAACACGACGGCGTCACTCTCGATGAGGACACGCCGCAGCGCCCCCTCAACAGCTACGGCTCCTCCAAGCGCGCGGTCGAGGAGATGCTGCGCGACTTCGGTGCGAGCCACGGAATGAACGCGGTGATCTTTCGCTACTTCAACGTGGCAGGCGCCGATCCCGAGGGCGAGATCGGCGAATGCCACCGCCCCGAGACGCATCTGATCCCGCTGATCCTGCAGGCGATCGACGGTCAACGGCCCGAGCTGGTCATCCACGGCGACGATTATGCCACGCCCGACGGCACCTGCATTCGCGACTATGTCCATGTGATGGACCTGGTCGAGGCGCATGTGCTGGGGCTCGACTGGCTGGCCGCCGGGCGGGGCGCGCGGGTCTTCAATCTGGGGACGGGCAGTGGCTTTTCTGTCCGCGCCGTGATCGAGGCGGCCGAGGCGGTGACCGGACGCAAGGTGCCACACCGGATCGGTCCGCGCCGGGGCGGGGATGCGACGCGCCTTGTATCGGGCAGCCGCCGCGCCGCCGAAGAGCTGGGTTGGACGCCCCGCCGCTCGACGCTGGAGGCGATGATCGGCGATGCCTGGAACTGGCACCGGACAGGCGGCTTTCAGGGCTGAGATGCGCGCGGCCATGCCGTGACGCGGCCGAGCAGGGTGGCTGCGCAGGTTTGATACCGGCCACACACTCCAGTCGCCTGTATCTCAGCCGCGCGCCTTGCGGCCCGTTGTCGCCCCGCCGCGCCGCCGTTCCGCCCGCTCGGCGGTCTCGATCAGTGCCGCCAGGATCGGAGTGTGAGTCTCGCGCCACGGGGCGATCAGGCCCACCTGCGGGCCGGGACGAGCCGGCTGGCCTGCAGCGGGCTCGATCGGCAGCGCCACCAGGTCGGGGCGGTTGCCGAACATCCGCGCCGCCTGTTCGGTCACCACCGTTGCCCAGTCGCCGCTGAGCACCTGCGCGACCAGCGCCAGAAGCGAATTCGACTCGACCGCCGCCTGGACCGAGACGCCGGCCTCGGCCAGGTGCCGGTCGATGATCCGGCGGTTCTGCATCGTCCCCACCAGCAGGCACAACCGCAGCGCCGCCAGCTCCGGCCAGCGCACCCGGCCATTGCCTGCCAACGGATGGTCGTGGCGCAAGAGCAGCCGGTAGCTTTCCTGGTAAAGCGGCACCGTGGTCACGCGACCCAGCGGCTCGTTGTCGAGGTAGCTGACCCCGGCTTCGAGTTGCAGGCTCTCCATCTCCTCCAGAATCTCGATCGAGGTGCGCGAGAGGATCTGCAGGCTCACGTTCGGATGCCGCTGCAGGAAGGGCGTGACCAGTTCCGACACCATCGGCAGCGCCGTCGGGATCACCCCCAGCCGCAACCGCCCCGTCAGGCCCTTGTGCCGGGCCCGCATCTCGTCGCGGAGCTGGCGGGTGTCGGCGACGATGCGCCGTGCCCAGTCCAGCACGCGCTCGCCCTCGGGCGTCAGGCCTTGGAACCGCGCGCCCCGGCGGACCAGCTGAACGCCCAGTTCCCCTTCCAGCGCGCGGATTGCGGCGGAAAGCGTCGGTTGCGTTACGCCATGCACCTCGGCCGCACGGCCGAAATGCCGCTCGTTGGCCAACGCGATGAACATCTCCAATCGGTCGAGCATGACGCCAGTGAACGCCAGTGCGGCGCAAAAGGAAAGGGGCGGGCTTGCTGGCGCCGCGCGGGCAACCTACATGGGGCGCGATGACCCGCGCCCTTGCCCTGCCTGCGCGCCTTCTCGGCCGCACCCCCCGCGTGAACCTGATCCGACTGCACGGCGTAATCGCTGCCAGTGGTCGCGGCCGGCTGTCCGACGCCACACTGGCCCCGCTGCTGGAGCGCGCCTTCCGGCAGGGTCGGCCCAAGGCGGTGGCGCTGGCAATCAACTCGCCCGGCGGCTCGCCCGTGCAAAGCTCGCTCATCGCCGCGCGCATCCGCCGCCTGGCCGATGAGACCAAGGTTCCGGTCCATGCCTTCGTCGAGGACGTCGCCGCCTCGGGCGGGTACTGGATCGCGGTGGCGGCCGACGAGATCGTCGCCGACCGTGTCTCGATCCTGGGCTCGATCGGGGTCATTGCGGGCGGTTTCGGTGCGCCCGAGGCCATTGCCAGGCTGGGGTTGGAGCGCCGCATCTACACTGCCGGCCAGAACAAGAGCCAGCTCGACCCGTTCCGCCCCGAGAACCCCGAGGACGTGGCGCGGCTGAAACGGCTGCTCGACCAGATGCACACGGCCTTCATCGACCATGTCCGCGCCCGCCGCGGCGGCAAGCTCGATGAGGCGTCGGAGTTGTTCACCGGCGAATTCTGGCTGGGCGAAGAGGCCGTGAAGCTGGGTCTTGCGGATACACTGGGCCATCCGATCCCGCATCTGAAAGCCGCCTATGGCGACGAGGTGCGGGTCGTGCCCTATGGAATCCGCCGCCCGTTCCTGTCACGATTTGGCCTGGCGCTGGCCGAGGACGCGCTGACGCTGGCCGAGGAACGCACGCTCTGGGCGCGGTACGGGATGTGACATGCTTCTGAAGATCGTCTCGCTTTTTCTGATCTTCATGATCGTCATGGGCGCGATCCAGAAAGTGCTGCGCGGCCGTGGTGAACGCCAGCGCAAGGCGATCGACCGGCTGCGCTGCCCGGCCTGCAAGCGTATCCAGATCGCTGCCAACCCGGCCCCCTGCGACCGACCCGATTGCGAGTATCGTTGATGCTCTATGACATTCTGATGGTGGCGATCGGGCTCGCGGTGCTGGTGTTCGCCGGCGACGCTCTGGTCAAGGGGGCGGTCAACCTCAGCCTGCGGTTGGGGGTGCCGGCACTGATCGTGGGCTTGACGGTCGTGTCGATCGGCACCTCGGCGCCGGAACTCTTCGTATCGGTCGAGGCGGTGCTGAAGGGGGCGCCCGCGCTGGCCCTTGGTAACGTCGTCGGCTCAAACATCGCCAACATCCTTCTGGTGCTGGGCATCCCGGCGCTGATCACCGCAGTCCCGGTCGCGCGCGAACTGGGCCGGGATTGGGCGATCATGATGGGGGCCAGCGTGCTCTTCATCGCGCTCAGTTTCACCGGCGCAATCGGTTGGTGGCAAGCGCTTGTGCTGCTGGCCGCGCTGGTCGGGTTGCTCTGGCTCTGGTACGTCCGCGCCGTCGAGCACCGCAACGACCGCACCGAGGCAGAAGTGCTCGAGGCGGCCGAAGACGGCATGTCGGCGCTGAAGATCGCGGCCTACCTGCTTGCGGGGATCGTCGGGCTGCCGGTGGGGGCAAACCTGCTGGTCGATGGCGCGGTCAACATCGCAACCGTGCTCGGCGTCAGCGAGGCCGTGATCGGCCTGACGTTGGTGGCGGTCGGAACTTCGCTGCCGGAACTGGCGACGACCGTGGCCGCGGCCTGGCGGCGCGAAGCCGGCGTCGCGCTGGGGAACGTGCTGGGGTCGAACGTCTTCAATCTTCTGGGCATCATCGGCATTGCCGGCCTGGTCGGCACAATCCCCGTCCCGCCCGAGATGCTGCGCATCGACCTGTGGGTCATGCTGGGGGCGTCGCTGCTTCTCGGGTTCTTCATCCTGACGCGGCGGCCGATCGGGCGCGTCTGGGGCGTGGCCTTGATTCTGCTCTACGCCGGCTATGTGTTCAGCCTGTTCTATTGAGGGGATGACCATGACCGGACGGGCCTTGATCACCGGGGCGGGCAAGCGGCTGGGCCGCGAGATGGCGCTTTACCTGGCCGGGCGCGGCTTCGATGTCGCGCTCCACTACGCGAGCAGTCGTGATGGCGCCGAAGAGACGGCGGCGCAGGCGCGAGCGACGGGCGTGCGCGCCGTGGTGCTGAAGGCCGATCTGCTGGACGAGGAGCAGACCGCCGCGCTTGTCCCCGATGCTGCCAAGGCGCTGCAAGGGCCGTTGACCGTCCTCGTCAACAACGCGTCGATCTTCGAACATGACACGGTTCACAACGCCACGCTGGACAATTGGAACCGGCATCTCGGCTCGAATCTGCGCGCGCCCTTCGTGCTGACCCAGGCCTTCGCGGCGCAGGCTCCAAGTGCCGCAACGGATGATCGGGGCGAGCCGCTGGCGAGCGGGCTGATCGTGAACATGATCGACCAGCGGGTGCGCAAGCTCACGCCCGAATTCATGACCTACACGATCGCCAAGATGGGACTCTGGGCGATGACGCGGACCACCGCGCAGGCGCTGGCGCCGGCCATCCGCGTCAATGCCATCGGACCCGGTCCGACCCTGCAAGGCGAGCGCCAGAGCGCCACCCATTTCGCTCGCCAGCGCGCCGCCACCGTGCTGGAGCGGGGTGCCAATCCGGCCGATATAACCGCCGCGCTGGGGTATTTCCTGGATGCGCCGGCGGTGACGGGGCAGCTGATCTGCGTCGATGGCGGACAGCACCTTTCCTGGCAGACCCCGGACGTTCTTGGCGTGGAATGAGCCTTTGGCGCAAGTAAGTTGCGCCTTTATCCACTGTCTTCGGGCGTGGTAACAGCTGTGTAACGAAACCGTTGGTTTTTCAGGATCTTGGCCTGTGGGGGAAAAATTAAGAAGTAAAAACAATGCCTTATTTTTCTGCCTAAAAAATGGGCAGCATCACGAAGGCGCATTGAATCAAGGGATTCTCGCACTCCTCCGCAGATCACCCACAAAGTTATCCACAGAATCCGTGGAAAGATCCGTTCTTGACGTCGTCGCTCTGAAAGTGCAGCCGAAGCAAAGAATCAACCTTAACGTGTAATGCCCGACCCAACTCCCACCGGCCACGCGCTGATCCAGTCCTACCTGAAGACGCTCGACGCCTCGCCCGGGGTCTACCGGATGCTCGACGCGCAGGCGCGGGTTCTCTATGTCGGCAAGGCGCGCAACTTGCGGGCGCGGGTGTCGAACTACGCGCGCCCCTCTGGCCACTCGGCGCGGATCGCTCGGATGATCGCCGAGACGGCGTCGATGATGTTCCTGACCACGCGCACCGAGACCGAGGCGCTGCTGCTGGAGCAGAACCTCATCAAGCAGCTCAAGCCCGTCTACAACGTGCTCCTGCGTGACGACAAAAGCTTTCCGAACATCCTGATCGCCAAGGATCATGCCTTTCCGCAGATCCGCAAGCACCGCGGCAAGCGCAGTTCGCGGGGCAGCTACTTCGGCCCCTTTGCCAGCGCCGGCGCGGTCAATCGGACCCTGAACCAGCTGCAGAAGGTGTTTCTGCTGCGCAGCTGTGCCGACACCGTCTTCCAGAACCGGACGCGTCCCTGCCTGCTTTACCAGATCAAACGGTGCAGCGCGCCCTGTGTCGGGTATGTCTCGGCGGAGGATTACGCTGCGCTGGTCTCCGATGCCGAGCGGTTCCTGGAAGGCAAGTCCACCCGTATCCAGGCGGAACTGGCGGCCCAGATGCAGCAGGCCGCGGAGGCGATGGAGTTCGAACGCGCCGCGGCCCTGCGCGACCGGATCCGCGCGCTGACCGCCGTTCAGCAGAGCCAGGGGATCAACCCGCGCGGCGTGGCCGAGGCCGATGTGATCGCAGTGCATCTGGAGCGCGGGCAGGCCTGCGTGCAGGTCTTCTTCATCCGCGCCAATCAGAGCTGGGGCAACCGCGACTTCTATCCCCGCACCGGGGCCGGCGCCGAGGAGCCCGAGATCCTGGAGGCGTTTCTGGCGCAGTTCTACGACGACAAGCCGCCGCCACGGCAGATCCTGCTCTCGCATCCCGTCGAGAACGAGGATCTGATCCACGAGCTTCTTTCGGCGCGCGCCGGGCGGAACGTGGCGCTGCGCGTGCCCCAGCGGGGCGAGAAGGCCGAGCTGGTCGAGAACGCGGCGCGCAACGCGCGCGAAAGCCTTGCCCG
>CAZKSE010000059.1:0-18575 GCA_964555305.1 uncultured Rhodobacter sp. | reverse complement strand
GAACTGCCGGTCTACATCGCCAATTTCATCCTGATGGACTACGGCACCGGCGCGATCTTCGGCTGTCCGGCGCATGACCAGCGCGACTTCGACTTCGCCACAAAATACGCGCTGCCGATCCCCGCCGTCTTCGTCCCCGAGGGCGAGGAGGATGCGCCACTGGCCGCGGCCTATGTGCCCCCCAAGACCGAGCGCGTGCGCTATGTGCGCGGCTTTGCCGGTGAGGCGGAACAGACCGGCGACGAGGCCGTGGATGCCGCCATCGACTTCTGCGAATCGCGCGGTGTCGGGCAGGGGGTGACGAAATACCGGCTGCGCGACTGGGGGCTGTCGCGCCAGCGCTACTGGGGCTGCCCGATCCCGGTGGTGCATTGCGCGACCTGCGGCGTGGTGCCCGAGAAGAAGGAGAACCTGCCGGTCGAGCTGCCGATGGATGTCAGTTTCGACCAGCCCGGCAACCCGCTGGACCGGCACCCGACCTGGCGGGATTGCGCCTGCCCGCGTTGCGACGGCCCGGCCCGGCGCGAGACCGACACGATGGACACTTTCGTCGATTCGTCGTGGTATTTCGCCCGCTTCACCGCGCCGCGCGCGGAAACGCCGACCGTGGCCGAGGATGTCGATTACTGGATGAACGTCGACCAGTACATCGGCGGGGTGGAGCACGCGATCCTGCACCTGCTCTATTCGCGCTTCTTCGCGCGCGCCATGCAGAAGACCGGCCACCTGCCCGCAAAGGCGATCGAGCCCTTCGATGCGCTTTTCACGCAGGGCATGGTGACGCATGAGATCTACATGACCCAGGACGCGCGCGGCCGTCCGGTCTATCACCTGCCCGAGGAAGTCGAGGACGGCAAGCTCAGGGCGACGGGCGAGGCGGTGCAGATCGTCTCTTCGGCCAAGATGTCGAAATCGAAGAAGAACGTGGTCGATCCGGTGGACATCATCGGCCGCTTCGGGGCCGATACCGCGCGCTGGTTCGTCATGTCCGACAGCCCGCCCGAACGCGACGTGGAATGGACGAGCGCGGGCGCCGAGGCGACGTTCAAGCACCTCGCCCGCGTCTGGGCGCTGAGCGAGCGGATCGCGGCGATGCCCGACGCCGGCACGGCACCGGGTGACGCCGACCTCATGCGCGCCATGCACCGCGCCATCGACGAGGTCACCCGCACGATCGAGGGCTTCGCCTTCAACAAGTCGATCGCCGCGCTTTATGCCTTCACCAACACGCTGTCGCGGGCCGAGGCCTCGGGGCCGGTGATGAAGCACGCCGCGCGCACGCTGGCGCAGCTGATGGCGCCGATGGTCCCCCATCTGGCCGAGGAAGTCTGGGCGATGCAGGGCGGCGAGGGTCTGGTGACGCAGGCCGCCTGGCCCGTCGCCGACCCGGCGATGCTGGTCTCGGACACGGTGACGCTGCCCATTCAGATCAACGGCAAGCGCCGCGCCGAGATCACCGTTGCCGCGGATGCCACGAAGGACGAGGTTGAAAAGGCCGCGCTCAGCGACGAAGGTGTGCTGCGGTTCCTTTCCGGGGCCGTGCCGAAGAAGGTGATCGTGGTGCCGGGGCGGATCGTGAATGTGGTGCTGTGATCGACGCGCGTTTCTGGCGGGTCTTGCGGCCTTTGCGCTGAGTGGCTGCCGGTTCGAGCCGGTCTACGGGCCGGGGGGCGGCGGTCGGGCGCTGATGGGCACGGTACGCGCCGACGATCCGGTCAGCCGCACCGATTTCCAGTTCGTCGCGGCGCTGGAGGAACGGCTGGGCCGCCCGGTCGCGCCGCGCTACGCGCTGGCCTATCGCATCACCCGGGACGAGGTGGAGACCGGCGTGATTCGCGGCATCGGGTCCAGCCGGATCCAGCTTCGGGGGCGGCTCGATTTCACCCTGACCGAGACGGCGAGTGGCGCGCAGGTCGCGCAGGGCCGGGTGGAGGCCGACAGCGCCTTTTCCACGACCAGCACGCAACTGGCCACGCTGGCCGCGGCCGAGGATGCCGAATTGCGGCTGATGCGGATGCTGGCCGACGGGCTGGTCACGCGGCTGATGACCGAGCCGGGCCTCAGGGACGGATGAAGCTTTCCCCCCGCGACGCGCCCGCCTTTCTTGCGCGGCCCGACCCGCGGGTGCCGGCGATCCTGATCTGGGGGGCCGATCCGATGCGCGTGGCCGAGCGCCGGCAGGGCCTGATCCGCGCCGTGATCGGCGCCGAGGGCGAGGCCGAGATGCGGCTGACCCGCTTTCCCGCCGCCGATTTGCGCAAGGACCCGGCGGCGGCGCTGGATGCGATTCGCGCGCAGGGCTTCTTTCCCGGCGCCCGCGCGGTGCTGATCGAGGAGGCCGGCGATGCCGCCGCCCCGGCGCTGGCGCCGGCGCTGTCGGACTGGGCCGAAGGGGATGCGTTCATGGTGGTGACCGCCGGTGCGCTGCCCGCCTCCTCGAAGCTGCGCAAGCTGTTCGAGGGCGACAAGCGTGCCCTGGCGCTTGCCGTTTATGACGATCCGCCCGGCCAGGCCGAGATCGCCGCGATGCTGCAGGCCGAAGGGCTGGGCAACATCCCCGGCGAGGCGATGCGCGATCTGACCGCGCTGGCGCAGGTGCTGGAGCCGGGCGATTTTCGCCAGACCCTGCAGCGGATCGCGCTCTACAAGCTGGGCGATGCCGCGCCCCTCACGGTCGAGGAAATCGCCGCGCTGGCCCCGCAGGGCGGCGAGGCGGATGTGGACGACGTGCTCAACGCCGTGGCCGAGGGGCGGTCGGGCGAGGTGGCGCCGCTGATGGCGCGGGTGGCCGCCCAGGGCGTGGCGCCGGTGGCGCTGTGCATCGGCGCGATCCGACACTTCCGGCTGTTGCACGGGCTCTTGGCGCATCCGCAAGGCCCCGCCCAGGCCGTCGAGCGCCTTCGACCTCCGGTCTACGGCCCGCGCCGCGCGCGCATCCTGCGGCAGGCGCAACGCTGGTCGCCGTCGCAGGTCGAGGACGCGCTGACGCAACTGACAGAGACGGATCTGACGCTGCGCTCGACCAGCCGCGCGCCGCTGGCGGCACTCCTGCAGCGCACGCTGATCCGCCTGGCGATGAGCGGGCAGCGGCGGGCCGGGACCCCGGGCGGCTGAGCACTCACGCAACCGCTACTCCGCTCATGGTGCCGAAAGGTTGCCCGAATACGGAAGGCCGGCTAGCGTAAAGGACCGGGGGCAGAGGCAAAACGAGCCCCGCAATAAGCGTCGCTCCCAACGGGATGGATGGTCCTTCATGACGAGCCACCTTCTTCCTCTCCTGGTCATCTTGGGCGCGGCCGCGGGTGCCCCGGTGGCGCTGGCAGAGACACCGAAATCCGGGGCGCATGGACTGCGGCTGCCGGCGACCTTCACCGGCACCCTACCCTGCGCAGATTGCCCCGGGATCGACCATCATCTGGACCTCTGGCCGGATGGGCAGGGGTACGCGCTCCGCCGAAGCTATCAGGAGCGAGATCTGGTAGTGGACGAAATGGGCCGCTGGCATGTCGATCCAGCGCGCAATGCCCTGATCCTCGAGGGATCGGGAGGTGCGGTGTCGCAATGGCAGATAACTGCGAACGAAGCGCTGCGCCTGCTGGACCAGGACGGCCAGCCGATCGAATCCGAACTGCCTTATGAGCTGGCCGCCGGTGCGCTGGAGCCGACGGGTCTGGCGCTGCCGCTTTCGGGGATGCTGGTCTATTTCGCAGATGCGGCTGTGCTGACCGAATGCCTGACCGGGCAGAGCTTTCCGGTGATGATGGAGGCCGAGTTCCCGGCGCTGCAGCGCGCCTATCTGGAGGAACGCCCGGCCCCCGGCGTACCGCTTCTGATGCGGATCGATGCCGAGATCGCGATGCGCGAGCAAATGGAAGGCCCCGACCGGCGGTCAATCACCGTCACGCGGTTTCACCACGCAACGCCCGATGCCGGCTGCCCTGACCATCGTGAACCGCCCGATCTGGTCAATGTCTACTGGGGGCTGACCCTGCTGGATGGCGCCTCCGTGCCGGAGACCGCCGGCCGGCGCGAACCCTATCTGCTGTTCCAGGACGGCGAGGGGCTGCGCTTTGCCGCGACGGTCGGCTGCAACATGATGATGGGCGGCGTGGAGCGTGATGGCGACATCCTGCGCTTCGGCAATGTCGCAACCACGATGATGGCCTGCCCGCCGGGTCTGGATACGCTGGAGGCATCCTTCGCCCGGGCGCTGGACGCGGCGCGCAGCCATGATCTGGACGGCGAGACCCTACGCCTGCTGGACGAGGATTGGGTCGAGGTCGCGCGGTTCCGCGCGCGCTACATCCGTTACTGAGGCTGCCGGGCGGTCACCCACCCCGCGCGACACTCGCAGCGAGCGCGTCGATCCGCGCGTCGGTCCATTCGGAGAGGTCGAGGAGCATCGTCCAGGCTCGCGCGTAGCTGACGAAATCGTAGCTGTGACCAAAGCCCGCCGGTGGCTTGACCGCGGTCATGATGTCGACGCCCAGTTGCAGGAACGTGACCACCGGGATCCAGCGGAAGCTGGCCGGGACGTCCGGACCGCGCGGCTCGGTCATCCAGTCCGGGCGGCGCCAGCTCGAGAGCGGATCGAAGAACACGACCGCGTCGCTAGCGTGTTGCAGGTAGAGGATGCGGAACCCGCCCCAGGGGGCGGTCACCTCGGATTGCAGGCCGGTCTGGTTCATGAAGCGGATTGCGCTGCCGTCGCGATAGCTGGGAAGCCAGGCGGGCGAGCCGGGGTTGCGGTTGCGCGTGACTTCGGTCCAGGTCGGGCTGTTGAACGGCGGACCGACCCAGAGCGCGCCATCGAACGGATCCCCCACGACCTGGTGGAGATCGTGGCTGAGATCCGAGTTGAGCGAGCCGAGGCTCAGGCCATTGAGGTAAAGCGCCGGCCGGTCGTCCGCGGGCAGGCTGCGCCAGTGATCGTAGACCGCGGCAAATACGGCGCGCGCGGTCTCCACACCGTATTCCGGATCGGTGAGCAGGGCGATCCAGCTGGCAAGATAAGAATACTGTACCGACACTGTCGCAACATCGCCCTGTAGGATGTATTCGAGCGATTGCCGGCCTGCGGGGTCCACCCAGCCGGTGCCGGTCGGCGTGGCAATCACCAGCGTGCCGCGCGTGAACGCATCGATGCGCTGCAACTCGGCCAGGGCCAGCGCCGCGCGCGCCTGTGGGTCGGGAGCTGAGTTGAGCCCAACATAGACGCGCAACGGCTCAAGCGCCGGGGCGCCTGTCGCGGCCTCGATCTGCGCCCGGTCCGGCCCCGAGGCGATCATTGAGCGGCCCATCCGGCCCAGCCCTTCCCATTCGATCAGCGATTCCGGCGCGCCGGTTTTGAGCGGGTTCGCGGGTCGCTGGATGGTCTCCTCGAAAACGACGTCGAGCCCGGCGTAGATCCCGTCCGCGACCGTCAGCGCGCCGCGCACGATCACACCGTTGCCGATGTTCCAGAAAACGACCGCCGTTATCCCGACCGCCAACAGAAGCGCCTGCGGTCCGGGAACGAGTCGTGAGAAACCGCGCGACAGCCCGGCGACGATCGTCCGCGCAAGCCGCATTAGCCACAGCAGAATCAGGAAGACCGACAGCGCCCCAAGGGCAATGCTCAGCGGTCGCGCAGTCTCAACCGGCGGCATGTTCATCAGGGCGCGCAGGCTGTTCTGCCATTCGGAAGCCTGCCAGAGCATGATCAGCGCACCCAGGATACACAGGGCGGCAAGGCCGAGCCGCAAACCGATGAACCCATCGCGGCGCGGTGTGGGGAACTCCAGCTTTCGCCAAAGGGTCGAGGCAAGGCGCCCGATGGCATAGCCTGCCGCCACGCTGAACCCGCTCAGGATTATCTGCATGACCGTGTCCCGGGGCACGAGGCTGGGCGCGAGGGAGGCCACGAAGAAAAGGGAGCCAAGGATCGTCGCCGGGATCGAAGGGATGGGCAACAGGAGCCGAAGCCAGGAATGGCCAAGGAGACCTCGGTTCATGGACCGGTCGCGCATGTGGCTGATGTCTCTACGCGCATCGGTCGCCCCCCCTTTCCGTCCCTCTCCCGACGGGCACTAGAGGTTCGCGCCCGCCATGCGTTCAGTCGGCGGGCTGGAAGGTGAAGGGCTCGGCTTCGACAAACTCGCCCGAAACCTCGCCCGAGAGCACACGCTCCATGTCCACGCCGAGGTCGAGTATCTGGACCGGGGCGCCTTCCGACAAGTCCAGATTGTCCAGTTCGACCCAGAACACGCTAGGCGAGATCACCGATTCAACGTAGTAGCGCCGGTCCTTGTGGTCGGCCACGACGCGCCAGCGGGTCGTCGACAGGTTCGGCTGGTCGGCGATGGAGATGCCCCAGGGCACCGAGGTCTGGCGGATCACGCTGAAGACAGAGGCGGCGGCGATGCGGGGATCGGCGCTTTGCACCACCGAGTTGATGTAGTGATGCGCGCGCACGAAGCGGTCGGTGGCGCGGACGGTGCCGCGCAAGAATTGGCGGGGGGTTCACGCCCTGCCAGTATTCGAGGATGGCAAGCTGGCGTTCGAAGGTCGGCTCGTTGGGCATGATCTGGTAGCTGCGGTCGTGCCAGACCACCATCTCGCCGTTCACGAACTCGATGATGGCGCTGTCGCCGGTGGCGTCCGAGAGCGAGACATGGACGGTGGCGGCGCGGCCCGGCGGGCCGATGGGCACCTCGCCGCCGGCGACCAGGATCGAGTTTTCGCGCAGGTCCTCCACCGCCTCGGCCACGGTGGCATAGCGGTCGAGCAGGTATTGCGCGAAGACCGAGAGCGAGACGCGCGGGGTGACACCGTCATCCCCGGGATAGGTGGCCTCGACCTCCCACAGGAGGTTCGCCATCAGCCCCGCCTCGTTCAAGCCGTCGGTGGTCGCGATCTCGTAGCCCGAGACGATGACGCTGCCATAGCGGGCGCTCCATTCGGCCGAGCGCGGCCCCGCGGCGCCGTCCCGGGTCATGCCGCGGGGAAAGGCCCAGAGGTTCGAGACGATGGGCAGTTTCCAGTCCATGCTGCGACCGGTCAGGACGCGATCCTCGGGGCCGAGGTAGACGGCGCGGGTGCAGGCGGCGGCGATGTCGGCTGTCAGCAGCCCAGCGGCGCAGAGAAGGGCCGCGACGGAGTTGAGCAGGGTCGGCATGCGGGCTCCGGTGGGGTTGTGTCTTGGTCAGAAGCGAATGGTCGCGCCCACGATGGGCCCGCCCATGCGGATGTCGAAGCGGCTGCCACCGTCGCGGTAGTCGACCTGCAGGTGGCGGTAGCCGGCGGAGAGGAAGACATTGTCGCGCATCTGGTAATTGACCGTCGCCAGGAGCTGGCCGGTGCTGTGCGAGCCGACGCCGAAGCCGCCGAAATCGGCATAGACCAGAAGCGACCACTCCGGCGCGAGGCGGAAATTGGCGCGGACGGCGAGGATGGGGTCGGTGAAGCTGCGGCTGCGCGTGGCCTCTGCCCCCGGGAAGACGCCGGCGATCGGCGGGACGGTGATGCCGCCGCGCACCCGCCAGTGCCGCAGACCGCCAAGGACATCAACGGTGGCCTCGGGCGATTCATTGACGCGATAGCCGGCGAGCGCGGTAAGCGAGGTCTGGCGCAGCCGTCCTTCGGCCGGGACCGGCAAGGGCGCGCCGGGGATCGGCGCGACCCCGCCGCGCGAGGACGACGAGGTGCTGAAATCCCCCATGAACACCAGATCGCCCTGCCGTGCATAGGCGGCGATGAAGAAGGCCGCGTCGAGGTCCTTCAGGAGTTCGGAAAAAGACTTGTCGACCGAGACGGTCGGCGCGCCCTCGAACGGGCGGATGTCGCCGCCGACGCCGGTGGCCCAGGCATAGGGCGTGACCTGGAAGACCCAGGGCTGGGCGGATTGCGCCATGGCCGCGCCGGCCATGACCGTGGCGACGAAGGCGGTGGAGACGAACGTGCGGAATGTCTTCAGACGAAGGGTCGTGGGCGGTGCCTCAGATGGTGTTCTTGTGGATGCGCCCGCCCTTCATGATCAGGCGGAGGTTATCGGCGGGGTTGTCGAGCCAGTCGAGCCCGCCCTCGGGATCGCCATCGACCACCAGAAGGTCGGCCAGCGCGTCCTGGGCGATCACCCCGAGCCGGCCGTCGTAGGGGGCGCGGGGGCCCGACAGCGCCAGAAGCTGCCCGGCCGCGCCGGTGGCGGTGTGCAGCGCCTCGAGCGGCGACATGAAGCGGGCGAATTTCGCGAGCTGGCGGCCCTGGCTTGCGGCGCCAGCGGGGTTGAACAGGATGTCGGTGCCGAAGGCGAGCGGGACGTTGTGGCTGCGCGCCAGTTCGAAGGCGCGCACGGTGCCGTCGGCGACTTCCAGCTGCTTGGCCCGCCGGAACGGGTCAGTCTGGGGATTGGAGTCCTCATCTGCAAGGAATGGCTGGATCGACCACCAGACCCCTTCACCGGCCATGATCCGCACGGTTTCTTCGTCGGCGAGCTGGCCGTGCTCAATGGATTTCACCCCGGCCCGGATCGCCCGGCGGATGCCGTCGGAGGTGTAGACATGGGCGCAGACGTAGGTGCCCCAGTCCTCGGCGGCCTCGACGGCGGAGTGCATCTCGCGTTCGGTGAACTGGGTGGTGTCAAGCGGGTCGTAAAGTGAGGTCACCCCGCCGCCGGCCATGATCTTGATCTGGCTCGCGCCCTTCATCAGCTGCTCGCGGGTGGCGCGCAGCACCATGTCGGCGCCGTCGGCGATGAGTGCTACGCCTTGACGCTCGATGTTGTTGGGCGGGGTACCCGGGAA
The DNA here is from genome assembly GCA_964555305.1 of uncultured Rhodobacter sp. Classification (GTDB taxonomy): domain Bacteria; phylum Pseudomonadota; class Alphaproteobacteria; order Rhodobacterales; family Rhodobacteraceae; genus Pararhodobacter. Next base: position 9,795 of record CAZKSE010000059.1, on the reverse strand, counting down.
GCGGGGGAGTTCGTGCAGGAAGCGCAAGTCGCCGTGGCCCGAGGTCTGCGAAATCATCGCGCCGGAGGGGAAGATGCGCGGGCCTTCGACCACGCCGCGGTCGATCGTCATCTTCAGCCCGAACGCCGGCCCGCCCACGTCGCGCACGGTGGTGAAGCCGCGCATCAGCGTGGCCCCGGCCTCGCGCCCCGCGACAAGATGGACGAACGCGATGTCCTGCGTCGCCGCAGCGACCATGCTGACCCCCACCAGCGTCGTGTGCCAGTGGGCGTCGATCAGACCGGGGATGACGGCGCGACCGCCGCAATCGATCCGCTGCGCCTCTTCGGGGCCCTGTCCGCGCGGCGGGAGACCCGAGATGCGGTCGCCCGCGATCAGGATATCGACGCCGTCGCGCATCGCCAGCGTCTCGCCGTCGAAGAGGCGCAGGTTGGTCAGCAGGATCGGCCGTCCCGGGGTCTGCGCGAAGACCTCACGCGGGGCGAGGCCGAAGCCTGCGAACATGCCGACGACCGCGGACATGCCACCCAGCATCTGCCGGCGGGAGATGTCGGCCTCGATCCGCGAGTAGGCGGCCATGGTCTGCGGCGCGCCACAAAGGCAGGGGTCGATGCCTGCGGCGCGGGGGGTTTCCGGGTCAGAGCAGACGACGCACATTCACAGGTTTCTCCGTGCAAAAGTCCATATTTCAGCCGTTTCCCAAGCATAATGTTGGGATACGGCCTACTATCTTCGAGCTAAAATTAGCTGCCTAGGAAAGCTGAATTCATGAAAGGAATCTGCAATGGGTAAGCAAGACTTGTTTGCAGGGGTGGGTGTGTGAATCGCGGTCTGGACTGGGCATTGCCCGGCTCAGGGCAGAAAGGGCTTGGCGCGCCGGTCAATTCGTGCATCATTTTGATCGGCGGATCAAAAACGGGTAGCCTTGACTGCCGCAAGGACCCCTCCGAAAAACCTCGCTCAAGACAGGGAGCCCCCTCGCATGAAACAGCCCTTGTATCGCCTTCCCGGCACCTTCATCACGCGCCGCAGGCTGTTGATCGCCTCGGCCGGTGCGGCCGCGCTGACCGGCATCGGCGCTGCGCCCCGTGGCCTGCTGGCGCAGGAGCCGTTGCGCGTCGCCGGCATCTATACCGTGCCGGTCGAACAGCAATGGGTCAGCCGCATCCACCAGGCCGCAGAGGCGGCCGAAGCGCGCGGCGACATCACCTATGCCTTCACCGAAAACGTGTCGAACACTGACTACGCCCGCGTGATGCGCGAATACGCCGAATCCGGGATCGACCTGATCATCGGCGAGGTGTTCGGCGTCGAGCAGGAATCGCGCGAAGTGGCAGCCGATTACCCCAATGTCGCCTTCCTGATGGGTTCCTCCTTCAAGGAGGATCCGGCGCTGGGCAATTTCGCTGTTTTCGACAACTACATCCAGGACGCGGCCTACCTGACCGGCCTTGTCGCCGGGGCGATGACCGAGACCGCGAATATCGGCATGGTCGGCGGTTTTCCCATCCCCGAGGTCAACCGGCTGATGCACGCCTTCATGGATGGCGCGCGCGAGGTGAACCCCGAAATCCGCTTTCAGGTCGCCTTCATCGGCTCGTGGTTCGATCCGCCGCGCGCCAAGGAAACCGCCTTCGGCATGATCGAGGCGGGCGCCGATCTGATGTATGCCGAACGCTTCGGCGTCTCGGACGCGGCGCAGGAACGCGGCGTGCTGGCGATCGGCAATGTGATCGACACGCAGCCCGACTATCCCGACACGGTCGTCACCTCGGCCATCTGGCATTTCGAGCCAACGATGGATGCCGCGATCGCCGCCGTGCGCTCGGGCGAATTCACCGCCAAGGATTACGGGATCTATTCGCACATGATCCACGAAGGCTGTTCGATGGCCCCGCTGGGCACGTTCGAGGGCCGCGTCCCCGAGGAGGTCATGGCGCTGGTCGCCGAGCGCGAGGCGCAGATCCGCGCCGGCGAATTCGTCGTCAACATCAACGATGACGAGCCGCGTTCGTCGTGACGGCGCAGGAAGGGGGGGCGCAGGTTCCGGTCCTGCGCCTTCAGGGGATCACCAAGCGCTTTGGCGCCGTTCTGGCCAATGACGCCGTCTCGCTGACGCTGGGACGGGGCGAGGTCGTGGCCCTTCTGGGCGAGAACGGCGCCGGCAAGACCACGCTGATGCATATACTTTTCGGTCATTACACGGCCGACGAGGGACAGGTCGAGGTCTTCGGCCAGGCGCTGCCGCCGGGCAACCCGCGGGCGGCCCTGGAAGCGGGCGTGGGCATGGTGCACCAGCATTTCACCCTGGCAGAGAACCTGTCGGTGCTGGACAATATCCTGTTGGGCACCCGGCCGCTCTGGGCGCCGGGGCTGGGCCGGGCGGCGGCGCGCGCGCGGGTGGTTCAGCTGGCGCGCGACTTCGGTCTTGCCATCGTGCCCGAGCATCGGGTCGGTAACCTGTCGGTCGGCGAGAAGCAGCGGGTGGAGATCCTGAAGGCGCTCTACCGCGACGCGCGTATCCTGATCCTGGACGAACCCACGGCGGTGCTGACCCCGCAGGAAACCGACGCCCTTTTCGCCACGCTGCGGCAGATGCTGGCGCGGGGCCTGTCGGTCGTCTTCATCAGCCACAAGCTGCACGAGGTCATGGCGATCTCGAACCGGGTGGTCGTGCTGCGTCACGGCAAGCTGGTGGGCGAGGTGCCGACGGCGCAAACGGACCGGGCGCAACTGGCCGCGATGATGGTCGGAGCCGAGGTCCGCGCGCCCGAGCGGCGCGAGGCCAGCGCCGGCGCGCCGGTGCTGACGCTTTCCGCCGTCTCCACCCCCGATCGCGGCAATGCGCCCGGGCTGAAGGGGGCGGATCTGGAATTGCGCGCTGGGCAGATCGTGGGTCTGGCGGGGGTCTCGGGCAACGGTCAGGCGGCGCTGGCGGCGCTTCTTGCCGGGCTGGAAGCGCCGAGCGCGGGGGCGATGCAGCTGGCCGGCACGGCGCCGCGCGACTGGTCGCCGCGCAGTGCCATGCGCGCCGGCATCGCCCGCATCCCCGAGGATCGCCATGCCACCGGCACCATCGCCGATTTCACCCTGACCGAGAACGCAATCCTGGAGAATTATCTCAAGCCCCCCTTCAGTCGCCGCGGCTGGATGGACTGGCGTGCCGCGCGCGATTTTGCCGCCGACCTGATCGCGCGCTACGACGTGCGCTGTCCGGGGCCGGAGACGCGGATCCGGCTCCTGTCGGGGGGGAATATGCAGAAGCTGATCCTTGGTCGGGCGCTGGACGGGGCGCCGCGGGTGATTCTGGCCAACCAGCCGGTGCGCGGGCTCGACATCGGCGCGATTGCTTTCGTTCACGGACAGCTTCTGGAGGCCCGCGGAAAGGGGGCGGCGATTCTGCTGATTTCCGAGGATCTGGACGAGGTGATGGCGCTGTCGGACGTCATTCATGTGATCTACGAGGGCCGCCTGTCCCCCTCTTTCGCCCGCGGCGAGAAGTCGGCATCGGATCTGGGCGAATGGATGGCCGGCGGCGGTTTCGCGGAGGGCGCGCATGCGGCTTGAGCCGGTCGCCAACCCCTCGCTCGCGCGCCTGCTGGGGTTTCCGGCGGTGGCGCTGGCGCTCACCGTGCTGATCGGCTCGGCCTTGGCGATGACCGCTGGCGCTGATCCCTTTGCCACGCTCGGGCTCATCCTGCGCGGCGCGGCCGGATCGCAATTCGCGCTGCTGGAGACGCTGAACCGCGCGACGCCGCTGATCTTTACCGGCCTGGCCGTCGCCGTCGCCTTTCGGGCGCGGCTGTGGAACATCGGGGCCGAGGCGCAGCTTTACGCGGGCGCGGTGATGACCGTGCTGCTGGGTACCGGGGCGCTGGGCTGGCCCTCGGGCCTATTGTGGCCGGCGATGGCCGGGGCGGCGATGCTGACCGGCGCGCTGGTTCTCCTGGGCCCGGCGATCCTGAAGGTGCGCTTCGGCGTGGACGAGGTGGTGACCACGCTTCTTTTCAACTTCGTCGTGCTGCTTTTTGTCTCGATGCTGCTGGAAGGGCCGCTGAAGGATCCGATGGGCATGGGCTGGCCGCAGTCGCCGCGCCTAGTGCCTGAGGCCCGCCTGCCCCGCATCGTCGAGGGGTTGCGGCTGCATTGGGGCTTCGCGCTGGGCTTGATCGCCGCGGTCCTCGTCTGGCTGATCCAGACCCGCACCACGCTGGGCTACGAAATGCGCGCGGTGGGGCTGAACCGCCAGGCGGCCGAGTTCGCCGGCATCCCGGTGGGCCGCGTGATCCTGAAGACTGCGCTTCTGTCGGGCGGGTTGGCGGCACTTGCGGGCTTTTCCGAGGTGGCGGGGCTGAAGGGGAACCTGACGCTCGATATCTCGCCGGGCTTCGGCTACACCGGCATCATCGTCGCGATGCTGGCGCTTCTGCATCCGCTGGGCGTCGTCGTCACCGCGATCTTCGTCGCCGGCGTCTTCGTGGGTGCCGACAGCATGAGCCGGGCCGCCGGCGTGCCCACCTATATCGCCAACATCATGCTGGCCACCGCGCTACTGACCATGGTGCTGGCGATCCAGCTGTCGCGCTTTCGCGTGAAGTGGGGCTGAGATGGCCGAGATCCTCGATATCCTTCTTTCCGCGAGTTTCTGGGCGGCGGTCATCCGCATCGCCTCGCCGCTGATCTTCGCCACGATGGGCGAGCTGATCTGCGAGCGCGCGGGAGTGCTGAACCTCGGCATTGAAGGGATCATGGTCGCCGGCGCCTTTGCGGGGTGGATGGCGGTCTATTTCGGCCTCGGGCTCTGGACCGGGGTGGCGGTGGCGATGGGCGCGGGGATGCTGTTCGGGCTTCTCCATGCCACGCTGACTGTGCCATTCGGGCTTTCCCAGCATGTCGTGGGCCTGGGCATCACGCTCCTGGCCACGGCCGCGGCCTATTTCGCCTATCGTCTGGCGCTACCCCGCGTCACCACCCCCCCGCGGATCGAGGCCTTCCAGCCACTGCCGATCCCCTATCTGTCCGACCTGCCGATCATCGGCCACGCGCTTTTCACGCAGACGCCGCTCACCTATCTGGCCTTCGCGTTGGTGGGGGCGGTTTCCCTGATCCTCTACCGCACGCCGCTGGGCCTGGCGGTCCGCGCGGCGGGCGAAAATCCCGCCGCGGTGGAGGCGCAGGGCCTGTCGGTCACCGCGATCCGAATGGGTGCGGTCATGGTCGGCTCCGGGCTGATGGCGGTGGGCGGCGCGTTCCTGACCATGTCGGCGTTCAATTCCTTCTTCTTCGAGATGATCAACGGCCGCGGCTGGATCTGCATCGCGCTCGTTGTCTTCGGGGCGTGGATGCCGGGCAAGGCGCTTCTGGGCGCGGTCCTCTTCGGGATCTTCGACGCGTTCCAGATCCGCCTCCAGCAGACCGCGCTGGGGGCCGACATTCCCTATCAGGTGTTCCTCATGCTGCCCTTCCTTCTGTCGATCCTTGCACTCGTGGTCATGTCGCGCCGCGCCGCGGTTCCTGCCGCGCTGATGGTGCCCTATAGCAAGGGAGAGCGCTGATGTTTGACCTGGTCGTCAGGGGCGGGACACTGCCCGATGGGCGCGTGGCCGATATCGGCATCCAGGGCGACCGCATCGCGGCGGTCGAGCGGCTGCCCGAGGGCGTGGAGGTCGGCACGGTCATCGAGGCGGCGGGCGATCTGGTCAGCCCGCCCTTCGTCGATCCGCATTTCCACATGGACGCGACGCTTTCCTACGGCCAGCCCCGGATCAACGCGTCCGGCACGCTGCTGGACGGGATTGCGCTGTGGGGCGCCTTGCGCGACGAGGCCAGCGTCGAGGCGATGGTCGAGCGCGCACTCGCCTATTGCGACTGGGCGGTGTCGATGGGGCTTTTGTCGATTCGCAGTCATGTCGATACGACGCCCGATCACCTGAACACCGTCACCGCGCTTCTGGAGGTGCGCGAGAAGGTGCGCGATTACATCGACCTGCAGCTCGTCGCCTTTCCGCAGGACGGGCTCTACCGGGCGGCAAACGGGCGGGCGAACCTGATCCGCGCGCTCGACCGTGGGGTCGATGTGGTCGGCGGCATCCCGCATTTCGAGCGGACGATGGAGGAAGGCGCGCGCTCGGTGCGCGATCTCTGCGCGATCGCCGTGGAGCGGGGCCTGCCCCTTGACCTGCATTGCGACGAGACCGACGATCCGCTCAGTCGGCATGTCGAAACGCTGGCGCATGAAGTGCGGCGCCTGGGGTTGCAGGGCCGCGCGGCGGCCTCGCACCTGACCTCGATGCATTCGATGGACAATTACTATGTCTCGAAGCTTCTGCCGCTGATCGCCGAGGCGGGGTTGGCGGCGATTCCGAACCCGCTGATCAACATCGTCCTGCAAGGCCGGCACGACAGCTACCCCAAGCGGCGCGGGCTGACCCGGGTGAAAGAGATGCAGGCCCATGACATCCCCGTAGGCTGGGGACAGGATTGCGTGCGCGACCCGTGGTACAGCCTCGGCACCGCCGACATGCTGGACGTGGCCTTCATGGGGCTGCATGTCGCGCAGATGACCCACCCCGACGAGATGCGGCGCTGCTTCGAGATGGTGACGGTCGAAAATGCGCGCATCCTGGGCCTGCAAGGTTACGGTCTGGCGCCGGGGTGCCAGGCCTCGCTCGTGGTGCTGGATGCGGGTGATCCGGTCGAGGCGATTCGCCTGCGACCGGCGCGGTTGGCGGTGATCTCGAAAGGGCGGGTGGTATCGCGCCAGCCGCGCGCGGATGCACGGCTCACGCTGCCCGGCCGGCCGAAAAACCTGCACCGCCGCCACCAGCCGGGATAGGCGTCAACAGGGCATGGCGTGCTTGGGGACGGGGACACACGCCTGGGCGTCGTCCGTCGCGAAACCGCTGGCCGAGCGGGACAGCGGCCCGGCGATCCGGGCCCAGGCGACGGCGACCCCGGATCGGATCGCACCCCGGCGTCACATCCCGTTGCGCCGGCCCAATGCCAAAAAGCCCCGCTTGGGCGGGGCCTTCAGGGTAGTCGCATCCGAGAAAAGCTCAGGCGGCGGGTTGCGCGGCCTTGGCGATCTCTTTCTTGATCTTCAGTGCGCGGGTCGACAACTCGTCGTCCTTGGCCTTGGCCAGGAACGCGTCCAGACCGCCACGGTGATCAACCGAGCGCAGCGCGGCGGCCGAGACGCGCAGCGAATAGCTCTGCCCCAGCGATTCCGACGCCAGCGTCACATCCACCAGATTCGGCAGAAAGCGGCGACGGGTCTTGTTGTTGGCGTGGCTCACATTGTTGCCCGACATCGGGCCCTTGCCGGTCAGTTCGCAGCGGCGCGACATGGTCCTATCCTCGTCTTTCAACGGGCGCGGCTTTGGGCGCCCCTGTCAATGGCAAAGGGCGCCGCTGCGGCAGCGCCCGGAATCTCTGCGGTGGCTCTAAGCGCTCTGTCCGGCGGCGTCAAGGGGTTCGAGCGCGCCCAGCATGGTCTGGGCGGCCGCGGCGGCGCTTGTCTCGCCGCGGGCGACGGATTCGGACAATTCGGCCATCCGCGCCCGTGCCTCGGCGCTTTCCAGCCGGGCAAGAAGGGCGCGGCGCACCTCTTCGGCGAACCAGTGACGGGCCTGGGACGCCCGGCGCCGTGCCCAATGGCCCTGTTCGCGCCGCCAGTCGACCAGCGCGCCGATCTCCTCCCAGACCGATTCGAGCCCCTGTTCCTCGAGCGCGGAGACGGTGATCGCCTTGGGATAGCCGGGCGGGTCCTGTTCGCGGGCGCGCAGAAGCCGCAGCGCGCCGGCATAATCGGCGCGCGTGCGCTGCGCCTGCGCCTTCAGTTCGCCATCGGCCTTGTTGACCACGATAAGGTCGGCCACTTCCATGATGCCGCGCTTGACGCCCTGCAACTCGTCCCCGCCCGCCGGGGCGAGCAGCAGCAGAAAGACATCCGACAGTTCCGCCACCACGGTTTCGGATTGCCCGACGCCTACGGTTTCGACGAGCACCACGTCGAACCCCGCCGCCTCGCACAGTGCCACGGCTTCGCGCGTGCGGCGGGCAACGCCGCCCAGATGCGTCTGGCTGGGCGAGGGGCGGATGAACGCGTTGGGGTGCCGCGCCAGCCGTTCCATCCGCGTCTTGTCGCCCAGAATCGAGCCTCCGGTGCGCGCCGAGGACGGATCGACCGCCAGCACAGCTACCTTCAGCCCCTTGTCGCACAGCATCATGCCGAAAGCCTCGATGAAGGTCGACTTGCCGACGCCGGGCGTGCCCGAGAGCCCGATGCGCAACGCCTCGCGTCCGTGTCCGGCCAGCTCGTCCAGCAGGGTGGCGGCCGCGTCGCGGTGATCGGCGCGGGTGCTTTCGACCAGCGTGATGGCGCGGGCCAGCGCCCGACGATCGGCCTTCAGGATCCGCTCGGCAAGATCGGTGGACATCATCGCGCCTCCTTCGCGCCCCGTCTTGCCCGCCCGCGGCGGCGCTGTCCAGTGCCGCGCCGGGCTGGAATCTGCCCCCGACCCGGCCCATAAGCGCCGCCATGACCCTGCCCGGCGACCCGCAACCGATCGACCCCCTGCTGCCGCAACTCTGCGCGGCACTTGCAGGACATGGCCGCGCCGTCCTGCAGGCGCCACCCGGCGCTGGCAAGACCACGCGGGTGCCTTTGGCACTGCTGGACGCCGTGGCTGGCCGGATCGTCATGCTCGAGCCCCGGCGGCTGGCCGCCCGTGCCGCGGCCGAACGCCTGGCCGAGACGCTGGGCGAGCCGGTGGGCCGGCGCGTCGGCTACCGCATCCGGGGCGAGGCGCGGATCAGCGCCGACACGCGGATCGAGGTGGTGACCGAGGGGATCCTGACGCGGATGCTGCAGACCGATCCTTCGCTCGACGGCGTCGGCGCGGTGATCTTCGATGAGTTCCACGAACGCTCCATTCATGCCGATCTGGGCCTTGCGCTGGTGCTGGAGGCGCGCGCGGCCCTGCGCCCGGAGCTCTGGCTGCTGGTCATGTCCGCCACGCTCGATGCCGCGCCCGTGGCCGATCTGCTGGACCAGGCCCCGATCCTGACCGCCGAGGGCCGCGCCTTTCCCGTCGAGACCCGCTGGCTGGACCGCCCGCTCCCGCGCGAGGCGCGGTTGGAAGGCGAGGTGGCCGCCCTGATCCTGCGCGCGCTCAACGAAACCGAGGGGGGCGTTCTGGTCTTCCTGCCCGGCGAGGGCGAGATCCGGCGCACGGCGGCGGCTCTGGCGGGGCGGCTGGCGCCGGGGGTGGCGCTGCACCCGCTCTACGGGGCGCTGCCCTTCGCGCAGCAGCGTGCCGCCCTCGCGCCCTCGGAGAGCGGGCGCAAGCTGGTGCTGGCCACCGCGATTGCCGAGACCTCTCTGACGATCCCGGATATCCGCGCGGTGGTCGATGCCGGTCGGGCGCGGCGGGCGCGCTACGATCCCGGCTCCGGCATGACCCGGTTGGTGACCGAACCCGTCAGCCGCGCCGAGGCCGAGCAGCGGCGCGGTCGTGCCGGGCGGGTGGCGCCCGGCATCTGCTACCGGCTCTGGGCCCGCGCGCAGGAGGGTGCGCTGCCCGCCCATCCCCCGGCCGAGATCGAGGCCGCGGATCTGGCCGGGATGGCGCTTGAACTGGCGCTCTGGGGTTCGGACCGGCTGGCGTTCCTGACCCCCCCGCCCGAGGGCGCGCTGGCCGAGGCGCGGGCGCTGCTGGGCGCTCTGGGCGCGCTCGATGCGGCGGGGCGGATCACCGCGCATGGCAAGGCGATGGCGGCGTTGCCGCTGCATCC
>CAZKSE010000058.1:0-18967 GCA_964555305.1 uncultured Rhodobacter sp. | reverse complement strand
TGCGTGTACCGCGCGACACCGGCGTCTTCGGGGCCTATCTGGCGCTGATCCTTCTGGCCGGCCACGGGTTGATCGCCTTGCGCTGGGACTATGGGCTTGAATGGGTATTGTGGTTGACCCTGATCGTCATCGGCTCTGACGTGGCGGGGTATTTCGCCGGGCGCATTCTGGGCGGGCCGAAGTTCTGGCCGAAGGTCAGCCCGAAGAAGACATGGTCGGGCACGGTCGCAGGATGGATGACGGGCGCGGCGATCGGGGCGGCTTTCATGCCAGTGCTGGGCGCGGGTCCGGGGCTGGTGGCCCTGTCGGTCCTGCTGGCCTTCGCCGGACAGATGGGTGACATCGCCGAAAGCGCGATCAAGCGGCGCATGGGGGTCAAGGATAGCTCCGACCTTATCCCGGGGCATGGCGGGGTTCTGGACCGTTTTGATGCGATGATCGCCGTCGCTCTGGTGGCGCTTCTCATGGCAAATCTGGGTCTGCTGCGCGCGGTCGCCGGAGCGGCGGGCTGAGATGCGGCGGATCACTGTCTTCGGGGCGACGGGTTCGGTCGGGGAAAGCACGCTCGATTTGCTTGCACGCCGCGATGATGTTGCTGTCGTCGCCCTGACCGGCGGGCGACAGGTTGAACGCCTGGCCGAACTGGCGTGCATCCACCGGGCCGAACTGGCCGTCACCGCCTACGAGGAATGCTACCGCCCGCTCAAGGACGCGCTGGCCGGTACGGGCATCGAGGTCGCCGCCGGGCCCGGTGCCGTTGTCGAGGCTGCCTACCGGCCGGCCGATTGGGTGATGTCCGCGATTGTCGGCGCCGCCGGTCTGGCGCCGGGTTTCGCCTCGCTCTCGCAAGGCCGTGTGGTAGCGCTGGCCAACAAGGAAAGCCTGGTCACCGCCGGGCCGCTTCTGTTGGCTGAGGCGCGAGCGCATGGTGCGACGCTTCTGCCCGTGGACAGCGAACATTCGGCGGTATTCCAGGCACTTGTCGGCGAAGAGATCGCAGCGGTCGAGGCGGTGACGCTGACGGCCTCGGGCGGGGGACTGAGAGATTGGCCGCTTGAGAAACTGGCGCAGGCGACGGTCGCCGATGCGGCAAGCCATCCGAATTGGGCGATGGGCCAGCGGATTACCATCGACTCTGCCTCGATGTTCAACAAGGCGATGGAGGTGATCGAGGCGCGCGAGTTCTTCGGCCTCGACGCCGCGCAGATCCGCGTCCTGATCCACCCGCAATCCCTGGTCCATGCGCTGGTCGCGTTCCGGGACGGGGCAGTGATGGCGCATCTGGGAAGCCCCGACATGCGCCACCCCATCGGATATGCGCTCAACTGGCCCCAGCGCGCGGAGTTGCCGGTGGCGCGCCTAGACCTCGCCGCGGCCGGTCGGCTCGACTTCGCCGAACCAGATCCGCGCCGCTACCCGGCCTTGCGACTGGCGCAGGCGGTGATGCGTGAGGGGGGCGCAGCCGGCGCGGTCTTCAATGCCGCCAAGGAAATCGCTCTCGACCATTTCATCGACGGTCGCATCGGATTTCTGGACATGGCCGGCGTGGTCGAGGATACGCTGTCGGCTCATGACGTCGGTGGCGAGCTTGGCAATGCGCCGAAATCGTTGCAGGACGTTCTCGAAATCGACAGCCTGGCCCGCCGTCGCGCGGCCGAGGTGATCCGCGCCCGCGGCCAAGCCGCCTGAGGAGCTTCTATGGACCTGTTGGGACTTCTGCCCGGCTTCGGTAATCTTTTCTTCACCCTCGGCGCCTTTGTCGTGGCGCTGTCGGTGATTGTGGCAGTGCATGAATACGGCCACTACATCGTCGGGCGCTGGTCCGGCATTCATGCCGAGGTGTTCTCCATCGGGTTCGGGCCGGTGCTGTTCTCGCGCACCGACCGGCGGGGGACGCGCTGGCAGGTGGCGGCGCTGCCGTTTGGTGGCTATGTGAAGTTTCTCGGCGATAGCAACGCCGCGTCGGGCGCCGATTCGACGGCGATGGCGAATATGGACGGTGACCAGCGGCGCCACACAATGCATGGCGCTCCACTCTGGGCGCGATCGGCGACAGTGGCGGCAGGGCCGGTCTTCAACTTCGTTTTCTCGATCATCGTCTTCGCGCTCTTCCTGGGTCTGCGAGGCATTGCCAGTGACACTCCGATCGTGGGCGAGATCCACCCGCTCCCGGCCGCCGTTCAGGAACTGCGCGAGGGCGACCGGATCCTCGCGATCGAGGGGGCGCCGGTCGATACGCTGGCCGATTACTTCCGCATCGCGGGTGAACTGGAGCCGGCGCCGGTTGTTGCCTACACGGTAGAGCGCGACGGGCGCACAGAGCAGATCGAAGGGCCGTTTCCTGTCCCGGCACGCGCGGCGGGCATCTCGCTAAATTCCGCGGCGCGCGATGCCGGGATGCAGACGGGCGACGTGATCCTGGCGGTGGGCGAGAGGCCCATCGACGCCTTCACAGAATTGCCGCCCATCGTCGCCGCGGCCGAGGGCGCGCCGGTGGCGCTGCGAGTTTGGCGTGAGGGGCAGGAACTCGACCTGTCGCTGACCCCGCGCCGCACCGATCTGCCGCGCCCTGAAGGCGGATTCGAGGCGCGCTGGCTCATTGGTCTAGAATCCGGCGCGTTCTTCGAACACCCGATCCGCCGCCCCGGCGCCGCCGAGGTTCTGCCGATGGCCGCAGCGCAGACATGGGCGGTGGTCGAGCGCAGCTTCGACGGGCTCTACCACATGGTCGTCGGCGCGATCAGCACCTGCAACCTGTCGGGCCCCATCGGGATTGCCCGCGTCTCTGGCGCGATGGCCTCGGACGGGATCTGGAACTTCGTCTGGTTCATCGCCGTGCTCTCGACCGCGATCGGCCTTCTGAACCTTTTCCCGATCCCCGTGCTCGACGGTGGACATCTGGTCTTTCACGCCTACGAGGCTGTGACCGGGCGACCGCCGAGCGAGCGAGTGGTAGGGGCATTGATGACCCTGGGCCTGGTGCTGCTTCTGTCACTCATGGCCTTTGCGGTATTCAACGACATTTTCTGTTGAGCGGCGGTTAACATACTGTAAACCCTGTCGTTATATTGCGCGGCGCCAGTCTTGTCGTGGCTGTTTCGAGGCGGCATACCTGACGGGTGCGACGACAGGGGGCGAGCGCCATGACGCCTAGTGGAACCAGCGAAACCGGGCTGCGCACCGTCTACCAGTTGGGCGGTGACTGGATCTGGTTTTTCCTCGCGGTGATCGCCGGGCTGCTGCTGGCCGCCTGGCTGGGTGGGATGGCGGTTGAGGCCATTCCGACCACCCCGGGCACCCAAGGCTAGGCGCCAGCCGTTTCGGCCATGCCACAACCCGCCACAGAGATCCGAGACTGCTTTGACATTGCGTCCTCATGTCGCTACTCACGGGGAAAAGAACGAGGGTATGCGGGGCTTCGGAATGCGCGTGAACAGCAGGACCAGAACGGCGCTGGACTTTGTGCGGGCGTTGGTCCCGTTTCCGGCCTTGATGGCGGTGCTCGGCATGGTGATTGGCTTGGCGGTCATGGTCCCGTCGGGGGCAACGGCGCAGAGCTACAGTTTCTCGACCGTCGCCGTGGAGGGCAATCGCCAGATCGACGCGGAAAGCGTCGCGAACTTTGCCAGGATCCCGCGCAATCGCGCCTTGTCTGCGGCCGAACTGAACGCTGCCTACCAGCGCGTCGCCGCCACGGGCTTTTTCCGCTCGGTCGATTTCGTACCGTCGGGCAACCGACTGGTGATCCGCGTCGAAGAGTATCCGATCCTCAACATCGTGAACTTTGAAGGCAATCGCCGGGTCAATGATGACATTCTGCGTGAGGTCGTGGTTTCGCGTCCCGGACGCGTCTTCTCGCCCTCGCAAGCCGAGGCTGACGCGACGGCGATCGCCGAAATCTACGCCGCACAGGGCCGACTGGCTGCGCGCGTCAATCCTCGCCTGATCGAACGCAGCGATGGCCGCGTCGACCTTGCCTTCGAGATTGCCGAGGGCCGCGTCGTCGAGATCGACCGCATCAGCTTCGTGGGTAATCGGTCTTTCTCGGACCGGCGGTTGCGCAATGCGCTGCAGACCAGTCAGGCGGGTGTCCTGAGCTTCCTTTTCCAGTCCGACAACCTCAACGAGGCGCGGATCGCCAACGACCGGCAGCTTCTACAGGACTTCTACCTGTCGCGCGGCTACGTCGATGCCCAGGTCACAGCCGGCGTGACCGAGATCGCGCGTGAGCGCGACGCGGCTTTCGTGACCTTCACGATCCGCGAGGGGCAGCAGTATCGCCTTGGCCGCACCTCGGTCGTCTCCGAGATCGCCGGTATCGATGCCGAACCCTTCCGCCGTGAAATTCGGGTCCGTCCCGGCGCGGTCTTCTCGCCGGTCGTTCTGGACAATACGGTCGAGCGGATGGAGCGGTTGGGTCAGCAGGCGGGCGAGCGCTTTCTGCGTGTCGAGCCGCGCCTGAGCCGGAACGAACGGGACCGCACCATCGATGTCGAATTTGCCATCGTCCGGGGCGAGCGGGTGTTCATCGAGCGGATCGATATACAGGGCAATGCGACGACCCAGGACCGCGTGATCCGGCGTCAGTTCGATTCGGCGGAGGGCGACCCGCTGAACTCGCGCGAGATCCGCGAGGCTGCGGCGCGGATCCGTCAGCTTGGTTACTTCTCGGACGTGCAGGTGGATGTCGAAGGCGGCAGCAGCCCCGACCAGGCCATCGTGGATGTCCAGGTCGAGGAGACGACCACAGGTTCGCTCGGCCTGGGTGTCAGCTTCGGCGCGCGAGAGGGGATCGGCGCGAACATCCAGTTCGTCGAGACCAACTTCATGGGCCGTGGGCAACGCGTCGCCTTGGATCTGGTCACAGTCCGCCGCGGGCGGGCCTTTGACCTCAGTTTCACCGAACCTGCGCTTTTGGGTCGCGATCTGGAATTCGGCATGCGTGCGGGGCTTAGCTCGTCGACCGCCAGTCGCTTTGCTCAATTCGATACGCGCCGCTTGCAGTTCTCGCCGTCGCTCAGCTTTCCGGTCTCCGAATACGGCCGCGTCGGTGTCCGCTACACCATTGCGCGCGACGAGGTGTTCAACACCAGCGAGGCCACGGCGCGCATCCAGCAAGACGAAGGGATCGGACGTGCCACGACCTCGTCCATCGGCCTGACCTATACTTACGACACGCGTCGGATCGGCCCGGACCCGGATCGCGGTTTCATCTTCCGGTTCAACCAGGACATTGCAGGTCTGGGCGGCGATCGTCGCTGGGCCCGGTCGACCGCGCTGGTTGGGTACGAACAACGGATCCTTGGCGGCGACGTTACCCTGCGTGCCGAGGCAGAGGCCGGCGGTGTGTGGCATCGGTCGGGTGCAAGCCGCATCACCGAGCGCTTCGAACTCGGCCCTGACCAGATGCGCGGCTTCCGGCCCTTCGGCATCGGTCCGCGGGCCATCGATGGCGGTGAGTTCACCGACGGGCTGGGCGGCAACTATTTCGCCGTCGCGCGCTTCGAGGCTGAATTCCCGATCGGGCTGCCGCAGGAATACGCGATTTCCGGCGGTGCCTTCCTTGATGTCGGCACGCTCTGGGGTATCGACAACGCTGGCGGCTCCACGATCGAGGATCGGCGGCGCATCCGTGCCGTCGCTGGTGTGTCGGTCTTCTGGGACACGCCCGTGGGTCCGCTGCGCTTCAACTTCTCGACGCCGCTCAAGCGCGAGGATTACGACCGCATCCAGCGCTTTGACTTGACCGTTTCGTCGCGGTTCTGATGACGGGCCTTCTGCGCGGCGCAGTCCTGGGGGCAATCCTGGCCTGCGTCGGCGCGGCTGCTTTTTCGCAGGGCAGCGCCTCGTTCCGCATCCTCAACGAAGAGCGGCTGCTGCGCGAGTCGCGCTTTGGCCAGGCTGTTCTGGCCGAGTTGAGCGAAGCCGAAGAGCAACTCGAGGCCGAAAACGAGCGCATTGCGGCCGAACTCGTATCCGAGGAACGCGCGCTGACCGAGGCGCGTGCGTCCTTGACGCCCGAGGAGTTTCGCGCCCGCGCCGACGAGTTCGACCGCCGCGTCGAGGTCATTCGCGCCGAGCGCAACGCACTCAGCCTGGATCTGGCTCGCCGCCTTGACGCCGCCGCCGGGCGTTTCTTCGACGAGGCGCTGCCGATCATTCTGCAAATGATGACCGAGGAAGGACTCGTCGCCATCCTGCGCCCGGATGCGCTGATCTTGGGCGCTGACTGGCTGGACATGACCGACCAGGCGATCCAGCGGCTCGACGCCACTCTTGATGATGAGGACGTCCCCGCGCTTTCGCCGCCGAACGACTGAGGAATGCCTGCCTTCTTGCCGTGACAGGACGAAGTTGCTAGTCCTCGCGCCAGAATGCGGCCCCGCTGAATGGAGACTGCCAACATGCCCGATACCGCCAAGGACGCGGCGCAGGACTGGTCAGCGACGACCGAAGCCGATCTGGCCCTGATCCAGCGGATCATCCCGCATCGCTATCCCTTCCTGTTGATCGACAAGTTGCGCGATATCCGGCTGGGCGAATCCGCGGTCGGCGTAAAGAACGTCACCTTCAACGAGCCGCATTTCCAGGGCCACTTCCCGGGTGCTCCGATCATGCCTGGCGTCACCATCATCGAGGCGATGGCGCAGACTGCGGCAGTGCTGGTGGGCCTGACGCTGGACCTCGTGGACCGCGACCCTCTGGTTTATTTCATGTCTATCGACAAGTGCCGCTTCCGTCGCAAGGTCGTGCCGGGCGATGTTCTGGAATTGGCCGTCACGGTGAAGCGCGGCTCGTCGCGGGTGTGGAAGTTCGAAGGGCTCGGCCGCGTCGGGGACGAGGTCGCGGCCGAGGCCGAGTTCATGGCGATGATCGACTTGGGCGACCGGGGCTGAACGGTGACGGTGCACCCATCGGCGCAGATCCACCCCACGGCCGTTGTGGCCGCGGGCGCGGTAATCGGGGCGGATTGTCGGATCGGTCCCTTCGCGGTGATCGACGCCGAGGTCACCCTGGGCGCGGGCGTCGAGGTCAAGAGCCACGCGGTGATCACCGGCTGGACCGACCTCGGCGAAGGCTGCGTCGTCTTTCCCTTCGCCAGCGTGGGTGAGGTGCCGCAGGATCTGAAATTCGCTGGAGAGCGTACCCGACTGATCATCGGCGCCCGCTGCCGCATCCGTGAAGGCGCGACCCTCAACACCGGCACCGCCGGCGGGGGCGGGATCACGCGCGTCGGTGACGATTGCCTCTTCATGACCGGCGCGCATGTCGGCCACGATGCGCAGGTTGGCAACCGGGTAATCATGGCCAATCAGGCCGCCGTTGCCGGTCATTGCGTGATCGGCGACGATGTGATCATCGGCGGGCTTTCGGGCGTCCATCAATTCGTCCGCATCGGTCGGGGTGCGATCATCGGCGCGGTGACGATGGTGACCAACGATGTCGTCCCGCATGGTCTGGTGCAGGCCCCACGGGGCGAGTTGGACGGGCTAAACCTGGTCGGCCTGAAACGCCGCGGCGTCGCCCGGTCCGAGATCACGGCGCTGCGTGCGGCCTACCAGATGCTCGCTCAGGGCGAGGGGACCTTTCTGGACCGCGCCCGTCGCCTGGCCGAGGAGACCGACAGCACCCATGTCCGCGAGATGACCGATTTCATCCTGTCGGCGTCAGACCGGTCCTTCCTGATCCCCAAATGAGCCGGCTGGCGATCATTGCCGGGGCGGGTGACCTGCCGGCCGAACTGATCAGTCACTTGCGCGAGCGGCCCCTCGTGTGCGCGGTGGAAGGCTACGATCCGGCCGGTGTGACGCCCGATCTGACCTTCCGCATTGAACGGCTCGTACCACTGCTGCGCCACCTGACCGACGCCGGGGTGGATACCGTGGTCTTCGCCGGGGCCGTGCATCGCCCGCGGTTCGACCCGGGGCTCTTCGACCCTGAAACGGCGGCACTGATGCCCCGACTCCTACCGGCGATGTGGCAAGGCGACGACGCGATCCTGCGCGCGGTCATCGCGGTGTTCGAGGAACATGGCCTGCCCGTTCGGGGGCTGGCCGACTGCGCTCCGGGGCTACTGGCGGCAGAGGGCGTCTTTGGCGCGACGAAGCCCTCGGACGCGGCGCAATCCGACGGTGCCCGCGGGATCGAGATCCTGCGCAGGCTTGCTCCGCTCGACCTGGGGCAGGGTTGTGTCGTGGCGGGCGGATTGTGCCTGGGGGTCGAGGCGCTTTACGGCACCGACGCCATGCTTGCCCATATCGCTGCCTGTCGTGACCAGCGCGAACCGCGTTCGGGCGGGGTCTTCGTCAAGCGTGCCAAGGATGGGCAAGAAATGCGCATCGACCTGCCGGCCATCGGTCCCGCGACGATCGAAGCCGCGCGCGCCGCACGACTGGGCGGGATCTGTCTTCATGCTGGAAGGGTCGTGATCTTGCGCCGGACTGAGACCCTGGCCCTCGCCGATGCCGCCGGTATCGCGCTCTGGTCCGTGCCGTGAAGGCCTTTCTGATTGCCGGAGAGCCCTCAGGCGACCGGCTGGGCGGCGCGCTCATGGCTGGTCTGTGCAGTCTTTCACCCGGTGTCGATTTCCACGGCATCGGCGGGTCCGAGATGGGTGCCAGAGGGCTGCATTCCCTCTTCCCGATGGAGGAGTTGTCGGTCATGGGCCTCGCGGAGGTCCTGCCGCGCTACTTCGCCTTGAAGCGACGCATCGCCCAAGCAGCCGCTGCCATCATCGAGGTCGCGCCCGATGTCGTCATCACAATTGACAGCCCCGATTTCTGCTTGCGTGTCCTGAAGCTTGCCCGTGCCGCGCGACCGGATCTGCGCACCGTGCACTATGTTGCGCCCTCGGTCTGGGCGTGGCGTCCGGGACGCGCGGCGCGGATGGCGCCGTTGGTCGATCATGTCCTGGCGCTCCTGCCGTTCGAGCCTGCTTATATGCAGGCGGCGGGGATGAGTTGCGATTTCGTCGGTCATCCGGTAGTCGCCGAACCCCATGCCACGACTGAGGAGGTCCAGGCCTTCCGCGCCGCACAGGGGATCGGCGAGGCTCCGATAATCCTGGTGCTGCCGGGCTCGCGCCGGGGTGAGGTCGACAGACTGGCCCCGCGTTTCGGCGCGGCATTGCGCCGGGTCCTTGGCGGCCAGCCCGACGCGCGGGTGGTGGTCCCGACGGTTGCCGCGCAGGCGGATCGACTGCGCGCCCTGTTGTCAGATTGGCCGGGCGCACCGATCCTTCTGGACCCCGCGCACCACCCGGTGACCGAGAAACGCGCCGCGTTCGGCGCGGCGGATGTGGCGCTCGCGGCATCCGGAACGGTGTCGCTTGAGCTGGCCGCGAACGGCCTGCCGATGGTGATCGCCTATGATTTCCACCCGCTCACCCGCGTGGTGATGCGGCGCATGGCTCGGATCGACACGGTGACGCTGGTCAACCTGGTTTCGGAGACGCGCGCGGTGCCCGAGTTCTTGCTGGAGGCCTGCCAGCCGGAACGGATCGCCCCGGCGTTGAGTGAACTGTTGGCGGACCCCGACGCCCGCGCGCGACAGGTAGCGGCGATGGAGTTGACGATGACGCGGCTGGGTCGGGGTGGGCCTCCGCCGGGCCTGCGCGCGGCGAAATCGGTCCTGTCTTTTCTGGAGCGGAAGGCTTCAGTCTAGCGCAGCGTGGGGATCGGACCCTCGATGCGGCCGTGGATGAACTGGGCAAGCACGGGATTGTCCTCGTTGGCCAAGGCCTCGGCCGCGGTGCCCTGCCAGTAGAAGCGCCCCTCGTGCAGCATCGCCACACGGTCGGCGACGTCGCGCAGGGTGCGCATGTCATGGGTGATCGTGACGGCCGTGGCGTCCATCTCGGTCACGACTTCTCTGATCAGGGCATTGATCACGGCCGCCAGGATCGGATCGAGCCCGGCCGTGGGTTCGTCGAAGAACAGGATCGGCGGTTCGCCCGCGATTGCGCGCGCGAGCCCCACGCGCTTCTGCATCCCGCCCGACAGTTCCGCGGGGTACAGATCGGCCGACTCCGGTGCCATTCCGACGCGGGCCAGCTTTTCCAACGCGGCCGCGCGCGCCTTTTCCCGTCCCATCCGGGCTGGACCGCTCATCAGTCGAAAGGCGACGTTCTGCCAGACCGGCAGTGAATCGAAAAGCGCCGAGGCCTGAAACAGCATGCCGACATGGGCGGCCAGTTCGTGCGGGCGCGGTCGCGTGATCCCGGCGATCTCGATCGTCCCGCTGTCGGCGGATTCCAGCCCCAGAAGGCATTTCAGCAGCACCGACTTGCCTGTGCCGGACCCGCCGATCACCACCAGGCTTTCGCCCCGCCCCACCTCGAAACTTACGCCGTTCAGCACGCGCTTGGCCCCGAAGGACTTGTGAAGGTCATGGACGCGGATCATGCGCTGAAGAATACTTCGGTTAGGATGTAGTTCGCCGAGAGTATCAGAATCGACGCCAACACCACCGCGGTCTTCGTCGCCTCGCCCACGCCCTGTGCGCCGCGCCCCGAATGCATGCCGAAGTAGCATCCGCAAAGCGCCACCAGAAAGCCGAATACCGCCCCCTTGATCAACCCCGAGGCCACGTCCCAGAATTCCAGGAAATCGAACGTGTTGCGCAGATAGGTCGTGCCGTCGAAGCCCAGCCGGTTCACCCCCACAGAATACCCGCCGAGGATCCCGATTGCATCACCCACCGCGACAAGCACCGGCATCGCCAGCGTCGCCGCCACGATCCGTGGCCCGACCAGGTACTTCATCGGGTCGGTCGCCAGGGTGCGCAGCGCGTCGATCTGTTCAGAAACCTTCATCGTGCCGATCTCGGCTGCGATCGAGGAGGCGACGCGCGCCGCGACCATCAGCCCGCCCAGCACTGGGCCCAGTTCGCGCACCATGCCGATGGCGGTGATCGACGGGACGGCGAACTCGGCCGAAAATCGCGCCGATCCTGCATAGATCTGCAGGGCCAGTGCGCCGCCGGTGAAAAGGGCGGTCAGCCCCACAACCGGCAGCGACAGCCAACCGATCTGCACAAGTTGCAACGCCAGTTCCCGTCCGTAGAACGGTGGCCGCACAAGATGGGAAAGCGCCAGCGCCGCGAAGGCCACGAACCGACCCATGGCCCCAAATCCCGCAGCGACCGAGCGGCCGACGGCGCCCAGCAGCGCCAGGGCCGCTGTCATGAACTCAGTCCGGCGTATCGCCGGCGATAGCGGGCACCGAGCCCCGTCAGAATCTCGTAGCTGATGGTGCCGGCAGCCTCTGCCAGTTCGTCGATACCTTGGTAGGGCCCAAGCAGTTCAAGGGCATCGGGGACTTCCGGCAAATGCGTGACATCGACGGTCAGCAGATCCATCGACACGCGGCCGACCACGGGGCAGGGCAAGTCATCTGCCCAGAGTGTCGCGCGGCCAGAGAGATAGCGCAGGATCCCGTCGGCATAACCGGCTGCCAGCGTCGCGATCCGGGACGGGGCGGAAGCGGACCAGGTGCACCCGTAGCCCACGGTCTCGCCCGGTTCCACGTCGCGGATCTGGATGACCGGAATCTCTAGCGACACCACGGGGTAGGCGTCGGCGAAGGGCGCCCCCCCGTAAAGCCCGACGCCCGGGCGCGTCAGGTCGAAATGATAATCCGCCCCCAGGAGCACTCCGCCCGTGGCGGCAAGCGAGCGGGGTATGTCGCAGCCCTCGGTCATGGCGTGGAAGGTCTCGCGCTGTGCGGCGTTCATCGCATCGGCCGGATCGTCGGCGCAGGCCAGGTGCGACATCAGAAGCCGCGGGTGCGCCTGCAGTGCCAGATCACGCAGGGCGGCCCATTCGCCCGGCTCCATGCCTAGACGGTTCATCCCGCTATCGAGTTGAATGCCGAAGGGATGGCCCGGCAACGACTCCAGATGGCGGGCCAGTTGTTCGGCGGAATTGACCAGAGGGATCAGGTTCAGGTTGCGGATCGTCTGAGTGTCGCCCGCCATATGACCGGAATAGATGTAGATCTCGGGTCCGGCGCCGACCGCCTGGCGGACCGTCGCAGCCTCTTCGGCGATCGCGACGAAGTAATGCCGTGCACCCGCGCGGGCCAGGCGGCGTGCCACCGGCGCTGCGCCCAGCCCATAGGCGTCGGCCTTGATGGTGACGCCGGTCTCGGCCGCGGATAGCTGCGCGAGCCGCTGCCAGTTGGCGGCGATGGAGTCGAGGTCGATGGTCAGACGTGCGGCACCCATGGGCGCCTTTGGCCATTCCGCGCGAGCCAAGTCAAGGCGCAAAGGCCGGCTCTCGCGGTCACTCGATCAGGGCGCGCAGATATGCGGCAATAGCGGCGCGATCTGCGGCGGGCAGCTGCGCCATGTGCACGACGACATCCGCCATCGAGCCGCCCACGACATCGAACGACGGGGTGAAGCCGCTGAAAAGATAGGCCTCTATATCGTCGGCCGACCAGCGCGGGTCGGGAATTGGCGGGATCCGTCCTTCGCCTGACGGGTTGGGCGCGCCCCCCATCCAGCGCGATGCATCGAGGCCGCCGGCTAGATTGCGCGGCGTGTGACATTCCGCGCAGTGCCCCAGCGCCTCGACCAGGTAGCGGCCGCGCATCACCTGCGCATCGGGGAATTCCGGCAACAGGTATTCATCCGAGAGGTTCAGAAGCTTCCAGACGCCCAGTCCGCCGCGCAGCGTGAAGGGAAACGACAACTCATGCCCGATCGAGGGCGTGTCGTCGGCAGGTAGCGTCTGCCAGAATGCCCAGAGGTCGGCTACATCCTCCAGCCGCGCGCGGTTGTAGCTCGTGTAGGGAAAGGCCGGATAGTAATGCGTGCTGTCGGGCGAGACGCCGTGCAGCATTGCGCGGGCGAAGTCGTTCAACTCCCAGCCGCCAATGCCGTGGGTCGTATCAGTCGAGATATTCGGGGCGACGAAGGTTCCAAACGGGCTCTCCAGCCGTCGTCCGCCGGACAGGACCAGTCGCTCCTCGACCGGGTCGGTCGCCTCGATCCCCGGGCGCGCGTGGCAGCCGGCACAGCCTGCGGCCCAGAAGATGCGTTCGCCGGCCTCGGCATCGGCGGCGTGCGCCGCGAGTGCGGTCTGAGTGGCCGGCGACAGGTCCCCCGGTCGCGCCAGCCACCAGACCACTAGGCCGACCACGATCGAGGCCAGAAGGAACCCGCCAAATCGTCGCATCTTGTCAGTCGGACACCCGGTACTGCTGGTGGCAGGCCTGACAGGCCCCGCCAAGCCCACCGAGCGCGCCCTGAAGCGACTGCAATCCATCCCCTGCGGCGCCTTGCATCGTCGCGGCGGCAGTTTGCAGATCGCCATAGCGGCGTGCGAAATCGTCGAGGTTCTCCCAGATGGTGGGCCGGGCGGCGCTGCCTTCGATCTGCCCTTCGGCGGTGCCCTCGGGCCAGAGCCGTTCCTGCGAGTGACGGGTCAGGTTGAACAGGTTGTCCGCCGCAGCCTGCGCAGCCTCGGCATCATAGTCGATCCGCCCCTGCGCCATCTGGGCCAAGGGGCCAAGGTTGTAGGCGATCAGGCTCATCAGCGATTGGCGCGCTTTCAAGGCGGCCTCGTTGGCCTCGTTGGCGAAGGCCGCGCCAGGGAGGCAGAGGCTCGCGGCGAGGGCGGCGGCAATCAGGGATCGGGACATGCTCTTCTCCTGTTGGTTGACCCGAGCTTACCGCTGAGCTGTGACAATGGAAGCGCGGGGGGGCGCGCCGTCACGGGATCGTGAAGAACGGGCGGTGGGTCAGGTCGCGCTGCTGGCGTGGGATGCCGAAGTTTTGCCTGTGCCGAGATGGTTGCGCGCGACGCGCACAGCCCGATGAGGGGCGGGAGAACGCCTGTTGCGCCGGTTTATCCGGCGGGAGAGGGCGTGGTGACGGGGCCGCCGGAAGCTTGCGCGGGCCGGGTTGCCGGGGAAGGCTAGGCGACCGGCCAGGGCGGAGCGATGGCGGGGCGCAGCACGCCGACGCATTCGCCGAAACCGATGGTGTAGTCGGTGCCGCGGGCGGCGCCACGCAGGGTGAGGCGGTCGTTGTCCTCCAGGAAGCTGCGGCTTTGACCCGTCCCCAGGTCGAGCGGTTCCTTGCCGCCCCAGGCCAGCTCCAGCAGACAGCCGCGATTGTCACGCTCCGGGCCCGAGACGGTCCCCGAGCCCAGAAGATCGCCCGTCCGCATCGGCGCGCCGGCGGTGGTGTGATGGGCAAGCTGCTGGGCGGCGGAATAATACATCTCCCGGTAGTTGGTGCGCGCGATGACCTTGGGCGCGCCGCCTTGCGGGGTCAGTTCGACTTCCAGTTCGATGTCGTAATGCATCGGGCCGGGTTCGGTCAGATAGGGCAGCAGCGCGCGTTCGGGTTCGGGCGGGCCGATGCGGAAGGGTTCGAGCGCGGCGCGGGTCACGATCCAGGGGCTGATCGTCGTCGCGGTCGCCTTGGACTGGAAGGGGCCGAGCGGCTGGTATTCCCAGGCCTGGATGTCGCGCGCCGACCAGTCGTTCAGAAGGACGTAGCCGAAGATCATCTCGTCGGCTTCGGCGACGGTGACGGGGCGGCCGGGGCGCGAGGGGGCGCCGACGACCGCGCCCATCTCCAGCTCGAAATCGAACCGTTCCGAGGGGGCGAAGCGGGGGGCGCTGTCGTTCGGACCCTTCAGCTGGCCCCAGGGCCGGTTGAACTCGGTCCCCGAGACGACGACCGAGGAGGCGCGGCCGTTGTAGCCGATGGGAATGTGCAGCCAGTTCGGCGGCAGCGCGTTCTCGGCGCCGCGGAACATGGTGCCGACATTGGTGGCGTGGTGGCGCGAGGCGTAGAAATCGGTGAACTCGGCCACGGTGAAGGGCAGGTGCAACTCGGCACCGGCGAGCGGGTGCAGATAGGGTTCGATGGCGGTGCGCTGGTCGGATTCGGCGCGCAGGAAGCCGATCAGCAGGTTGCGCAGGCGGGACCAGGCGGCCGGACCCAGCGACATGACGCCGTTCCATTCCGGGCGGTCCAGCACCGGGCGGTCGGCGAGCGCGATCATCCCGGCGCGTTCGAGCGCGGTGACATCGAGGATCCGGTCGCCGATGGCGACGCCGCAGTGGCGCGGGCCGCCGGCGACCGAGAAGACGCCGCAGGGCAGGTTGTTCAGCGGGAAGGGGCAGTCGGCGCTGTTGGCGCTCTCGACCCATGAGGGCATGAGGGGCATGGCGACTCCTTTATCAGCTTGCGTCGGGCTGCGCTTCGGGCACGGCCGCGGCGAAGGCGGGAAGGTCGAGGCAGGCAGCCTCGACCGCGGTGATCTTCGGCCAGGGGGTCAACTCCAGCCCCCAGCGGCGGGCGTTGTATACCTGCGGGATCAGGCAGCAATCCGCAAGGCTAGGCCGGTCGCCGGTGAGCGCGTAGCGGGTGCCGGGCAGGCGGGCCTCGACGGCGTCGAATCCCAGCCGCATCCAGTGGTGCATCCAGTCGACCTTGGCCCGGCCCGGCGCGTCGAACCGATCCCCCAGCGCGTTCAGGACGCGCAGGTTGTTGATCGGATGGATGTCCATGGCGATGATATGCGCCACCTCCAGCACCCGGGCGCGGGCGAGGGGGTCGCGGGGCAGAAGCGGCGGCTCGGGATGCGTGGCCTCCAGCCAGTCGATGATGGCCAGCGACTGGCCCAGCACGGTGCCGTCCTCCAGCTCCAGCGCGGGGACGAGGCCCTGCGGGTTCTTGCCGGTATAGTCCGCCCCGGACTGCGCCCCCTCGATCAGCGAGATCGAGATATCCTGCCGCGCGACGCCCTTCAGGTTGAAGGCGATCCGGACCCGGTAGGCCGCCGAGGAGCGCCAGTAGGTGTAGAATTTCATGATCGGTTCCCCTTCACCCCCACGATAGGGAAACTGCCGGCGGGTGCAAGCCGGGGAGGGGCGTGCAAATTTGCACGCTTTCGCAAGACATTGAAAAGATTGGATTAGGAGGCGGCGTTAACCGCAATGAAACTTCTTGGCAGGCCCGCTGAAAAGGCGGACGAGGGCGGCGCCCTGCCAGGGACGCTTTAGAGCCGAGACCGGCCATCCGTCCTCGGGCACTGCGCAGCTTGCGCTCCCTCACTGGGCGACGAGCTCTCCTGTCGGCGGAGCAATCGAAACGCCGGTTCATGGGTCCTGTCTCATGATGACACTAATCTCGCCGTTCCGTTCCAGACGGGCCTCCTTGACCTTTTCCCAGTTCGAAAGGCTCTGCTTAAGGCGAAGCGCTTCAAGGAGATCGTTTCGGCTGAGATTGCTGCGCTCCATCGCTTTCCAGTCGACCTCGCCATCTTGGACAAGGACGCTCGTGTTGCCCTTGATCAGCGTCCCGAAACTGTCCGAACGGATGGCGATGCGCGACCATAGCCTGTGAAGAACGACGATCACGAGGGCCGCGCAGAGAGTGGGCAGGAAGGGAGACTGCCCGGTGATGGCCCGGCTGATGATCGAGCCGAGCATGACGCCCAGGATCACGTCGTAGGCCGTGTTCCCGCTGATGAAGCGCTTGCTGCCCAGCCGCACGAGCATGACGGCGAACGCGAAGACGACAATCGCCCGCACTGCCATATGGCGGATGCCAAGTTCGTCTTCGTCAAGCCCGAGAGTCCAGGTCATCCAGAACGTCAGCTCCTCGAACATACCAAGCCTCCCTTACCAGTCATTGGAACGGTAGCGCCCCCCCTCAGTTCCAACCGCGTCGATGAATGCCGCAGACGCGAATGAGTCGCGCGCATGTAGCGAATGACCGAAAGGTCCGCATGGCTGACTTCAGTCACCTCTAGCGACCAAAGTTCTGCCCGCATACTCCATGATGTCCTCCACCAGCCCGCCGGTGGCGTCGGGGGGGTGCCCCACGCCGTTCTCATCGGTGCGCGGGGCGGAGAATTTCCAGACCTCGATCGGTTGGCGCAGGCCGGTGAGCAGGATCGAGGTCTCAAGCTCGGTGAGCGCGGCGGGGTCGATCTCGGCGGGGTCCAGCAGGGGGACCTGCGTGTCGGTCGCGGTGTCGGGGCGGATGGGGGCGTTGGTCGCCGGGTCGGGGGTGTGGTAGGGGGCTTGGTGGTGGGCCTGATCGTGGGCTTGGTCGTTCGTGGCGCGCGTCTCCGCCGGCTGAGGGGTCGCGTCCGGAAGTGACCGGCAGAGCGGCAGGAAGCGCGACCGGGGCCTGCGGTGCGGTAGGGATCTGGCAGGGAACCGCACTCGGCCTTCGCGGTTAAGGGGCATGGATATCTGACCGAAAGGATTTGAAATGCCCACTCCCTCCGAGACGATTTCGACCCTGCATACCAAGGTTGTCGATGCCGCCAAAGGCTACGAGGAGGCGATGGACATCGCCCGCCGGGATCAGGTGGGCGAGCTTTGTGCCGAGTTGCGGAGAACCCATTTGAAACACGCCCATGAGCTGGCCGGGTTGCTTCTGGAACGCGGCGAGCGGGCGGATGCGGACGGCTCGTTCATGAGCACGGTGCACAAGGTCGCGCTGAACGTCCGCTTCGCGATCACCGCCGACGAGAAGAGCCTGCTGCCGGGCCTGCGCGACGGCGAGAAACGCATCATGGAAGCCTATGACGACGCGCTGCGTGAAGTCGAGATCGCCGGCAGCGCGGCGACGAAGCCCGAGATCACGCGGCTGAAGGCGCAGCGCGAGGAAGTGGTGAAGAACATCGCCAAGATCGACGCGATGCGCGAACCCTCGGCCTGAAGGGGGGCGGCGGGCCGGACCCGCCGCCTGGCGCGTTACTTGATCCCCGGCGTGCCGTCGAACTTCTTCTCGAGGCTGGTCCAGCAGTCCAGGTAGTCGTCCTGCAAGGGCGCCTCGGTCGCGGCGTATTCCGTCAGGTGCTGGGGAAAGCGCGTCTCGAACATGAAGGACATGGTGTTGTCGAGCTTGTGGGGCTTGAGCTCGCCGTTCGAGGCGCCCTCGAACGCTTCGCGGTCGGGGCCGTGGGGGAGCATGCAGTTGTGCAAGGATAGCCCGCCCGGCTGGAAACCCTGCGGTTTCGCGTCGTACTGGCCGTAGATGTTGCCCATGAGTTCCGACATGATGTTCTTGTGATACCAGGGCGGGCGGAAGGAATGCTCGGCCACCAGCCAGCGCTCGCGGAAGAGGACGAAGTCGATGTTCGCGGTGCCGGGCAGGCCCGAGGGGGCGGTGAGGACGGTGAAGATCGACGGGTCCGGGTGGTCGAAGAGGATGGCGCCGACCGGGGAATAGGTGCGCAGGTCGTATTTCCAGGGCGCGTGGTTGCCGTGCCAGGCGACGACGTCGAGCGGCGAGTGGGGAATTTCGGTGGCGTGGAACTGGCCGCACCATTTCACCACGACGCGGGAGGGGGCATCGCGGTCCTCGAACGCCGCCACCGGGGTCTTGAAGTCGCGCGGGTTGGCGAGGCAGTTGGCGCCGATCGGGCCGCGGTCGGGCAGGTTCAGCTTCTGGCCGTAGTTCTCGCAGACGAAGCCGCGGGCGGGGCCTTCGAGCACCTCGACGCGGTAGAGGAGGCCGCGGGGCAGAAGCGCGATCTCCTTCGGTTCGATGTCGATGATGCCAAGCTCGGTGCAGAACCGCAGGCGCCCTTCCTGCGGGACGACGAGGAGTTCGCTGTCGGCCGAGTAGAAGTATTCGTCGCGCATCGAATCGGTGACCAGGTAGACGTGGCTGGCCATGCCGACCTGGGTGTTGACGTCGCCCGCGGTGGTCATCGTGCGCATCCCGGTGAGCCAGGTCAGCCGCTCGTCGCCCGTCGGCATCGGGATCGGGTCCCAGCGATACTGGCCGAGGCTGATGACATCGGCGGGAATGTGCGGCGCGGTCTTCCAGTAGGGCAGGTCGATCTTCTGGAAGCGC
This sequence comes from uncultured Rhodobacter sp., assembly GCA_964555305.1. GTDB lineage: Bacteria > Pseudomonadota > Alphaproteobacteria > Rhodobacterales > Rhodobacteraceae > Pararhodobacter. The sequence continues at coordinate 127 of CAZKSE010000058.1, read as the reverse complement.
GCGGTATGGCGGACCGAGGGGCGGATGCGGTAGCACCAGGTCCGTTCAGGGCGCGGCTGGGTGAAGGCCGAGCCCGAAAGCTGCTCGGCATAAAGGCCGTAGTTGCATTTCTGCGGCGAGTTCTGCC
>CAZKSE010000057.1:14435-19282 GCA_964555305.1 uncultured Rhodobacter sp. | reverse complement strand
CCCCGGCCGCGCCTGCACGCGACGGGTTCTCTCCTGGGCGTGTCATCCGGGGGCGTCCTTCTCCATCATCGATCACCGGGCGGCTGGGGCTGTGCCGCGGCGAGACGGTTCAGGACCGCCATGCTCCAGAAGGGACCGGCTCCCCGCAGCGCGTGCAGATGACGCTGCTGCGCCTCGAAGGCTGCCAGCAAGGCGGCTTCCCCCTTGGTCCCCCGCTCCGCCTCGGGCGCGCGCAAGGCCGCCGCTGCCCCGCTCGCCACCTCGCCCACGTCGGCAGCAGCAGCCCGAAGAGCCCGTGCGCCAAGTTCGGCAGTTGCCGAAAGGCAACCCGTATAGACCTGCATCGCCGTTGCCGCCATGCGGACGTAATCCGTCGTCATAGACACCTCGGGGATAACGGGTTTACCATAACCCTTTCCAGCTTAACGGGTGCGGCTCCCATGGCAATCATTTTCCGCGAGGAACAGCCCTACCCCGAAACGCCCAGCGACCGGCCGCATGTGATCGTGGTGGGCGGCGGGGTGGCCGGGCTCGCTGCCGCGCACCGGCTGCTGGAGCGCGGTCATGACATCACGCTGATGGAAGCAGACAGCTTCCTCGGCGGCAAGCTCGGCGCCCATCAGGAGCGCGACGACCTCAGGCAATACAACGCCAGCCCCGACGCAGCCGATGCCTTTGGCCGGCGCCCGTGCAGCCCCTGTACGCAGCCCTGCTGCAAGACCGACCGCGCCGGCGACTGGCACGAGCATTGCTACCACATGTACCTGAACTGGTATCACAATTTCTGGGACCTGATGCGCGACATCGGGGCAATCGACCGCTTCGAGCCGATGACCGAGATCACCCATCTCGCGCCTGACCCCAACGCCGCGCCCCTGCGCGCCGTCAACCCCGGCTCGCCCTGGACGATCGCGCAGAACATGGCCTGCGGGGTATCGCCGCCGGCCGACTTGTTCCTGCACAACATGGCCGTCCTTGACCTTCTGGGCACCCCTGAGCGGGACGACCATCGGCTCGACAGGATGAGCGTCGCGGCCTTCATGCTGGAGCATCCCTATACCACCGAAGAGTCGCGCAAGGCGAGCCACCGGGTCCTCGCCAAGGCCTTCGCCGCGCCGACCGCGATGGCCTCGGCCCGGACCTACAAGACCTTCCTGAAATACGGCGCCCGCCTGCCCGAACCGACCATGTGGCTTCTGGACGGGCACACGGAAGAGGCGATCTTCACCCCCTGGCTCAAGGCACTGGCCGACTTGTCGGGCAAGTTTCGGATCGACTGGAAGTTCGAGGGGGAACGCCACGCTTTCCAGCAGGCGGAGGCGCATCATCGCGCGCTCGCCCGCACGGCGGAGGAGCAGGCGCGCCTGCCCGCCTTCCGGCTCCTGCCGCTCATGAAGCTCGCCGGCGCCGAGCTGGACCCTGCGACGGGCGAATTCCTGCTGCGCATCGTGGGGCTCGACCATTCCCCCTCGACCCAGCCTGATCTTGACGAGGGCGAAAGCCGCTTTCAGGGCGAGGTCTGGCGTTTCGGGGGTCAGATGATCCTCGCGATCCCGCCGCGGCAGATGGCCCAGCTTGTCCATACCCGCGACAGGGACGCGCCGGCCGACCACGATGTCTGCCTTGCCGCCGCCGATCCGGCGCTTGCGGGGGTCACCCGGCTCAGGGGCGCCCCGATCATGACCCTTGACGTGCGCCTGCGCCGTCCGCTTGCCAAGCCCCTGCCGCGCGGCATCGTCCTGCTGCTCGACTCGCGCTACGAGATGAGCGTTTACGACAACAGCCAGATGTGGCGCTCCGAAGAAACCGACGGGCCGCTCGGACCGATGATCAGCGTCTGCGCCTCGGATGCCCATGACCTGATGCCCTACGTCGGCCAGAGGAACGGGGCGCAGGTGATCGCCGACCTCCTGCTGCGCGAGCTGCAGCGCTACATCCAATTCGACCGCGAGGCCGACATCCTGCACTGCCGCACCCATCTGCAAACCAACGCCGGCGAAGAGCTGTTCATCAACGCCGTCGACAGCTGGGACCATCGCCCGCGCACCACGACCGCGATCCCGGACCTGTTCATCGCCGGCGATTACGTCCAGACCCCGGTCGATGTGGTCACCATCGAAGCCGCGGCATTGAGCGGCCTGATGGCAGCCGAGGCCGTGCGCCGACGGACCGGCCTCGGCCGTCCGATCCCGATCACCCTGCCCGACAGCTTTCCCGGCGCCGCGATGAAGTCGGCCGCCACCACGTTACGGCCCTTCGCCTATGCCGCCCGGCTCGTCGCCGAGGGCGACCGGCGGATCCGCGACGGCTACGCGGGGCTGTTCCCCCGAACCTGATCCGCCACCGGCACGGGCCTGCCCAGCGTGCAGCTCATGCGCTCGGTCCAGCCGTTGGCCGCGGGCCGCCGACGGTCAAGCCCGAGCCCCCGGAGCGTGTCGCACAGGCAGCTCATTCCGCCCGAGCAGAGGCACCCCGCCGCCTTGCCCGCCGTGCGATCGGCCGGCAGCGTCAGCGTCACCGCGCCGCCGAACTGCATACCCTCCCGCACCCCGCTCCGACGCAGGATCGAGCGGGCCGGCGCCACCGGGCCGGCGGGCGGGCCCTGCGGCTCGACCATGGAATAGATCAGCCCCGGCACATCCTCGCTGCGGCCCGATCCGACGCGCGGAAACGCGATCATCAGCGCGCCGCCGCCCGGCGCCGGCAGCTGCGCGCCAAAGCCTGTCCGCACCCGGTCTGCGGCATAGCCGGCCTCGATCCGGCCCCGCCGGTTCCGGGCAGCGGCGTTGTTCCAGAAATCCTTGCGGATGCCCCAGATCTGCCGTGCCGCGGCAAGCGAGAAGGGATCGGTGACGACCAGCCGCAGAAAGATCTGGCCCGGATCGGGAAAGCGGCCTCCTCGTGGCGTGACCGTCAGGGTCAGCCCGATCTCTTGCGTCACCCCGAAATCCGAGGCGCGGTAGTCCGAGACGAGCAATGTGACCATCGCCTCTCCCGCGCCCACCGCAACGGGCGCAAGCGCCTCCAGAACCTCGGGGGGCTGATGGCCGGTTCGCACCGCCTCCTCCATCAGGCGCTGCGCCGTCGCCACGGGCACGAACCATGACGCCCAGGCCTGCGAGGCATCGAGCACGCGCGCGGGCAGCAGGAACGGGGCGTCGCCCGCCCGCTGCGGCAGCTCCAGCGCCGCGTCGTCGGAATCGTGCCCCGCCAGCGCGGCAAGCTCTCGCCGCTGTCGCCGGGCAATCTCGTGGTCGATCACGATACCCGTGGCCGTGGTGGCGGGCGCCGCGCCCGCCAACATTTCCGCCAGCGCGTCGCGTCCCGGCGCGTCGAACCGGGCCGCCGCCTCTGCCGCCGCGGCAGCCGGCACCGTCAGCAAATCCTGCGCGAGGTTGGCATATTCGCGGGCGATATCCCCCACGAGCCCCTCGGGGTTCCATGCCCCCACCAGGCGTTCGCCGGCCTGCTCGGCCATGCGCGCCCCGGCCTGCCAGGACAGCGCCAGGGGCCGCGCCAGCATCTGCTGGCCCAGCGCGGCCCAGGCGCGGTAGAACCGCAGCGCGTCCTGCGCGGTAACGTGGCGCTGGCCGAGACCGAAAGGGGAGCCGCTGGTCATCCGTCCAGTCTACGCGCCTTCCGCACATTTGCACCAGAAAAGCGCCGCCCGGTCAGCCCGGTGACGCCGTCCCCCCCAGCGCGTCGCGATTGCGCCGCATGAGCAGGGCCTTGGTGGAGCTGGTGAAGCCTGCAAGCAGGGCAAGCTTGATGTCGGGCTTGCGCTTGAGCAGGGCGCGAAGTCGGCCCGACTCGAATACCAGCAGGCGCGCCGGCCCGTCCGTCACCACCGTTGCCGTGGCCGGCTCTCCGGTTAGGAAGGTCAGCTCCCCGATGAAGCAGTCGCCGGACCTGCCGACGGTCCTGCCGTCGATGATCACCGACGCCTCGCCCTCGGCCAGGTAATAGAGCCGGTCGAGCGGCTTGCCCTGCCGCGCCAGCGTCTCACCCGCGGCAACGTCGATCCAGCGCCCGCGCTTCAGCAGCGTCCGGACATGCTCGCGCCGCAGGTCCGGCAGGTGGCGCAGGATGAAGGCGCGCTCCTCCGGCGTCTGCCGCAACATCCGCGACGTGATGAAGAGCCGCAGGATCCCGACAAGGCTGATGGCGATATAGCTGACCTGGATGGCCAGCACCGCCATGTTCGTGGCCGCGAGGGTGCTGAACGCCACACAGGAGGCCGCGACGATAACCAGCGACGCATAGGTATAGCTCTGCCCCCTGAGCACCCCGGTCTGAAGCAGCGTGTAGGCGGTCAGGTAGATACCCGCCCCGACCATGCCCACCACCGGCGCCGACGCGATCGCGGCGCCTTCGAACCCGGTCAACATGCGCCCCCCGGACCGCGGGCGTGCCGCAAGGACCGGCTGGCGGCCGCGTCCGCACAGAGCGACCGACGACGCAGGATAGCCTTGGATGGAAACCGGAAGCTCATCGACTTCGCTCGCTGCGCAGTGACACAAGATTAGCCACAACTCTGCCGAGACCACAACCGGCCCGGGCGCTCCTCGGGCCGCAGGCCCGGATGGTCGTTCGGCCGCCGGCCCGGATGGGCTTTCGGCCCCAGGCCCGGGCGCTCCGCCTTGCCGTGCCGATGCAACCCTTCACGGATCTGGACACGCCCGCACTGTCGCGGCTTTCAGCCGATTGGGGCCGCAGACAACCGGGCGCAAGACCCGGTCAGCAAACGGGCGCTCTACGCACCCTCTCTGACACGAGTCCCATTTGTATCATGCGCTTGCCATACGCTTGCCATACGTTTGCCATACGCTTGCCATACGCTTTCTGGC
>CAZKSE010000057.1:0-14335 GCA_964555305.1 uncultured Rhodobacter sp. | reverse complement strand
CGCTTGCCATACGCTTGCCATACGTTTGCCATACGCTTGCCATACGCTTTCTGGCAGGCATCGCGCCAAGCTTTTCCCGACCGCCCCGCCCAACCGAGCGTCGCAACCCGCGGCTCACCTGGCCCGTCAGTCACCCTTGAACGCCGCCCGCAGCGCCGCGCTCATCGCGCCTTCCCCGCCCTTGGCATCATCCTTCGCTCGCCCCCGCGGGGGACGCCTGTCACCCGCCGTCGCCGTCCGCCCATCACGCGCATCCCGGCCCTCTCGGGCCGAGGCCCCGCCGTCCTTCCGCATGCTCAAGCCAATGCGCTTTCTGGCGACATCGACCTCCACCACGCGCACCCGCACCACGTCGCCCGCCTTCACCACCTCATGCGGATCCTTGACGAACCGATCGGCCAGCTGGCTGACATGCACCAGCCCGTCCTGATGCACGCCGATATCCACGAAGGCGCCGAAAGCCGCGACATTGGTGACGGTTCCTTCCAGCACCATACCCGGCCGCAGATCGCCAATCTCTTGTATTCCTTCGGCAAAACTAGCCGTCGCGAAGCTCGGTCGCGGGTCGCGGCCCGGTTTCTCCAACTCGGCCAGGATGTCGCGCACCGTCGGGAGCCCGAAGCGATCCGAGACGAAATCCTCTGCGCGCAGCCCCTTCAGCGCGGCCGGATTGCCCATGATGGCGCGAATGTCGCGCCCGCATTGCTGCTCGATCCGCCGCGCCAGTTCATACGCTTCGGGATGGACGGCCGAGGCATCCAGCGGCTCGTCCCCGTCGCGGATGCGCAGAAAGCCCGCGCATTGCTCGAACGCTTTCGGTCCCAGCCCCGGCACCTTCAGCAAGGCCTTGCGGCTGCGGAAGGCGCCATTCTCGTTGCGATGCGCGAGGATGTTCTGGGCCAGGGTCGGGCCAAGGCCCGCGACATGCGCGAGAAGCGGGGCAGAAGCGGTGTTCAGATCGACGCCCACCGCGTTGACCGCATCCTCGACCACGGCCTCCAGCGCCTTGCCCAGCCGGCGCTGGTCCACGTCGTGCTGATACTGCCCCACGCCGATCGACTGCGGCGTGATCTTCACCAGCTCGGCCAGCGGGTCCTGCAAACGCCGCGCGATCGAGACCGCACCACGCAGACTGACGTCCAGATCGGGGAACTCGGCCGCCGCTGTTTCCGACGCGGAATAGACCGACGCTCCCGCCTCGGAAACGATGACCTTGGTCGGCTTCTGGGCCCCCTCGGGGATGAGCTTCAGCGCATCGGCCACCAACCGCTCGGTCTCCCGGCTGGCGGTGCCGTTCCCGATCGCGATCAGCGCCACCCCGTGCCGCGCGATCAGCGCAAGCAGGGTCTGGGTTGCGCCGCGCAGGTCGTTCTTGGGCTGGAAAGGGTAGATGGTGGCCGTCTCCAGAAGCTTTCCGGTCGCATCGACCACCGCCGCCTTCACCCCGGTCCGGATGCCCGGATCAAGGCCAAGCGTCGGCTTCGCGCCTGCCGGGGCGGCCAGCAGCAGATCCTTCAGGTTGCGCGAGAAGACGTGGATCGCCGCTTCATGCGCGCGTTCGCGCATTTCCGCCATCAGTTCGAGATACATGGTCAGCGAGAGTTTCACCCGCCAGGTCCAGCTGGCCGCCTTGCGCAACCACCGATCCCCCGGACCGTCGCCCCGGATGCCGATAACGGCGGCGATCATCGCCTCGGCAGCCGGGGTTCCCGTTTCCGGATCCGGCGCAATCTCGATCCGCACGACCTCCTCTTTAGAAGCACGCAGGATCGCCAGCGCCCGATGTGCGGGGATCGTCGCCCACTTCTCCCGGTGATCGAAATAGTCCGAGAACTTGGCCCCCGCAGTCTCCTTGCCCGGGATCACGCGCGCGCTGACGAAAGCCTCGGCGCGCATGAAATCGCGCAACCGACCCAGAAGGGCGGCATTCTCGGCCAGTTCCTCGACCAGGATATCTCGCGCCCCTTCTAGCGCCTCCTTCACGCCGACAACCGCTTCCGAAACGAACGCGGTGGCCAGTTCCTCGGGCGGAGTGCCCCGGTCCGTTTCGATCGCGCGCAAAAGGGGCTCCAGCCCGTTTTCGCGGGCGATCATCGCCTTGGTGCGACGCTTCGGCTTGAAGGGCAGATAGATGTCTTCGAGAACCGCCTTGGTCTCGGCCCCGGCAAGGGCCTTGGCAAGCTCATCGGTCATCTCGCCCTGCTCGGTGATCGACCTGGCGATCGCGGCGCGGCGCGCCTCCATCTCGCGCAGGTAGGACAGTCGCTCGGCCAAGGTGCGCAACTGGGTATCGTCCAACCCGCCGGTCACTTCCTTGCGGTAGCGCGCGACAAAAGGCACCGTCGCACCGCCGTCCAGCAACCCGACCGCCGCTGAAACCTGCTCGGGACGCGCGCCTATGTCGCTGGCAATGGTGCGGTAGATACGGGCATCTGTCGTCACGTTCGGCTCCTGTCTCGGGGAGCCACCTGATAGCGACAGATGAGACCCGACGAAAGATGGTCGCTCGCCAGACCTGCGCCCAGGGGTCGGAGGTCCAGCAACGTCGGGTAACCGGGCAAATCCCCCCGTGCTTCGGAACTGAGAAGTGGAGCCCGAGGGGAAAAGGTCTTTTCGAGCAACACCTCGGAGGAAGCGCTTTCGGAAAGGCCACCCTCCCCCAGCGATCAACCATCTGTCCCGCTGGCCTTTTCCCACGGATGATCGACTGCTCAGATTCATTCAGGGGGCGCCTCTCTGCAGAACCTTACAGCATTCTGGGGTTGCCAGAAAATGTAATGAATGTTTCACTGACAGCGGGATATTTAACACATGATTCCTTCGGTCGGGGCAGGGGATGCAGGACAATCTGGAACGGCGGGCACAAGAGGCGCTGCCGAACCTCAGCGTCAAGATGCAGGGCGTGTTGCGCCATCTGGTCGCGAACAGCGACGATATCGCCATGTCATCGATGCGGACGCTCGCCACCGTCTGCGGCGTCACCCCACCCACGATGCTAAGACTGGCGCGGCGGCTGGGCTATGCTGACTGGAACACGCTGCGCGAAGAAGTGCAGGCTCGACTGCGTAGCCGCGTGGAGGGGCCGCTGACCGCTCGCATACGCAACCTCACAACGTATCGCCAGCAGAACCAGACGAGTCGTATCACCGAGGACCTGCTGGAAGAGGACGAACGCAACTTGCGTCGGAGCTGGGATAGAATCGAGATCGGGCAGCTCGAAGACGCCGTTGAGGCGATGCGCGGCGCCCGGACGTTGTTCTTCTTGGGTCGCCGCAGCTGCTACCCGGTCGCTTTCTCGATGTACTACTCGTACCGGATGATCCGCAGCAACGGCGTGCTCGTGGTCGACAATGGCGCAGGGATCGTCAACAACCTCGCGGCGATCGGGCCCGAGGATGCGCTCGTCTCGGTCGGCTACGACCCATACAGTCAGGAGACAGTAGCGCTGACGTCTCACGCGGCTGAGCGTGGAGCGCGCGTGGTCGCGATCACCGACAGCGCAGTCTCTCCGTTGGCGCTTAGCGCGACACATGTATTTGTGGCGCGCAACGAGAGCCCCGCGCTGTTTCAGTCCACCACGGCGGCGCATTCGATCGGCACCGCGCTGATTGTGTTGATCACTGCCGCCGAGGGTGCGCGCGCGGTAGAGGCCATGCAGCAGCGCGAGGCGAGCTTGCGCCAGTTGGGCGCCTACTGGCCGGCGACGGGTTGAGTGTCGAATTACCAACAGAAACAACCACAAGGGAGCGATCAAATGAGTTACAGAAAAGTCATCATGGCGGCGAGCATTGCCGCCGCGATTTCCGTCGGTCCGATGGCGGGCGCGGAAGAACTGGCCGACAACCAAGTGCTGCGTCTTGGGGTCGGCGTTGACGACATCCGCACCATCGATCCGCATTTCTCGGTGGGCGTTGGCGAGTGGCCAATCTTCGGTGCGGTCTACGAATCGCTCGTGCGCTTTCCCCGCGGCACGATGGATGCCGCGAATCTCGAGCCCGCGCTTGCCACTGAATGGTCGGCTGACGACAGCGGACTTGTCTGGACCTTCAACCTGCGCGAGGGCGTGGAATGGCACCACGGCTACGGTACCTTTACCGCCGATGACGTCGTCTTCTCGCTGGAACGGCTGCGTGATGCGGACAACCCCTCCCCCCATGCCGGGCTGTTGTCGGCGGTCACCGACGTCGAGGCCGTGGACGAGTTGACGGTGCGCATTACCACCGACGTCGTTGTGCCGAACATGCCGGCGCTGCTGGTCAACAACAACATCGGCTACATTCTGTCGCGCGCCGCGCTCGACGACGGCATCGATCCGACCACGCATCCGATCGGCACCGGCCCGTTCCTCTATGACGAGTATCGCCCGCGCGAGAGCTTCAACCTGGCGGCCAACCCCGACTACTGGGGCGGCGAGCCGCAACTGGAACGGTTCGTGGTACAGTTCATGCCCGATGCCTCGACGCGCGAGTTGGCGTTGATGGCCGGAGAGATCCACGGCATCGACATTCCGGCCCGGCAGGACGCGCTGGACCGGATGCGCGGCGCCGGGATGGAGGTGGACCTGACCTCGCCGGCGAACATGTTCGCGCTCTATCTGAACATGAGCCTCGAGCCGATCAACGACATCCGGGTGCGCGAGGCGCTCTATGCCGGCATCGACCGCGCCGGCCTGGCGGCCTATTTCGGCCAGGACGTCGCCTATGTCGAGAACAGCGCCCTGCCGCGCGGCTATGTTGGGCATACCGAAGACGTGCGCGTTATCGAATACGATCCCGAACGCGCGCGTGAGTTGCTGGCCGAGGCCGGGTTCGAGGACGGCCTGACAATGTCGATCGCGATCTCGAACAACAACATCTACCTGCCGCCGATGCAGGTGATCCAGGAGATGTGGCGCGGCATCGGAGTCGATCTGCAGATGAACGTGGTCGATCATCCGACCTTCCACCGGATCATCCGGGAGAACGCCAACCCGGTCGTCATCTACGGCGCCTTCCGCTATCCGCTCGACGGGACCGTATACCTGACGCAGTTCTACCATTCGGAATCGGCCATCGGGCAGCCGGGTCAGGTGATCAACTTCTCGCATTTCGGCCATCACGGCGCCTCGATCGACCACCTGCTCGAGGAGGCGCAGTTCGAGATGGATCAGGACCGCCAGATCGAGCTGTGGCAGGAAGCGCAGCGCATGATCGCCGACGAGATCGCGGTGGTGCCGCTCTATACCCGCAGCTATGCGTTGGCGCGTTCGCCGAAGATGGACCTCGGCTTCGATACGCTGAGCCGGTCGAACTACGAAGTCACCGAGAAGGCGCGCATCCTGCGCTGAAGCCGGCCGGCCTGCCCCGCACGGCCGGGGCAGGCCGCGACAAACGGATCATCCAGCCATGCTGAACTATGCAATCAAGCGGATGCTGTCGGCCGTCGGCATCATGTGGGCGGTGGCGACCATCGTTTTCTTCGCGATGCGCATCGTGCCTGCAGACCCGGCCGAGGTCGTTCTCGGCGACTATGCCACCCCCGCCGCGATCGAGGCGTTCCGGGTGCAGATGGGGCTAGACCGGCCGCTTCTGGAGCAATACGTCACCTTCATGACCGGCCTGCTGCAGGGCGATCTGGGGCGCTCGCTGGTTACCCGCCAGCCGGTCGCCGACCAGATATTCGCGCTGTTCCCGTACACGCTCAGCCTGGCGCTGGCGGCATTGTTCGTGGGCGCGGCCATCGGCATCCCTCTGGGTGTGACCACAGCAATCTACCGCAACACCTGGATCGACAGCAGCGGTCGTTTGTTCGCGCTGCTAGGCTTCTCGATGCCGGCGTTCTATCTGGGGATCCTGCTTCTGCTGGCCTTTTCGCTGGGTCTGGGTTGGTTCCCGATCATGCATACGATCCAGAGCGGGACGCTGTCCGAACATCTCTACAAGCTGGTTCTGCCCGCCTTCAGCCTCGGCATCATCCAGGCGGCCTACATCACCCGGCTTACCCGCTCGAGCATGCTCGAGGTGATGAGCCAGGACTTTGTCCGCACCGCACATGCCAAGGGCCTGCCGCGCAGCAAGGTTTATTACAAGCATGTGCTGCGCAATATCATGATCCCGGTGATCACCGCGATGGGGCTCTACACCGGCACCGTCCTCGGCGGGGCGATCCTGACCGAGACGGTGTTCAACCGCCCCGGGCTGGGCCGGCTGCTGGTCGGCGCTATTGCCACCCGGGACTATCCGCTCATCCAGTCGGGGCTGATGATGTTCGCCTTCGTCGTCGTGGTGGTGAACCTGCTGGTAGACCTGAGCTATGCGCTCTTCGACCCCAGGGTGAAATATGACTGACACGCTGACCCCCGCCCCTCCGCAGCGGAAATCCAAATCCGCGCGCGCGCTCGGCATCCTCTGGCGCGACCGCTCGGCGATGATCGGCTTCGCGATCATCCTCGCGCTGGTCGTCTTCGCTGTCTTCGCGCCGCAGATCGCGCCCTACGACCCCAAGGCGCAGAGCCTGCTGAATGCGCTGCGCCCGCCGAGTTCTGCGCATTGGCTGGGCACCGATGAATACGGTCGCGACGTCCTCTCGCGTATCATCTTCGGCACCCGCCCGGCGCTGATGGTCGGCGTCTTGGCGGTGCTCTTCGGCATGAGCCTCGGCATCCCTATCGGTATCATGGCGGGGTTCTGGATGGGCTGGTTCGACCGCGTGGTCGGATGGCTCGTCGACATCATGCTGTCATTCCCGTCGCTTCTGCTGGCGCTGATGATCGTGGCGCTCTTGGGATCCTCGCTCCCGGTCCTCGTGATCGCCATTGGCATGTCGTCGATCCCGTCGTTCATCAGGCTTGCGCGCTCCTCGACCCTGACGGTGAAGAACAACGAATACGTCGCCGCCAGCCGGTCCTTCGGCGCCTCGGACCTGCGCATAATGCTGCGCCACATCTTCCCCAACATCATGGGTCCGATCATCGTCATGGGGACGCTGGGCATCGCCAGCGCCATCCGCGAGGAGGCGAGTCTCAGCTTCCTCGGCCTCGGCATCCAGCCACCCGATGCAAGCTGGGGCAACATCATCCGCGACGGCATCACCTATGTGCTGCAGGCACCGCATCTGGCCATCGCACCGGGGCTGATCCTGACGCTTTCGGTGCTGGCGTTCAACATGCTGGGCGACACGGTGCGCGACATGTTCGATCCGCGCGACCTTGCCTCGACCGCGACCAAGAGAACGAAGAAATGAAGGAGACCTCCATGCGCATCGCCCTTGCCGGCTTCAACCTGGAATCCGTGAGTTTCCTGCCCGAGGAAACCACGATCGAGCAGTTCCAGCACTACGAAAGCAGGGGGCAGGATGTCGTCGAACGCTTCACCGGCACCAATACCGTCATGGGCGGCTTCATCGATATCTGTAACGAAGCGGGTTACGAGATGGTGCCGATCGTCATGACCGAGGCTGGCGCGCGCGGATCGGCCGCCGACAGCGCTTTCGAGCATTACGCCAAGATCATCACCGACGCCCTGAAGGCCGAGAAGGGCAGGCTCGACGGTGTGCTTCTGCATCTGCACGGGGCAATGACCACACCCACCCGCACCGACCCGGACCGCGACATAGCGGCCCTCGTGCGCGAGGCGATCGGCCCTGACGTTCCGCTGATGCTGGCGCTCGACTATCACGCCAACCTCGACGACAGCTCGATCGCGGCGCCGACGGCAACCTTCGGCTACCATTACTCGCCGCATATCGACATGGGCGAGACCGGACGCCGTGCCGGACGCTGCCTGGTACGCACGCTCAAGGGCGAGGTGCGGCCGGTGACCGCGATCGCCAAGCCGGGACTGATGGTCCCCAGCATCCTCAGCGCAACGACCCTGCATCCGCTGTCGGATTTCGTCGCGAGATCGATCGCCCTGCCCGAACAGGATCCCGCGATCATCGACGCCTCGGTCTTCGCCGGTTTTTCCTATGCCGACGTGCCGAACTGCGGCTTCTCGGTGGTGATCGTCACGAATGGCGATGCCGAACTGGCGCAGCGCACCGCGCAGCAATTCTCGGACGAGATCTACGAGGCGCGCGTGGACCTCTACAAACCCGGCTTCGCCAAACCCCTCCAGGAGGGGGTGGATTACGCGTTCGGGTTGGCTGCGCGGTCGGAAAAACCGGTCGTGGTGCTGGAACACGCCGACCGGATGAACGACAGCACGCATGTGCTGCATGAACTGGTCCGACGCGATGCTCAGAACGTGGCCGTGCCCTATCTCTTCGACGCCGAAAGCGCGCGTCAGGCGGCCGCGGCGGGCGCAGGGCAGACGATCCGGCTCGCCCTTGGCGGCAGGTCCGATACCCGCGCCGGCGGTCCGGTCGAGGTTGAGGCCGAGGTGATCTGGGCCGGACCCAAAACCTATGTGGGGACCGGTCCGATGCGCAAGAACAGCCTGATCAATCCGGGCATCGTCGCGGTGTTGAAGGTCGGAGGCATCACGGTCAGCGTAACCGAGACGCCGATAACATGCATAGACGAGGACGCCTTCATCCAGTTCGGCATGGACCCTCGCGACTTCGATGTCGTGGTGCTCCGCTCGAAGACCCATTTTCGCGCCGTGTGGGAGCCGCTTGCCGAAGAAATCGTGATCGTCGACACGCCCGACTGGGGACCTGCGGATTTGCTGACCCTGCCCTACCGGCACGTTCCGCGCGACCGCGTCTATCCCTTCACCGAGGCGGCCCGATGAACGAACCGATCCTGCAGGTCGAGGACCTGTCGGTAACCTTTCCGGGGCCAGACGGGCGCGCAATGACGGTGCTGGAGAATGTCTCGTTCAGCATCGGCAAGGGCGAGGTGCTGGGCATCGTCGGCGAGTCGGGCTGCGGCAAAAGCCTGACCGCCTCGGCGATCATGCGGCTGTTGCCGGGCGCGGCGAGAATTTCGAGCGGACGCATCCTGTGGCGCGGGCAGGACCTGCTGGATCTGTCCGAGGAACGGATGCGCCGAGTTCGCGGCAACGAGATCGCGATGATTTTTCAGGAGCCGATGACCAGCCTCAACCCGGTCTTCACCGTCGGCGACCAGATCGTCGAGGCGGTGATGATGCACCAGAAACTCGGCCGCCGCGCCGCCTACATGCGCAGCATCGAGGCGCTGAAGACCGTGGGCATCCCCTCGGCCGAGAAGCGGGTGAACGACTATCCGCACCAGATGTCCGGGGGGATGCGGCAGCGGGTGATGATCGCCATGGCACTCTCGTGCAACCCCGCGCTCCTGGTTGCCGACGAGCCGACGACGGCGCTTGATGTCACCATCCAGGCGCAGATCCTTGAACTGCTGGCCGATCTCCAGGCCGAGTTCGGCATGGCGATCATGCTGATCACCCACGACCTGGGCGTGATCGCCGAATTCTCGCACCGGGTGAACGTCATGTATGCCGGCCGCGTCGTCGAGAGCGCGGAGACCGCCGCGCTCTTCGAGGCGCCCGAACATCCCTATACCCGTGGGCTGATGCGCTCCATCCCGCAGGTCGATGCCGATATCGCGCGGTTGGAGGCGATCCCGGGATCGGTGCCGCAACCAGCCGACTGGCCCGAGGGATGCAAGTTCCAGGGGCGCTGCCCGCAGGCCGACAGGATCTGCGTGACGCCGCCGCCCACTTTCTGGGCCGCCCCGACGCATTCCGCGCTTTGCCACCGACCATGGGACGCTGGCCGATGAACGCATCCCCCATTCTTTCCGTCGAGAACCTGGTCAAGCACTTCCCCACCGGACCGCGTCGGCTCTTTCGCGGCGCGCAGCAGCGCGTCCATGCGGTCGATGGCGTCAGCTTTACCCTTGATCGTGGCCGGACGCTGGGACTGGTCGGCGAAAGCGGCTGCGGCAAGTCCACGGTCGCGCGGCTGATCGTGCGGCTGCTGGAGCCCACTGGCGGCCGGATCGTCTTCGACGGCGCCGACGTCGCCGATGCGCGTGGCGCTACGCTGCGCCGGCTGCGACGCAAGTTCCAGATCGTGTTCCAGGATCCCTACAGCTCGCTCAACGGACGGTTCAACGCCCGCGACCTGATTTGCGAGCCGCTGGCGATTTCCGGTATGCGCCGGGCCGAGCGAGAAAGCCGCGCGGCCCGCCTGATCGAGGAAGTCGGCCTGACCGCGAGCCATCTCGACCGCTATCCCCACGAGTTCTCGGGCGGACAGCGCCAGCGGCTGGGAATCGCACGGGCGCTCGCGCTCAATCCCAGTCTGCTGGTGCTGGACGAGCCGGTATCGGCGCTCGATGTCTCTGTGCAGGCGCAGATCATCAACCTGCTGATGGACCTGCAGAAGGAGCACGAGCTCAGCTACATGTTCGTGTCCCATGACCTCAGCGTTGTGCGCCACATCGCCGATCACGTCGCAGTCATGTATCTTGGCCGCATCGTCGAGATCGCGGACAAGCGCGCGATCTTCGATAACCCGCGCCATCCCTATACGGAGGCCTTGATCAGCGCCGTGCCGCGACCGCGCCCAGGCGCCGGTGGCAAGCGGATCGTGCTGCGCGGCGACGTGCCAAGCCCGATCGACCCTCCGCCGGGCTGCAGATTCCACACCCGCTGTCCGCGGGCGACCGCGCTCTGCCGCAGCCTCGAACCCGCGATGCAGCAATCGGGCACTCGCAGCTACGCCTGCCATCATCCGGTCGGCCGAGAGGATTGAGATGAATCCACTTCTCATTGCCGTCGCACCCAACGGCGCGCGCCGGGGCAAGGCGGATCACCCCGAAATCCCCCTGACGTTGCCGGAGATCGTGACGGACGCACAGGCCTGCGCTGCCGCCGGCGCGGCAATGCTGCACCTGCATGTCCGCGACGACCACGGCCGCCACAGCCTTGATGCGGGGCGATACCGCGAGGCGCTTGCGGAACTGTCGCGGAGTGTCCCGCACATACTCCTGCAGATCACTACCGAGGCCGCCGATCGCTATGCGCCCGAGGCCCAGCTGAACTGCCTGAAGGCGGTCCGGCCCGACTTCGCCAGTGTCGCCACGCGCGAGATTGCGCGGGACATGTCTGTCGCGTCGCAACTCTACCGGTTCGCCGACGAAGCGGGGATCGTCATCCAGCACATCCTCTACGACACAGCGGATCTGGCGCTCCTGCAACAATGGCGGCAGGAGGGCCTGGTACCCGCAGCTGGCCCGCAGAGCCTGCTCTTCGTCCTAGGTCGCTACGCCACGGCACAGCTGGCCGACCCGAACGACCTGCTTCCCTTCTTGTCGAACCAACCCGGAGGCGCCACCTGGTCCCTCTGCGCCTTCGGCCGGACCGAAGCGTCCTGCTGCGCGCTTGCCATGGCGCTCGGCGGGCATGTCCGCGTCGGGTTCGAGAACAATCTGCACCTGCCCGACGGTCGCCTGGCAGGCGGCAACGCCGATCTCGTGGCGCGGATTGCCGATATGGGGCAGTTGATTGGTCGGCCACCCGCCGATGCCGAAACCGCGCGGCGCATCTTGTCGTCTCTTGCGACACCCACCCGCCAGACAGAGAGTACCCGAACATGAGCAAGGTTTTCCCGCGCGACACGCGCGTCATGCCCCCGGTCGCCGTCGCCGGCGAAGGCTGCTACCTGATCGACGCAGCCGGCAAGCGCTATTTTGACGGCTCCGGCGGTGCCGCGGTCTCGTGCCTCGGGCATGGCGATGTTGAAGTCACGCAGGAAATCAAGGCTCAGCTTGACCGGCTTGCCTTCGCGCATACTGGCTTCTTCACCTCGGAACCTGCCGAGGCCTTGGCGGAATTGCTGATTGCGAACGCACCGGGCGATCTGGCGCGGGTCTATTTCGTCTCCGGGGGCTCCGAGGCGATCGAGGCTGCCCTGAAGCTGGCGCGACAATACCATGTCGAGAACGGCGAGCCGCAGCGCGGCCGCATCATTGCCCGGAAGCAAAGCTATCATGGCAATACGCTCGGGGCCCTTGCCGCCGGCGGCAACGAATGGCGCCGTGCGCAGTTTGGGCCGCTTCTGCTTGATGTCAGCCATATCGCGCCCTGCTACGAATACCGGCTGCGGGCTGAGGATGAAAGCGCCTTCGACTATGGCCAGCGCGCTGCGCAGGAACTGGAGGACGAGATCCAGCGCCTCGGCCCCGACACCGTCATGGCTTTCGTGGCAGAGCCGGTGGTGGGCGCGACGGCAGGGGCCGTACCGGCCGTTGAAGGCTACTTTCGGCGCATCCGCGAGATCTGCGACCGATATGGCGTGTTGCTGATCCTTGATGAGGTCATGTGCGGCATGGGGCGGACCGGATACCTCTTTGCCTGCGAGGCGGACGGCATCGCGCCCGACATCCTCTGTATCGCGAAGGGCCTAGGAGCAGGCTATCAGCCCATCGGCGCGATGTTGTGTTCGGGCAGCATCTATGACGCGATCGCCTCAGGGTCAGGGTTCTTCCAGCACGGTCATACCTATCTGGGACATCCGGTTGCGACCGCGGCCGGTCTGGCGGTGGTCCGTGCACTCCTTGACCGGGGGCTCGTCGCGCGCGTTACCGGCTTGGGCCAGAAGCTGGACGCTGCGCTGCATACGGCCCTGGGCCAGCACCCGCATGTCGGCGACATCCGCGGTCGCGGTCTCTTTCGCGGGATCGAGCTGGTCGACGACCGGGAGACCAAGGCGCCATTCGATCCCGACCGGAAGATCGCCGCAAAAATCAAGAAGGCGGCGATGGATGCGGGGCTTATCTGCTATCCGATGTCGGGAACGATCGACGGGCGGCGTGGCGACCACATTCTGCTCGCGCCGCCATTCATCATGACCGACGACCAGATCGATGAACTGACCGACAAGGTCACCGCCGCCATCCGCTCGGTCCTGGGATGACATTATCGGCTGAGAGAATTCGCAGTGCCGTGGAAGCCGAGCGGACCGTGGCGGAGCGTTTCCTCTCCTGTCTGGCGAGCAAGACTGCGGATACTGTCGGCGTCACCCGCGACAGCTACGGCGATGGCGAGAACCGGGCGCATGAAATCTTCGCCGAGTTCGCCGGGGAACTGGGACTGGAACTGCGTCATGACGCGGCGTTGAACAGCTATGCCACCTTGCGCGGGACCGATCCGGACGCCCCGGCGGTCGTCATCGGCTCGCATCTCGACAGCGTTCCCAAGGGCGGCAATTTCGATGGAGCCGTGGGTGTCGCGGCCGGGCTGACCGTCTGCGCGGCGCTGCGCCGTGCAGGTGCGGTCGTTCCTTTCGATGTCACCGTGATGGGCATACGGGCCGAGGAAAGCATCTGGTTTCCCGCCTCCTATATCGGCAGCCGTGCGGCCTTGGGCAGTTTGCCCGTCGACGCGCTTGACAGCGTGCGGCGTAACGACACCGGCCGCACACTGGCCGATCACATTGCCGCATCCGGGGGCGATGTCGCCCGGTTGCGCACTGGAAAAGCAGCGCTCGATCCCGCGAAGTTGCGCGCCTATGTCGAGGTGCATATCGAACAGGCCCCGGTCCTGTTCGACACCGGATTGCCCCTGGGCATATGCACGGGAATTCCCGGGAATTTCCGCTACCCCAACGCGCAGATCATCGGCCGGGACGACCATGTCGGCACGCCGCGCCGATTTCGGCGGGATGCGGCTATCGCCGGGGCTGCCTTGGCAATGGCAATGGACCGGGAATGGGCCAAGCTGGAGGCACTGGGCGTGCCGGTGGCGATGACCTTCGGCCGGTTTCATACCGACCCCGATCGGCACGGGATGACGGTGGTGCCCGGTTGCTTCCACTTCAGCCTTGACGTGCGAGCTTACGATCCGAACATCCTGAACCAACTGAAGGCCGAGCTTCACCGCATTGTAGACGAGGTCGCCGGTGCGCATCGAGTCACGGTCGACCTTGGTCGGCGCACTTCGGCAATGATCGGCGAGATGGATCCCCTCATCATCGCCGACTGGTCAGACCGCGCCAAGAAGATCGGACTCAGTGCCATACGCCTGGAAAGTCCCGGATCGCACGATGCCGCCGCCTTTGCCGACGCCGGCGTGCCCACCGCCATGCTGCTCTTGCGCAACGAGAACGGCAGCCACAATCCTGACGAGCGGATGGAAACAAGTGACCTTATGGATGCCTGCCAATTGCTCACGCACTGGTTGGTGGACCTTGCGAAGTGACACGCCGACGCCTCGCGCACCTGCCAACTCCATGCAATCAACGGCGAACGGGCGCCGCGACTCCGTCTGCACCCGTGACGGCACCGGCAGTCGAGCGGCTTGTCCAGCAATTTCCGGAATGTTTGGACGAAAGGCTCAATGATCCAGTGTTTCTTGGATGCTTGGGCTTGACAATGGTGCCCAGGAGAGGACTCGAACCTCCACGCCCGTACGGGCACTAGCACCTG
>CAZKSE010000056.1:0-19353 GCA_964555305.1 uncultured Rhodobacter sp. | reverse complement strand
CAAGCGCCGTGTCGGGGGGCATGAAGCTGGAGAAGGCCGCGATCATGATCAGCGGCATGGCAAAGCCGACCGCCCCTTTGACGAATCCGGCGAAGATCGTCACCACGCAAGCCAGCAGAAAGGCCCCCGCCGACAGGCCCCCGAACGGCCCGTCCATTCCGTCCCTCCGTTGTCCGGGGGTCTTACCGTGCCGGGCCAGCGCCTGCACGGGGAAAATAGATGCGACACATTACTGCCTGAAGGCCGCACAACTGGAATTATTGTTGCGCTGCACCTGCAAACGCCCTATCTGCCAGGCACCAACGCAAGGAGACGCCGATGCCCCATGATGGCCAGGACATCCCCGCCGGCAAGCCGGTTCTCGACGACCTGCAGCAACTGGTCGCCGACGCCCTCCCGGCGCTCGATAAGGTGCTCGAAAGTGCGCGTGCGGCGGTCCAGTCCCGCGTGGCGCCCGGCGGCCGCGTCAGCGGTGCGGCACTGGAGATGCATCAGCGCGCCGCCCACGGCCTTGCCTGGCTTGCCACCTATGTCGAGAGCCTGCGCCAGCTGCAGGCCTGGTCCACCCGCCTGCACGAGGCCGGGCGCTTCGGCGAAATGGAGGCGTTGATCCTGCAGATCGGCTATGCCGAATACCTTGGCCAGATCGTCGGCGGCCTGCCGATGACCCAGACGGAGATCCTGCGCCCCGTCGATCTGGGCCTCGCCGCCGAGAACTTGGCCGCCTTCCAGACCCCGGCCGTGTCCCGCCTGATGACCGGCAACACGCCCGAGGCCCGCGCGGCCCTTGTCGCACTCATGCGCGAGGCCGCGGGCGCGGCCAGCTTCGGCGCGACCGGACTCGATGACGAACTGGAAATGATACGCGACCAGTTCCGCCGCTTCGCCGACGAACAGGTCAGCCCGCTCGCGCATGAATGGCATCTCAAGGACGAGCTGATCCCGATGCCGATCATCGAGCAGCTGGCCGAGATGGGCGTCTTCGGCCTGACCATCCCCGAGGAGTTCGGCGGCCTCGGCCTCAGCAAGGCCTCGATGGTCGTCGTGTCGGAAGAACTCAGCCGCGGCTATATCGGCGTAGGTTCGCTGGGCACCCGGTCCGAGATCGCCGCCGAACTGATCCTGTGTGGCGGCACCGATATGCAGAAGGCGCAATGGCTGCCGAAACTGGCGAGCGGCGAGATCCTGCCCACCGCGGTCTTCACCGAGCCCAATACCGGCTCCGACCTCGGCGCCTTGCGCACGCGGGCCACGAAGGACGGTGAGGACTGGTTGGTCACCGGCAACAAGACCTGGATCACCCATGCCGCGCGCACCCATGTGATGACGCTGCTCGCCCGGACCGAGCCAGAGACCAGCGACTATCGCGGCCTGTCGATGTTTCTGGCCGAAAAAACACCGGGCACCGACGAAGCACCCTTCCCCGACGCGGGCATCACCGGCGGCGAGATCGAGGTGTTGGGCTATCGCGGTATGAAGGAATACGAACTGGCCTTCGACGGCTTTCCCGTGAAGGGCGAGAACCTTCTGGGCGGCGTCACCGGCCAGGGCTTCAAGCAGCTGATGCAGACCTTCGAATCAGCCCGCATCCAGACCGCCGCCCGCGCCATCGGCGTGGCGCAGAACGCGCTGGAACTGGGTCTGCGCTATGCCGAGGACCGCAAGCAGTTTGGCAAACCGCTGGTCGCCTTCCCGCGGGTCGCCGACAAGCTTGCCATGATGGCGGTCGAGATCATGGTGGCGCGCCAGCTGACCTATTTTTCGGCCTGGCAGAAAGACCACGACCGTCGCTGCGACCTGGAGGCGGGGATGGCCAAGCTGCTGGCCGCCCGCGTCGCCTGGTCGGCCGCCGATAACGCGCTGCAGATCCATGGCGGCAACGGTTTTGCACTGGAATACCCGATCAGCCGGGTCCTCTGCGACGCACGGATCCTCAACATCTTCGAAGGCGCGGGCGAAATCCAGGCCCAGGTCATCGCCCGCCGGCTGCTGGACTGACCGGCAAGGGCGCCGCCGCCCCGGGGGTCCGGGGGGCGACGCCCCCCGGCCCGGCCCAACACGAGAAAGGTTGCGCCGCAGGTGCAGCCTGACGAGGGGCGGGAGCGCGCCACGGCGCCGCCGGCGATCAGCGCCGGGGATCAGCGCCGGGGGTAGCCAAAGAGGACGATATCGAAGACCTCGCTCCTCTCGTAGCCCTCATGCGTTGACGGGGTTTCGACAAGAGAAAATCGCCGCGCCCCAGTTAGCCGCGGATCGCCTCGAGCATCCGGTGGACGTTGTCGGGGTCGGCATCAGGGGTGATGCCGTGGCCCAGGTTGAAGATATGCGGCCCGCCGGAGAAGGCGCGGACGATCCGCCTTGTCTCCTCGACCAGCGCCGGTCCGCCCTCGACCAGGTGATGCGGCGCAAGGTTGCCCTGCACGCAACCGTCGATCTGGACATGGCGCGCGGCCCAGTCCGCGTCGACCGAATTGTCGATCGCCACGCAATCGGCGCCCGTGGCGCGCGCAAAGCCGATATAGTGATCGCCCGCCTGGCGAGGAAAGGCGATGATCGGAAGCCCGGGGTGCCGTTCCTTGAGCGCCGCGATGATCCGCCGCGCGGGTTCCAGCGCGTAGCGGGTGAAATCCGCGCCTTTCAGCGAGCCGGCCCAACTGTCGAAGATCTTCACTACCTCGGCTCCGGCCTCGACCTGCGCCGAGAGGTAGTCGATCGTCGCCTCGGTCAGCAACTCCATCAGCGCGTCGAAAGCCTCAGGCTGGGCGGCCTTCATCGCATGCGCCGGGCCCTGGTCGGGTGTTCCCCGCCCGGCAATCATGTAGGTTGCCACCGTCCAGGGCGCCCCGGCAAAGCCGATCAGCGTGACTTCGCGCGGCAATTCGCGCGCGAGGATGCGAACCGTCTCATAGACGGGAGAGAGCGTCTCGTGGATCGCCTCCTTCGGCTTCAGCGCCGCCACGCCCGTCGCCTCGGTGATGGTCGACAGCCGTGGCCCCTCGCCGGTGACGAACCACAGATCCGCCCCCAGCGCCTGCGGCAGAAGCAGGATGTCGGCAAAGAGAATCGAGGCGTCGAAACCGTAGCGACGGATCGGCTGCAAGGTCACCTCGGCCGCCAGTTCGGGGTTGTAGCAGAGCGACAGGAAATCACCCGCCTGCGCGCGCGTTGCGCGGTATTCGGGCAGGTAGCGCCCCGCCTGGCGCATCATCCAGACCGGCGGCACGGATTGCACCTCGCCGGCCAGGGCACGCAGGATCGTCTTTCGGGGCGCAGTTTCCGCGGTCATCGTCTTCTCCCTTGTCTGCGGCCTTGGTCCGCGTGCGCGCCCGGAAAGTCAAGCCACGCCTTCGCGGTTGCGCGGGCGCGGGTGCGCGACTAAGCAGGTGGCATGACACTCGACCTGCCCTCGCCCGCCTCGCCCCTGCGCATCGGAACACGCGGCTCGCCCTTGGCGCTTGCACAGGCGCATGAGACGCGCGCGCGCCTTATGGCCGCACACGACCTGCCATCCGAGGCGTTCGAGATCGTGGTCATCAAGACCACCGGCGACCGCGTCATCGACCGGCCGCTGAAGGAGATCGGCGGCAAGGGCCTCTTCACCCGCGAGATCGAGGAAAGCCTGCTTTCGGGCGGGATCGACATCGCCGTCCATTCGATGAAGGACATGCCGACGCTTCAGCCCGCGGGTCTGTTGCTGGACTGCTACCTGCCGCGCGAGGATGTGCGCGATGCATTCGTGTCAGGCGCAGTCGCGCGGATCGCCGATCTGCAAGCGGGCCAGGTCGTCGGCACATCCAGCCTCCGGCGGCGCGCGCAGCTTCTGCACCGGCGACCGGATCTGCAGGTGGTCGAGTTCCGCGGCAATGTGCAGACGCGTCTTCGCAAGCTCGCCGATGGCGTGGCAGATTGCACCTTCCTGGCCATGGCCGGGCTCAACCGGCTGGACATGCGGCAGATCGCCCGCTCGGCCATCGCCCCGGACGAGATGCTGCCCGCCGTCGGCCAGGGCGCCATCGGCATCGAGCGGCGCGCCGATGACGGCCGCGTCGCGGGCCTGCTGGAGCCGATCCACGACCGGGCCACCGCTCACCGACTGTCCGCCGAACGCGCTTTCCTCGCGGAGCTTGACGGCTCGTGCGAAACACCGATCGCTGGTCTCGCGGAACTGGACGGAACGACCCTGAGGTTGCGGGGCGAGATCCTGCGCCCCGATGGCTCTGACGCGCTGGCCGAGAATGAAGCCGCCCCGATCGAGGATGGCGCCGCACTGGGTCGCGAACTGGCCCGGCGCCTGCTCGCACGCGCGCCCGAAGGCTTTTTCGACTGGCGCGCCGCCTGAGGGGCGCGCAAGGTTCCGCACGCTTTCGCAAAACGGCTACGTGAACGGGTGAATCCGTGTTAACCTTTCCCGCAGGGGTGGTGCGCGGGTCGCTTCGCGCTTGTGGTCGGGGAGGCGGCCATGGACCGTTCGGAGATCGCCACGGCGCTGGAGATCACGCCGCAATTCTATCAGGCTGCGCTGCGGTTCGAGGAATGGGGCGCGGTGCTCGACCGGATGTTGCCGGTCTTTGGCGCGCGCGCGGCCCAGGTCATCCTCGGCGATCCGGTCCGGCTCGAGGTCGTGGCCATGACCCACGCGGGTCTCAGCGAGGCCGAAGTGCGCACCTATATGGCCGTTTCCAACCACGCCGACGATCCCCGCATACCGCTTGGCCGGCACATGCCCAACCGGCCATTCTCGGAACGGATGCTGATGCCCGAGAAGGTTTGGCTGCAATCCTCCTATTTTCGCGACTTCTTCGCCCCCAGCGGTTTCGACAGCACGCTGATCGTCTTCAGCCCGATCGAGGAAAGCGGTCTGGTGGCTTCGCTGGGCCTGATCCGTACGCTGGGTGAGGACCCGTTCACCCCTGCGGATGCCGACCGCTTGCAGCTCTACATTCCGCATTTCCGTGCCGCGATGAAGGTTGCCGGCCTCGTCCGCCGGCTGGAGGCCGAGGCGCGCAGTTTCGCTTGTGTCTTCGACGCTCTGCGCATGGCAACGCTGATCACCGACCGTTTCGGCCGGATCCGTTACGCCAATCCGGCGGCTGCCACGCTGCTCGGCGACGAGCGCGGCGTGCATCTGCGCGACGATCGACTGGTCGCCGAAGATCCCGAGACGACGCGCCTCATCCACGGAGCGGCCTTCGATGCGGCCCTTGCCGCCGACCTGCCGGGCGAGGGGCGGCATGTGATCCCGGTACGCGCGCGCAATGGCGCGGCACCACTGCTGCTTGCCGTCAGCCCGGTCGATGCCGCGATGCGCGGCACCGACCCCGTCACCGAGCCGCTCGCCGCGATCTTCCTCCTCGACCCCGAGGCGCGCTACGAAGGCGATGTCGAGGCGCTGGAACGGCTTTACGGGCTGACGCGGGCTGAAGCGGTCCTCATGCAGCAGATCGCGGCGGGCCGGCGGATGCAGGACATCGCCCGCAGCACCGGCCGCTCGATCGAAACGCTGCGCACGCATCTCAAGGCGGTGCACGCCAAGACCGGCGCCCAACGTCAGGCCGACCTGGTGCGGATGGTCGCACAGATCAGCGATCCGTTACGCCCGCCCTGTTGAGGGCGGGCTGGTCCTGTCGCCCCTAGCCGTTCAGGCCCAGTCGGGGCGGCGCTTTTCGATGAAGGCGGTGATGCCTTCGTTGGTGTCGCGCAGCAGCATGTTCTCGACCATCACCTGGCCGGTCAGCTCATAGGCCTTGGCCAGTGGCAGTTCGACCTGATCGTAGAAGGCACGCTTGCCGATACCGACCGCCGCCGTCAGCTTTCCGGCCACGGTGCGCGCCAGATCGAAGGTCTCCTGCGCCAGATCCTCGGGCGCGGCGGTGCGGTTGATCAGGCCGAGCTCGCAGGCCCGATCCGCACCGATGAACTCGCCCGTGGTCAGCATCTCGAACGCGGCCTTGCGCGGGATCGCCCGGGTCAGCGCCACCATCGGAGTGGAACAGAAGAGGCCGATGTTCACGCCATTCACGCCGAACCGCGCGTCGCTGGCCGCGACCGCCATGTCGCAGCTGGCGACCAGCTGGCAACCGGCGGCCGTCGCGATGCCGTGGATCTGCGCGATGACCGGCTGCGGCAGGGTCGGGATCATCTGCATCACCTCGGAGCAGCGGCCAAAGAGATCGGCAAAGTAATGCGCCCCGCCGTCGCTTGCCGCGCGGCCCGCCTGCATCTCCTTGAGGTCGTGGCCCGCGCAGAACGCCTTGCCCGCCCCCTTCAGGATCGCGACGCGGGCGCGCCGATCCTCGGCCAGACGCTCGAAGGCGTGTTTCAGGGCGGCCAGCATCGCATCCGAGAGCGCATTCAGCGCCTCGGGCCGCTGCAGCGTCAGTGTCGCCACATGTTCCGTCACGTCATAGCCGACCAATCCGTCGCTCATCTTGCCCTCCGCAGCATTTGGCGAAACTCTAGCGATCCGCGTGCAGGGAGGGAAGCATGACGCCGCAAATGGATGCCGAGGCACTGAACACCTTCATGATGGCCGAGTTTCCGCAGGTCGCCAGCGACTTCCGGGTCGAACGCGTGGCGTCGATGGAGGCCGATGTGCGGCTGCTCGCCGATGAGAAGCATCTGCGGCCGGGTGGCACCGTCTCGGGCCCGGCGATGTTCGCGCTGGCGGATCTGGCGATGTATGCGGTCCTGCTGGCGATGATCGGGCCGAAGGCGCTGTCGGTGACCACCAGCTGCTCCATCGATTTCATGCGCAAGCCTGCGGCCGGGCGGGACATGATCGCCCGGGCGCGGCTGCTGAAACTGGGCCGCGTGCTGGCCGTGGGCGATGCGCTGATCTTCTCGGATGGCGAGACCCAGCCCGCCGCGCGCGCCAGCCTGACCTATTCGATCCCGCCGCGTTGACCCGCGCCGTGCAAATTTGCACAAATATTCAAATGATTGAAAAGTCTTCCAAAATCAGAAAAATTAACCTTAGTGAAACTTTTGGCCGGGGTGCCCTGAGGCATCAGAACGGCGCGTAATCCTCCAGCCGGATCGTCCCCTCGACCATCGCGCGCAGAAAGGCACAGCCATCGGGTTCGCGTTGGAAATGCGTCCAGGCGAGGGCGATGAAATAATCCGGGGCGAAGGCGTATATGAAGGGGTTGAGCTGCCCGATGCGCACCTCGTCGCCGATCCTCAGCGGCTCGAGAAGCCGGGCGCGCGACGCTTCCGGCAAGGCGCTCATCTGCACGATCGCGGCGATATATTCGTGCTCAAGGAAGCGCTCGATCTTCAGACCAGCGGCGTAGAGCATCGCATGCGCCGCTTCGTGCGCGGCGATCGCGACGAAGGCATCGGAGGGGGAGATGCGGTCGTAGAGACTGCCCGCGGGCGGCGCCGTGGCGCAGATCGCGGGATCGCCGAGCACAATTTCGTCCACGGCCGGATCGTAGAGACCCATGACCTGACCGCCACAGAATCTTGGCAATTCCTGAATCACGCGGATCCGGGGCACTGCCCCGATCCGCACCCCGCAGGCGGCAAGCGTGGCCGCTGCCCCGGCCACGCCCTGGCAGACCAGCGCGTGTTCCTCGGGGCTGGCGCCTGTGACCTGCCAGCCGTTGCCGGGGCAGCGGTGCCAATCATCGGCCATGGTGCCGGTCGGCAGCGCCGCCGCCAGAAGGATGGCCAGCCCGAGGCGCCGGCCCATCGGGTGCTCAGTCCTTCTTGCGCGGCTTCAGCCGCACTTCCAGCTGGTTACCGCTGGTCCGCGTCTCGAACCCGCCGGCCTTTCGGATCAGGTCCGACAGTTTCGCGCAGCCGTAGGTGCGGCTGTCGAAATCGGGATGGTTGGTGGTGATCTTCTGGCCCAGCGGCCCCAGCGGGAACCACTCCTGATCCTTGTCGATCGCCTGCATCGCGGCCTTGATCAGCGGCACGGCCTCGGCCGGCTGGTCGCGCTTGGGCGCGTCGCGCGGATCGGGCTCGGGGTCGGTGCCCAGATTCTCGACGAAGATGAACCGCTTGCAGGCCTTGCGAAACGCCTCGGGCGTCTTCTGCTGGCCGATCCCGTAGACATCGAGCCCGTGTTCGCGGATGCGGCTGGCCAGCCGGGTGAAGTCGCTGTCCGACGAGATCAGCACGAAGCCGTCGAAGCGGCCCGAATGCAGCAGATCCATCGCGTCGATCACCAGCGCGATGTCGGAGGCGTTCTTGCCCACGGTATTGGCCGGCTGGTGATGCGGCACCAGCGCCAGCGTCGGCATCAGGTCCGACCATCCCTTCATCGCCGAGCGCGAGAAATCACCATAGATCCGGCGGACCGAGGCTTCGCCGAGCGAGGCAATCTCCTCGAAAATCGCCTCGGCCCATTTCGGCGAGGAATTGTCGGCGTCGATCAGGACGGCGAGAAGCGGGATGCCGGCGCGGGCCATGAGGATCCTTTCCTTGGCGGGGGCGGCCTGCCCCCTACCCCTGACGGGGCATTCACGCCAAGGATATTTGAGGACAGATCAGGGGGCAATGCATGCTCAGGCGGCTTTGGCCTTTTCCGCCAGATCGCGGGCCAGGGCGAAGGCGCCGCGCAGCTTTTCCTTTTCGTCCGTCCAGTCCCGGCGCACGACCACCTTGTTGTCGCGGATCTTCGCCTGCTGGCCCTGTGCGTGCAGGAAATCCACGAGGCCCTTGGGGTTGGGAAACTTGTCCATGTGGAACTGGATCGTCGCGCCCTTCGGGCCGGCATCGAGACGGGCGATCTGCGCGCGCTTGCACATCGCCTTGATGCGCACCACGACAAGCAGCGTGTTCACTTCTTTCGGCAGGGGGCCGAAACGGTCGATCAGCTCGGCGGCGAAGCCCTCGAACTCGACCTTGCGTTCCAGCGTCGAGAGGCGGCGGTAAAGGCCCAGACGCACATCGAGGTCGGGGACGTAGTCCTCGGGGATCAGGACCGGGACGCCGAGGTTGATCTGCGGCGCCCATTGACCGTCGGAAAGGTCGGCCAGATCGCCGGCGCGCAGGCGGCTGATCGTTTCCTCCAGCATCTGCTGGTAAAGTTCATAGCCGACTTCGCGGATATGGCCCGACTGCTCCTCGCCCAGGATGTTGCCGGCGCCGCGCAGGTCCATGTCCTGGCTGGCGATGGTGAAGCCCGCGCCGAGGCTGTCGATGGAGCCCAGAAGCTTCAGGCGGCGCTGCGCCTGCGGGGTCAGCGGCGTGCGCGGCCTTGTCGTCAGGTAGCAATAGGCGCGGGTCTTCGAGCGGCCCACACGACCCCGGATCTGGTAGAGTTGCGAGAGGCCGAACATGTCGGCGCGGTGCACGATCATCGTGTTCGCGCGCGGGATATCCAGCCCGGATTCGACGATGGTGGTGGCCAGAAGCACGTCGTACTTGCCGTCGTAGAAGGCGTTCATCCGCTCGTCCAGCTCGCCCGCCGCCATCTGGCCGTGCGCGACCAGCACCGAGACCTCGGGGACATGTTCGCGCAGGAAGTCCTCGATCTCGGGCAGGTCCTTGACGCGGGGGACGACGAAGAAGGATTGCCCGCCGCGATAGCGTTCGCGCAGGAGCGCCTCGCGCAGCGTCACGGTGTCGAATTCGCTGACATAGGTGCGGATCGACAGCCGGTCGACGGGGGGCGTGGCGATCAGCGACAGGTCCCGCACGCCCGAAAGCGACAGCTGCAGCGTGCGCGGGATGGGCGTTGCGGTCAGCGTCAGCACATGGATGTCCGAGCGCATCTCCTTCAGGCGTTCCTTGTGCGAGACGCCGAAATGCTGCTCCTCGTCGATGACCAGCAGGCCGAGGTTGCGGAACTTCACCGCCTTGGCCAGCAGCGCATGGGTGCCGATGACGATATCGACGGTGCCGTCCGCGATCCCGGTGCGGGTGGCGGCGGCCTCCTTCGCCGGGACGAAGCGGGAGAGCTGCCGCACCACCAGCGGGAAGCCGCGGAAGCGTTCGGCGAAGCTGTGGTAATGCTGGCGCGCCAGAAGCGTCGTCGGCGCGATGACCGCCACCTGCAGGCCCGACATCGCCGCGACGAAGGCGGCGCGCATCGCCACCTCGGTCTTGCCGAAGCCCACGTCGCCGACGATCAGCCGGTCCATCGGGCGGCCGCGATCCAGATCGGCCAGCACATCCTCGATGGCGCGCATCTGGTCGTCGGTCTCGGCATAGGGGAAGCGCGCGGCGAAGGCGTCCCACATCCCCTCCGGCGGCTCCAGGGAGGGTGCCTTGCGCAGCTCGCGCTCCGCGGCGACGCGGATCAGCTTGTCGGCGATCTCGCGGATGCGCTGCTTCAGTTTCGCCTTCTTGGCCTGCCAGGCGCCGCCGCCCAGCTTGTCCAGAAGCCCGTCTTCATGCCCGAACCGGCTGAGAAGCTCGATATTCTCGACCGGCAGGTAGAGCCGGTCGCCGCCGGCATATTCCAGCGCCAGGCATTCGTGCGGCGCGCCCATCGCGGTGATCGTTTCCAGCCCGGTGTAACGGCCGACGCCGTGATCGACATGGACGACCAGATCGCCCGGGCTGACGCTCTGCGCCTCGGTCAGGAAATTCTCGGCCTTGCGCTTGCGCCGGGGGCTGCGCACCAGCCGTTCGCCCAGGATATCCTGCTCCGAGATTACCGCCAGCTCCGGCGTGACGAACCCGGTATCCAGCGGCCAGACCGCCAGATGCACCGCCCCCCTGCCCTTCAGCCCGCGCGCGTCGGCGACCGGGACGGCATCGGTCAGCCCATGTTCGGCCAGAAGCCCCGCAAGGCGGTCGCGCGCGCCCTCCGACCACGAGGCGAGGACCACCGCGCGGGCCTTGCGTTCGGCGCCGACATGGTCGCACAGCGCCTGGAAGATGTTCACGTCCTCGCGCTGGCGCTCGGGGGCGAAGTCGCGCCCGCCGCGGCCCTGCACATCCAGCACGCCGGGGCCGGGCGGCTGCGCCAGGGGCGAGAGCTGGATGACCCGCAGGGGCGCCAGCGCCGCAGCCCAGGCCGCGTCATCGAGATAAAGCAGCCCCGGCGGCGCGGGCTTGTAGACGGTGTCCACCCGGCCGCGCGCCGACAAGGCCTCGCGCCGGTGGTCGTATTGCTCGGCGATTACCTCCCAGCGCGCGGCGCGGGCGGGTTCGGTCTGGTCGTCCAGCATAACCGGCGCGTCGGGAAGATAGTCGAAAAGCGTCTCCAGCCGGTCGTGGAAGGAGCCCAGCCAATGCTCCATCCCCTGCTGCTTTCGCCCCGCACTCACCGCCTCGTAGAGCGGATCGTCGCTGCCGGCCGCGCCGAACTCGGCCCGATAGGCCTGCCGGAACCGCGCGATCGAAGGCTCGTCCAGGATCACCTCCGAGGCGGGGGCCAGCTCCAGCCGGTCCAGCTTGCCGGTCGTGCGCTGGCTTGCCGGGTCGAAACGGCGCAAGCCGTCCAGCACATCGCCGAAAAGATCCAGCCGGACCGGCTCGGCGTGACCGGAGGCGAAAATGTCGATGATCCCGCCGCGCACCGCAAAATCGCCGGGCTCGGTCACGGTCGGGCTGGGGGAATAACCCATGCGGGCAAGCCAGGCGCGCAGCGCCCCCTCGTCGATGCGCCGCCCGACGCTGGCCTGAAAGGACGCCCCGGCCACGGTCTCGCGCGCGGGCAGCCGCTGGGTTACGGCGTTGAGCGTGGTGAGCAACGCGAACGGCCCCTCGAACCCCTCGGCCAGCGCGGCGAGCGTCGCCATGCGCTGCGCGACGATCTCGGGATTGGGCGAGACGCGATCATAGGGCAGGCAGTCCCAGGCCGGAAAGGTCAGGACCGGCAGATCGGGGGCGAAGAAGCCCAGCGCCGCGCGCATCGCCGCCAGCCGCTTGTCGTCGCGCGCGACATGGATGACCGGGCCCTTGCGGCGCGCCGCTTCGCGGCGCAGCAGCTCGGCATCGAAGCCTTCGGGCGCGCCGCCCAGTTGCACACGTTCGCCCGCCATGTCCCGCCCCCTCAGCCGCCCAGCACGTTCAGCGAAAGATTGTGCCACATGCCCCAGAGCGCGGTGATCAGGATCGACAGCACGCCGATGATCTGGATGACCAGCCGGTGCCAGGTCAGCCGGCGGGTCAGCGCCTCGTCGCGGGGGCGTTCGCGACGCAGTCGCGCGGTCAGCTGCAGACTCAGCGCCATGACCGCGGTCAGCGGCACCGCCAGAAGCGCCAGCGCCTGGGCGAATTCGATCCGATACCAGAAACCCAGGAGCGCGATGACCGTCAGCAGGCCCGTCCAGATCCCCACCAGCCAGACCCCGCCCGACCGGAAGATCCGCGACCGGCGGCGCAATTGCAATTCGACCATGGATTCCAGATCGGCCATCGCCGTGCCGCCCTGGCGGCGCGCACGCAGCACCATGTCGAAGGGCACGCCGATGACGTAATGCGACGCCACCGACCAGGTGACGGCCAGCACGATCCAGAACCAGAGGTTCGAAAACGACCTCAGGTCGATCAGCGTGAAGACACTGTCATAAGGGCCCAAGTGGCATCTCCGGCGTTGAGCCCCCTACCTAGCGCCCGATGCGCACCGGGCCAAGGGCCCAGTCGCGCGATCGGCGGCCCGCTTCCGTCCCCGTCAGGCAGAACTGTCGCAAACCGGGCCAGGACGGTCCAGAGCGGGGCCAGACGGGGGCCAGAACGGGGCCAAGCCGGGGTTGAGATCGCCGCGCCCGCATGGCACCACCGGAAGGCCGAGAAAGGACTGCCTCATGCCCGTTCACCCCCCCGCCCCCTACCCCGCCGCGCGCCTGCGCCGCCTGCGCCGGACCGCCGCGCTGCGCGAGCTGGTCGCCGAGCACCGCCTGTCGGCCAGCGACCTGATCTGGCCCGTCTTCGTCCGCGAGGGCGAGGGGGTGGAGGAACCGATCCCATCGATGCCCGGCGTGGCGCGGCTGTCGATCGACATGCTGCGCCGCAAGGCGGCAGAGGCGCATGAGCTGGGCATCACCACGATCTGCCTTTTCCCCTATACCGACCAGTCCCTGCGCACCGAGGATTGTGCCGAGGCCTGGAACCCCGAGAACCTGACCAACCGCGCGATCCGGGCGCTGAAGGCCGACATGCCCGATCTGGCCGTGATGACCGACATCGCGCTCGATCCCTACAACATCAACGGCCATGACGGCTTCGTCGTCGAGGGCCAGATCCTCAACGACGAGACGGTGGCGGCGCTGGTCAAGATGGCGCTGGCGCAGGCCGATGCCGGCGCCGACATCCTCGGCCCCTCGGACATGATGGACGGACGCATCGGCGCGATCCGCCTGGCGCTGGAGAGCGCGGGCCACCGGGGGGTGGCGATCCTGTCCTACGCGGCGAAATTCGCCTCCGGCTTCTACGGGCCCTTCCGCGATGCCGTCGGCGCCTCGGGACGGCTGGTGGGCGACAAGAAGACCTACCAGATCGACCCCGCCAACCGGCTGGAGGCGCTGCGCTGCATCGCCCGCGACCTCGACGAGGGGGCGGACATGGTCATGGTCAAGCCGGGGATGCCCTATCTGGACATCTGCCGCGCCGCCAAGGACGAATTCGGCGTGCCGGTCTCGGCCTACCAGGTGTCGGGCGAATACGCGATGCTGCAGGCCGCGGCGCAGAACGGCTGGCTCGACGGCGAGAAGGTGATGCTCGAAAGCCTGCTCGCCTTCAAGCGCGCCGGCTGCGACGCGATCC
Source organism: uncultured Rhodobacter sp. (assembly GCA_964555305.1). GTDB lineage: Bacteria > Pseudomonadota > Alphaproteobacteria > Rhodobacterales > Rhodobacteraceae > Pararhodobacter. The sequence goes on along the minus strand of CAZKSE010000056.1, from coordinate 5,685 downwards.
TGACCTATTACGCCCCGGAAGCGGCGCGCGTCCTGGCGCGCTGAGCACCCCTTCGGGCCAGCGCGCCCTTTTGCCGAGACCCTACGAGACGTGGTGACAAAGCCGCGCGCAGCCCCTATACTTCGCGCCTATCGCAAGGGGCGCGCCAAGACCCCATCCGTCAACCACGAGGCAGAGCATGTCCAACATCACCCGCAGAGCGCTGCTCGCCAGCGGCGCCATGACGCTTGCGCTCGCCGCCTGTGGCAATCCCGTGGGCAGCTTCAACGCCGACCGCCTGGATGCCCGCGTCGATGCCACCCGCGATTTCCTCAGGTCCAACTACCCCGATCTGGCGCCGCTTTTCGCCAATGCCCACGGCATCCTCTACATGCCGCTGGTCAGCGAGGCGGGGCTCTTCGTCGGCGGGGCATACGGGCAGGGGGCGCTGCGCATCAATGACGTGACGGTGGATTACTATTCCGCCACCCGCGCCAGCCTGGGGCTGCAGATCGGCGCGCAGCAATATGCGCATGTGCTGTTCTTCATGACCCCGCAGGCGCTGGCCGATTTCCGCGCCTCCGAAGGCTGGGCGGCCTCGGCCGACATCCGCTACGCGGTGCCCGAGCGCGGCGGTTCCGCCGGGGTGGAGACGACGGCGCTCTTCTCGCCGGTGATCGCGGTGGTCTTCGGCCAGTCCGGGCTGATCGCCGGGGCGTCGCTGGCCGGGGCGCGCTACACGCGGATCATTCCCTGAGCCGGCGCGACTGTCACCGCCTCTGACCCGAAACACCTGCGCGTCCGGCCTGCGCAGCACATGCGGTCGGGGCGTCGGCCGGCGCCCCGGATCTTGCCTGCGCAAAGGTCGTCAGCCTTCCCAGTCGTCAGCCTTCACGGTCCATCGTCCAGACCGGGTTCGACACGGTGACGCCCAGCGTCGCCGGCCCGCCGCTGCCGTCGAAACTGCCGGCAAAGATCGCGTAGTCGCCGGGGTCGGGATAGGGGATCAGGATCCCCGGGTGCAGCCCCTCGAAATCGTCGTTGCAGTATAGCGTGCCGTCGGGGCCGACGACGGCCAGCGTGCCGTCCACATCGGCGACCATGTAGACCATGATCTGCGCCAGATCGGCCCCGGCGGCGATCACCAGGTCGGGCCGTGTCGGATCGATATAGCCCGCGCAGTCATCGCCCAGCCCGAAGGCCTCGAAGCTGCTGCGCGCGATATCGAAGACGAAGCGCGGATCGGGCCGCGTCTGGGGGCCGAAGGGGATGCGCGCCAGTTCGGGCTCGGCCTGGGCGTTCAGCGTCTCGGGCGCGGCGGTCTGCGCGGCCTCCCAGTTGGGCGCGCCATCGGCGGCGAATAGCGCGTAGACCCCCTCGGCCTCCAGGGCGAAGGCGCCGACGAAGACATGGTAATCGCCCGGCAGCGCCCCGTCGAAAGTGACCGCCGGGTTGATCCCCTGGCTGTCGTCGTTGCAGAGCCATTCGCCGTCGGGCCCGCGCACGGCGATCACCAGATCGGTCGTCGACAGCGCATAGAGCGACAGCGCCTCGGCCGGGTCGGTGACGGTCAGCACCACATCGGGCGCGTCGGTGCCGACATGGCCGCTGCAAAACTGTCCCGGCACCAGATCATCGACCGGCGCCGCGGCGACGATCGTGCCGGTCGCCAGATGCTGGCCCCGCGCGGCGCGGCGCGGATCGTGCGACAGATACCCCATCCGCGGCGGCCCCTCGGGCTCGGCCCCCGGCTCGCCGAATTGCGGCGCGCCGGGCGTGGCGTAAAGGTCGTAAAGATCGCCCGTCCGGCCGCTGCCGAAGGCGCCGACGAAGACGTGATACTCGCCCTCGGGCGCGGCCTCGAAGGTCACCGCCGGGTTCAGCCCATAGGCGTCGTCATTGCACAGCACCCGCCCGTCCGGGGCCGCCACCGCCAGCGTCAGGTCGCGTTCGGAAAGCGCAAACACGCTCAACCGCCGCTCGGGTTCGTCCAGCACCAGCACCGCATCGGCCGCGTCCAGCCGGCTGTAGCCCGGGCAATACTCGCCCGAGAGCGGGATCATCGGCTCCTCGGGGAAAAGCCGGCCGCCCGCGACCAGGATCTGCCGCCCGGTCTCGGGCGTGGCGGTGAACAGATGCCGCCCCGACCGCGGCGCGCCGAGCTGCGCGAAATCCAGCCCGGTCAGCTCGATCCCCGAGATCGGGCGATCCGCCGCGACGATCTGCGCGGCCACCGCCGCATCCTCCTCGACGCCGGCCCAGACCCGGTAGCGCCCTGCCGCCGCGCCGGCGATCTGCGCCACGGCGGTCGCGCCATCCTCGGCATGGGCGCAGCGGAAAAGCCCGTCCGGCGTCTCGACGACCAGGCTCACCAGCCCGGCGCCATGCGCGGTGAAGGCCAGTGTGTCCAGACGCTCGGGCAGATCGAACAGCGCCGCCGCCCCCTCGCCCGCGACATGGCCGCGGCAGCCCCGGACATAGCCCGAGGCGGGCTCGACCGCGGGGCCGAACTGGTGGACGGTGACGCGCAGCGCCTCGAAACTGCCGGGGGCCTGCGACAATTCCACCGCAAAGCCCGCCTCCTGCGCCCACGGCGCGGTGGCAGAGGCGATCAGCGTGGCCGTGGCCAAAGCGGGCAACAGCGCGGGCAGAAGCACGGGCAGCAAGACGGGCAGCGGGGCAGGTCTGGGGAAATCCGGCATGGTGGGATCCTGTATCACGCGCGGCGGGACCGCGTTCTATCAGAGTGCCGCTTTGCCAACCTGCGGTCAATCGGGCGCGATCAATCGCTGACAACTGACCCGGCACCCCGTTCCGACCGAGCGCACACCGCACTGGCGGGCCGGTCGGCCTTGCGCTAATGGGGGCGCGACGCCCCGGCGGTCCCGCCGGCGCAACAGGCACCGGAACGGAAGCGACAGATGGCGCGGATTCTCATCACTTCGGCACTTCCCTATATCAACGGGATCAAGCATCTGGGCAATCTGGTCGGCAGCCAGCTGCCCGCCGATCTCTATGCCCGCTACATGCGCGCGCGCGGGCACGAGGTGATGTTCATCTGCGCCACCGACGAGCACGGCACCCCGGCCGAACTGGCCGCCGCCAAGACCGGCGAGCCGGTGGCCGATTACTGCGCCCGGATGCATCAGGTGCAGTCCGACCTTGCTCACGGCTTCCGGCTTTCGTTCGACCATTACGGCCGCTCGTCCAGCCCGCAGAACCACCGGCTGACCCAGCATTTCGCCGGCCGCCTGCGCGCCGCCGGCCTGATCTCCGAGGTGAGCGAGAAGCAGGTCTATTCCCGCACCGACGGCCGCTTCCTGCCCGACCGCTACATCGAGGGGACCTGCCCCAACTGCGGCTACGACCGCGCCCGCGGCGATCAGTGCGAGAACTGCACCAAGCAGCTCGACCCGACGGACCTGATCGACCCGCGCTCGGCTATCTCGGGCGCGACGGATCTGGAGGTGCGCGAGACCAAGCACCTCTATCTGCGTCAGTCGGCAATGCGCGAGAAGCTCGACCAGTGGATCGACAGCCAGAAGGGCTGGCCGATCCTGACCACCTCCATCGCGAAGAAATGGCTGCACGATGGCGACGGGCTGCAGGATCGCGGCATCACCCGCGACCTCGACTGGGGCATCCCGGTCAAGGACGGCGAGCAGGACTGGCCCGGCATGGAGGGCAAGGTCTTCTACGTCTGGTTCGACGCGCCCATCGAATACATCGCCGCCACCGCCGAATGGGCCGAGGCGCAGGGCAAGGACGACGCCGCCTGGGAACGCTGGTGGCGCACCGACAAGGGCGCCGGCGACGTGCGCTACATCCAGTTCATGGGCAAGGACAACGTCCCCTTCCACACGCTCAGCTTCCCCGCGACGCTGATGGGCTCGGGCGAGCCGTGGAAGCTGGTGGATTACATAAAAAGCTTCAACTACCTGAACTACGACGGCGGCCAGTTCTCGACCAGCCAGGGCCGCGGCGTCTTCATGGACCAGGCGCTGGAGATCCTGCCCGCCGATTACTGGCGCTGGTGGCTTCTCAGCCACGCGCCGGAAAGCTCCGACAGCGAATTCACCTGGGAAAACTTCCAGGCGAGCGTGAACAAGGACCTCGCCGATGTGCTGGGCAATTTCGTCAGCCGCGTGACCAAGTTCTGTCGCTCGAAATTCGGCGAGACGGTGCCCGAAGGCGGCACCTGGGGCGGGCGCGAGACCGCGCTGGTGCAGGCGCTGGAAACCCGCATCCGCGCCTACGAGACGCAGATGGAGGCGATGGAGGTTCGCAAGTCCGCCACCGAGCTGCGCGCGATCTGGGTTCTGGGCAACGAATACCTGCAGGAGGCGGCGCCCTGGTCCACCTTCAAGACCGACCCCGAGACGGCGGCGATGCAGGTGCGGCTGGCGCTGAACCTGATCCGGCTCTACGCGGTCCTGTCGCGCCCCTTCATCCCCGATGCCGCCTGGTCGATGATGGCCTCGCTCGACTGCGCGGATTGGTCCTGGCCCGGCGACCTGGCCACGGCGCTGGCGCATTTGCCCGCCGGCCACGCCTTCACCGTGCCCGAAGTGCTCTTCGCCAAGATCACCGACGAGGCGCGCGAGGAATGGGCCGCCCGCTTCGCCGGCGCCCGGACCTGAGGCCCCGGCCACCCCCGCACCCGGGGGGGACTCCACGCGGCTCCCGCCCCTCGTCCAGCTGTGCGCGTTCCGCGCACAACTCTCCTCGCGTTGGGCCGGGCGCCGCGCGCTGGCGCGCGCGGCGCGGGGCCGTGCCTCTCTGGTGCGTTCCGGGCGCTTGCCTCGGGCATCGCAGTTAGCGCGCAGTGGCGCGCCCCCGATTACCGGCTCCGTCGCGACGCCGTAGCCCCGGGTTCACTTGGGCTCGTTCAGTATCACCATCTGGCCTCATGCCACGCCGGGGCCCGTTCCCCGCCCCGAACCGTTGCGACCTCCCGCCATTTTCGCTGGCTTCGGCCTGCACTGGCGGAAACTGCCATACGTTTGCCATACGCTTGCCATACGCTTGCCATACGTTTGCCATACGCCGATTTCCCAACAAAACAAGGCGTCGGACCCGATCTGGCCGCTGCCGCGCCACATGCCTGCGGCCGCCCCGTCAAGATCCCGTTCACCATCACGCCCGCCCGGCATCTCCGCCCGCGATTCACCGGATCCGTCACAGCCACCGCCGCACCCGCGCCATCCACGCCTCCGCCTCGGCCCCGAACGCCGCGCGCAGCCGCGCCTCCTCGTGCCGGATGAACCGCCGCGTCAGCACCCAGCCCAACACCGGCACCAGCGCCAACCCGACCCAGGACTGCCAGACCAACGAAATCCCCGCGAGGAGCAAAAGATCGCCCAGATAGATGGGGTTGCGCGAGAACCGGAAGACCCCGCGCGTGACCAGCGCCGAGGGATCGCGCCCCGGAATGACCGTCGTGCGCGCCCGCGTCATCTCCCGCACCGCGAGCCCCATCAGCCCCAGCCCGACCGCCACAGCGGCCCCGCCCAGCCCCACCAGCACCAGCCCCAACGCGCCCCCCGCAACCGGCATCGCCGTCAGCAGCGCGAGCAGCACGAACCCCGCCAACCACACCGGCGGCCAGTCGAAGGCGCGAAAAAACGTCATGTTTGCAACCCTTTCCCTCAGCTCGCGTCCCGCCCCGCGGCCCCGCAGGGGTCCGCGCGCGGCGAGCGGGGGCTC